>JBGTJW010000269.1:0-2341 GCA_041744955.1 Stenomitos sp. | reverse complement strand
TTGATATGGCAACGCTGATCATGCTTCCCGGCACTAAAAACGGTAGCCCGCTCACCGTCGGAGTGGGATTATCGCCCGGAGACACCAGTTATCACGAACCGTATTGGTACGTGTCTCCTTACCCCTATCCAGACGCAGCCGGCCTTCCTGCCCTTGACGGTCATGGTTTTTGGCACACTCAGCATTGGGTTGGGGCTGTACTGCCTGCTTCTCGACTCGCTGAGTCTGTCAGTGCTGAAGCCCAACAGCAGCAGGTTGAGGCATTCTTACATGCTGCATTGAGCACATCAATCGCTCTCCTCAAGTCCGAATCGCCTGCTGAGGTTTGAAGATGCCGACACAATTCACTAAAATATTCAAACGATCGCTCCTCGCTGCGGTTATCTTTGCAGTGATTGTTGCGGCACCGCAACTTCAGGTAGGCTCCCAAACACCTCGGCAGAGCGCTGCCATCCGGACTCAATTAGCTCAACGACAGACGGTGCAAAACGCTGTCGTTGCCGTAGAGTCTGTGGGTATGACGGTTTCGGATATGGATCGAGCAGTAGACTTCTACTCCACTGTCTTGTCCTTCAAGAAAGTGTCTGACGTGGAAGTGTTGGGCACAGAGTATGAGCAGCTACAAGGGCTGTTTGGTGTACGGTTGCGAGTGGTTAAACTACAACTTGGCAAGGAGTTGATTGAACTGACGGAATACCTGACACCGAAAGGGCGGCCGATTCCCATTGATTCACGTAGTAACGATCGCTGGTTCCAACATATTGCGATCGCGGTGAGTGATATGGATCAGGCATACCAACAGTTACGCAAATATAAAGTACAACACGCATCCACCGCTCCTCAGCGCATTCCCGACTCCAACAAAGCGGCGGCTGGCATTCGTGCCTTCTACTTCAAAGATCCGGATGGACACAATTTAGAGATTATTTACTTTCCACCTGGCAAAGGCGATCCAAAATGGCAGCAACCAACGAAGCAGCTCTTTTTGGGCATTGACCACACGGCGATCGTGGTTTCCAACACAGCCGCCAGCCTCAAGTTTTATCGTGATCTACTCGGTCTCAAGGTGGCAGGGGAAAGCATGAACGCTGGCACAGAGCAGGAGCATCTCAACAATGTGCAAGGCGCACGACTGCACATTACTGGGTTGCGCTCTCCCACTGGAACTGGCATTGAGTTTTTGGAATATCTGGCACCGAAGGATGGGCGATCGCTCCCTGCGGATGCCAAACCGAATGATTTACTGCACTGGCAAACGACGCTGGTGGTGAAGGATGTAGCGGCGATCGCCGATCGGTTACAGCTCAATCAAACTACCTTTATTTCTCCCAATGTTGTCACCATTCCTCAGCAAACATTAGGTTTCAAAAAAGGAATGCTGGTACGCGATCCAGACGGTCATCCGCTGCGTTTGGTTGAGAAATAATGTGGCGTGAGGGCTGTGTTCAATTCTTAAGGTGGCGATCGTAGTTGCAGGCACTTTAACCCTCTAACGGTGAAGTTGTGCGGCGGCAGATCACCTCGAACACCCACCGATAACCTCTGTAACATCCGTACTAACGAAGTGTTAGCTGGCTGATTGTAATAGTCTTACAAAACCCTCCTGCTCAAAATGCCGGTCAGTCGTCAATGCATCTGTCATACCACGCTGACGCATCAAAACAAAACTAACTGCATCACACAATGAATAAGTCTTGTCTTGACGATCGATCAACAGTTTCATGGCTTCTCGATGCAGTGGTTCGTCCACCCAAAGGGTTTCGCTATCTGGATTGTCAAGCAAGTCCATTACAAAAGCTAGCACCGCAGGACGAGGAAACCGACGTATCAATGCCAGAGCAATCAACTCTGCTAAAACATAGCTATGAGTTAAAGACTTCTTGCTTGCACCGTTGAGTAATTGCACTGCTTCTTGGTGTTGCGGCTCATTTTGATGAAGATAGCACAGCAAGCCTGACGTATCTAAAAGCACAGATTAACCTTATCCTTCGTACTCATTTGCGTAGGCTTTTGCAAGATCAGCATCAATATTTTCATTGTCTATGCCTGTTGCATAGACAAGGCTAATCGCCCCAGCATGATTCCTAAATCTCTGACGAGCCTCTTCTTGCTGTGCTATTGAGTGCAAAGCCTTACTTACACCGTTGCTTTGATTGTTTAATACAGCAACAATCCACTCTGCGATGGACACACCTACAGAGTTAGCCTTTTGCTGTAGGTCTGCATAAACCTCATCACTTAGTTCTAGAGTTAAATGCTGACTCATGAGCCTCAAAGAATTTGACTGGTCTATCAGTAATTATAGCTTTTGCTCTGATCCATGCTCCTTTCCAACTCAGCG
>JBGTJW010000268.1:0-16279 GCA_041744955.1 Stenomitos sp. | reverse complement strand
ACCAATCAGCCGGGAAATCGCCCGTAAGGTTGTGGTTTTGCCTGCGCCATTGGCACCAATCAGCGTGACAACCTCTCCTGCATGGATGACCAGATCGATCGCCTGCAATGCCTGAATGCCGCCGTAGTTGACGCTAAGTTTTTGAATGTCGAGCAGTGGGGAAGGCATGAGGCAGAGGGCAGAAGAAAAACGGCAGAGGGCAGAGGGAAGACGGGGATTATTCGGCTCCCAGGTAGGCTTCGATGACGGCTGGATTGTTTTTAACTTGCGCTGGATCGCCCAGGGCAATGAGTTGTCCAAAATCCAGAACGGCGATGCGATCGCACAAGCCCATGACGAGTGGCACATGGTGTTCGATGAGCAGCACTGTCAGGTCAAACTGATCACGAATTTGGCGGATAAAGTGACTCAGTTGCTGCTTCTCGCTGGGGTTCATGCCAGCAGCAGGTTCATCCAGCAGCAGGACTTGCGGTTGCAGTGCCAGGGCACGAGCGATTTCCAATCGACGCTGGTTGCCGTAAGCAAAGTTCTGGGCTTGTTCATCCGCGCGATCGCTCAGTCCCACTAGTTCTAATAGCTCCCTTGCCTTTTGCCGCATCTGTCGCTCTTCACGAGGCGCAGGCGACAACCCAAACACCCCCTGTAGAATGCCACTGTGACTATGTATATGCTGGGCAATCATGACATTCTCTAGTGCAGAGAGGTTGCCAAACAGTCGAATGTTCTGAAACGTGCGAGCAATGCCCTTGGCTGCGACTTGATGTGGACGCAAGCGAGACAGATCCGCACCTTGATAGATCATCTGCCCACTAGAGGGCGGGATCAATCCGGTCACCAGATTGAATAAGGTTGTCTTGCCTGCCCCATTGGGACCGATCAGCCCAAAAATTTCGCCTGCGTTAACAGTAAAGGACACGTTATTAACAGCAATTAGCCCGCCAAAGCGGCGACTCAGCCCTTTTGCTGCCAGCATCGGACGGCAATTGGATTCTGCGGTAGCATCGACAGGTTCCTTTAAGGGCATGGCATACGGTGGCAGAACATCACTAGCGCATCACTGTATTGTCTTCGATCGCACCAACCTTTTCGCTTTCACCCTGAGAATTGCTCACGTTCGCGCACGATGGCTTTTACCAGCATCTTTCCAGCGAACCTCTTGCCAGATAAGAGCATTGTTCGAGCTGAGTGGAGACGCTGCGATCGACATCCAAATTGCCGAAGTAAGCTGCCCCTCTAGGTTCTCTGGCGAGACTTGCGTGGTTTGAACAGGTTGGGGCTAACAAGACCCTGCGGAAAAAAGACGGAGCCAATTACAATCAGCAAGCCAAACAGAATTAAGCGACTGTCGCGGAGAAATTGCGCTAACCAGGGGGGCAGCCCAGGCAGATCGGCAGCAGCACGTAAGACTTCTGGCAGAGCCGTGAAGACCATGCCACCCACAACCGGACCCACAACCGTTCTGGAGCCACCAATCAGCACAAAGGTGAGGTAAATAATGCTGACATCAAAGGTGCCTTGTCGCGTATTCCAGGTGTTGAGAAAGTGAGCGCTGACGGCACCAACGATGCCAGCCAGCATGGCACCCAGCGCAAAGGCTAGGACTTTGTAGTAGGTCGGGTTGATGCCCATAGCATCGGCGGCGAGTTCGTCTTCGCGAATTGCGATCAGTGCGCGACCGACCCGGATGTTTTCGAGCCGATAAACAAAGAGACTACTGATGACTAATAAGGGAAGGACAACCCAGAGGTATGCGATCGCCGTCTCAAAGGGTTGCGGAATGCCAAAGATGCCAACCGCACCGCCTGTGATCTCCAGATTTAAGGCGAGAATGCGGAGAATTTCGACGAAGGCAATCGTGGCGATCGCCAGATAAATGCCCCGCAGCCGTAAAGCTGGAATGCCAACAACAATCCCTAACAGCCCACAAACTACCCCAGCTAGCAGCATCTCCAGCAGCAGCAGCGGGATGGGAAAATTGCCCTCAGTCTTAAAAACCTGTGTGGACAGAATCGCCGCGATGTAACCTCCCAGCGCATAAAAGCCGGGGCTTGCCAGCGATAGTTGACCCGCCATTAACGGTAGGTAGAGCGATAGCCCCAACATTGCCCCCAGCAACATGGAGACAATCAGGAACCCATAGATAGAGAAAAAATCAGTCATTACAGGGCGATTGGCACAGGCTGAACACAGACGGGCGATCGCCATTCAAAACAGAAAAAACCGCCAATAACGATGGATTGGAAGTTCTTTCTCTTCATAGCAACGATCAATCCTGTCATTTTACTCCCTCCACTTGCAAAATTGAGGACGTTACGACAGCCGGATCATTTGCCTAAGCAGCCCAATCATTTTGCTTGATCCAGATCTGTATGTCTGCCTCAGATTATGTCACCAGTCGTTGCCCTGTTTTAGGGTCATAAACGCTTCAACATTCATTGCCCGTTATCGTCTAAGTATTGCGACTACGCTTTGCTAATAACAGCGAGTGTCGTTAACGCGACTGAGTAATGCGGCAAGACAACTCAAGCAATAAAGCGAACGAATTTGTTTTTGCCAAGCTGTAGAACTTTACCGACAAGATCATCAGGCGAATCGAACACACAATCGACCGTCTCAACCTTCTCGCCATCTAGCTTCACTGCACCGCCTTGAATCTGTCGTCTCGCTTCAGAACTGCCTTTGCATAAGCCGCTCGCGCTCACCAGATAAAACACCTTGGCGGGAAACTCTACAGAAGACAGGGAGAACTCTGGAACCGTATCCGCGTTGGTAGTGTTGCCTTGCACAAGGGCGATCGCGTCTTGCTGTGCCTGTTTTGCAGCCGCTTCACCGTGAAACTGGGTCACGATCGTTAGCGCCAGCAGCTTTTGAGCGTCACGGGGATTGGTGGGTATCTGCTCGATCGGCAAAGCGGTGAGCAACTCAAAGTAGGACTTCAGCAATGCGTCAGGCGTTTTCTCCAGCTTGGAGTACATCGTCAGCGGGTCTTCCGATAGCGCTACATAGTTGCCGAGAGACTTCGACATTTTCTGCACGCCATCGGTGCCCAGCAAAATGGGTACGAGTAACCCGAACTGAGGGCGCAGACCAAAATGACGCTGTAAATCTCGACCGATCGCGATATTGAACTTTTGATCAGTGCCGCCTAATTCCACATCGGCTTCAACCGCAACAGAGTCGTAGCCCTGCATCAGTGGGTAGAGAAATTCGTGCAGGTAAATGGGATCGCCTTTGTCGTAGCGTTCCGAAAAGCCCTCTTTTGCCAGCATTTGCCCGACGGTTGTCGTTGCCAGTAGTTGCAAAATTTTGCTTAAATCCAGGCTAGACAGCCACTCTGAGTTGTAGCGGATTTCTAAGCGACCCGGTGTATCGAAGTCGAGAATGGAGCGCACCTGGTTCAGGTAAGTCTGGGCATTGGCACGCACTTCCTCTTCGTTCAACTGACGACGCACTTCGGATTTCCCTGTGGGATCACCAATGCGAGCGGTGAAGTCGCCAATAATCAAGACAGCCGTATGTCCAGCATCCTGAAACGATCGCAGCTTTCGCATGGGAATACTGTGCCCCAAATGGATATCTGCTCCCGTAGGATCGATACCCAACTTAATGCGGAGGGGTCGATCGCTCTGCGCCAGTCGCTGCGTCAGGTTTTCATCGCTGCTAGTGGACTCTACCTGATCGGGAAAAATTTCGCTGATGCCGCGCCGCAGCCAGGACAAATTGGACATTATGTTCAGAAGTTAACGGGAGAACGCAGTTGTAGACAGCTCGACCGTTTCATGGCTCGTTTCACAGGGCTGGTTAGCGTCGAGAACGAGCGAAGAGCGCCGCTATATTTGTTTGTGAAGTTAGCAACAAGCTGTCTGCCATTAATTTAACGTGGTTTGTCATCCATCCCGTAGTTATGATGTTAACCTTGCTGCTAAAGCCATACGGATACCGCCGTTTTAGGCGTGAATAGTATGATTGAGTACCTGTGACGCGATCGCTAGTAGTGACGATCGCTCTGGGTCAAGCCCTGCCCGTTCAATGCTTGTAAGGATCTAAAGTCGTCGTGGCATCCAATACACTTCAACAACGCAAACAACCTAGCGCACCAGAGACAATTTATCAGGTTGTCAAAACCGTCGGCAAGGTGACAGGTGGCATGGTGCTCGGTGTCGCGATGCTGTCGAGTTCTGTAGTGGCAGGCGGCTTAGTTGGCTTAGCGATTAGCTTTCGCAATTTGCCCGATGTTCGTATTCTTCGCAGCTATGTACCCAGCGAAACGACGCATATCTACGATGTCAAAGGCAAACTGCTAACGAGCATTCATGGCGAAGCCAATCGGGAAGTGGTGCCGCTTGATCAGATATCTCCCGATCTAAAGCGGGCAGTTTTGGCGATCGAAGACAGCTACTTCTACTCTCATCGTGGCGTAAATCCAGGTGCTGTCCTCCGTGCCTTCCTGGCAAACTGGTCAACAGGCGCAACGGTCGAAGGTGGCTCCACGCTAACGATGCAGTTGGTCAAAAACCTGTTTTTGACTCCTAAACGTGCGTTTAGCCGCAAAGTGGCAGAGTCCGTGCTAGCGCTACGTCTAGAGCAGATCTTCTCGAAAGAGCAGGTTTTTGAAATGTATTTGAACCAGGTTTACTGGGGACACAATACCTATGGGGCGGAGACGGCTGCTGAGAGCTACTTTGGGAAATCGTCTGCCAAGCTGACGCTGGCGGAAGCTGCCATGATGGCAGGGCTGATTCAGGCTCCCGAAAGCCTCAGTCCTTTCATTGACTACAAAGGGGCAAAACAGCGACAGTCAGCCGTGCTGCGTCGGATGAGAGACTTGAAGTGGATTACCCCTCAAGAGGAAGCCGCTGCCCGTAAGCAGCCATTGAAGCTAGGAAAGATTACCTCGTTTCAGGGCAGCACTATCCCGTATGTAACTGAAGCAGCAGTGCAGGAGCTGACGAAGCGCTTTGGGAAAGATGCCGTACTCAAGGGTGGTATGCGCGTTCAGACAACAATCGATACCAAGCTTCAGCGCGTTGCAGAAGAGGTGGTGAAGCGAGGGCATCAAAATTTATTGAATCAAGGTGTTTACGCCGATCAAATGGCTCTGGTTGCCGTTGACCCGCGCACTCATTTTGTCAAAGCAATGGTCGGTGGGGTTGATTACCGCAAGAGCCAGTATAACCGAGCCATGCAAGCCCTTCGGCAGCCTGGTTCTGCCTTTAAACCGTTTGTCTATTACACAGCGTTTGCCTCTGGTCGCTATGCGCCTAATTCGACGGTTGCAGATACGCCTGTAAGCTATCCAGATGGCTATGAATACTACTCGCCGCAGAATTACGATAATTCGTTCGGTGGTTCCATGTCTATTCGGAGGGCGCTCGAACAATCGCGTAACGTGCCAGTTGTGCGGCTTGGTCAGGACGTAGGGCTAAATAAGGTGATTGATGTCATGCGAACGATCGGCATTCGTAGTCCAATTGAGCCGGTTGTTTCCTTACCGCTCGGTTCGGTTGACCTGACTCCGCTGGAAATGGCTGGAGCCTATGCCACCTTTGCTAGTAACGGTTGGTACTCTGAAACAACGTTGATTGTGCAAGTTACAGACAGCACTGGCAACGTCTTACTGGACAACACGCCCAAGCCGCAGCTTGTACTTGACCCATGGTCTACAGCTTCATTGACGGATGTACTACAGGGAGTCATCACACGAGGAACCGGCGTATCAGCAAGGCTGGATCGTCCCGCCGCTGGTAAAACAGGTACGACCTCCTCTGAACGCGATATCTGGTTTGTCGGCTATGTGCCTCAGCTTTCAACCGCCGTTTGGGTGGGTAATGATGACTATCGTCCGATCGGCAGAGGTGCAACTGGTGGTGGCTTTGTGGCTCCCGTATGGCGCGACTTTATGCAACAGGCTTTACGGGATGTTCCAGTCGAAAACTTTCGATCGCCCTCTGAATTTAGCCGACCCTAGGAAGCGGTTAGTTGTTGGTTGTTAGACAGTGCTTCTAGCAACGAACCTTCTAACAACTAAAAACTAAAAACCAACAACTATCACACCGTTTTTTCTACGTCGGCTTTCATGCGCTCTAGAGTCTGGTTCATCTGGTCGAACATTTGCTGCGGTGTCATACCAAACTGACCAAGCTGTGTGCGGAGTTGCTCTACGGTCATTTGCGCCATGAAGTCTTCCGATAGCTCAAACCGCTTCATAAACACACGGTAGCGATCCATAATGGCTTCCATCTGTTCGATAAAGAGCTTTTTACCCGCCCGATCGAACTTCCCATAATCGGCTCCGAGCGTCATCAGCGATTGGTAGTCTCCAAAGAGCTGCTTGGCTTCTTGCTGCACGATTTCAGAATCAAAAAATCCCATCGCTTTAAATTTTTGTTAATAATTTTACTGGAGAGAATGCTGCTTGCCGGATCTGTTCGGTACAACTGAACCTATTAATCACAATCATTCTAATTCAATGACTGGATTGGTTTAAGCCTTTTGTAAGTAGGGGTTTCACTACCTTGAGGAGTGAGGGGAGAGGAGTGAGGAGTGAGGGGAGAGGAGTGAGGAGTGAGGAGTGAGGGGAGAGGAGTGAGGAGTGAGAAGTAAAGAACCTCATGACTTCAAGGCATGAGTTACGGTTCACCGGCAAACTTCACACAGTTCGATAATTTTGGTCTGTAGGGTTAGCCGTTCATCGGCTCCACGTTTGAGGCTTGCTTCTAGTTCTAGCAGCAGGGGCAGCGTTTGAAGCAGCGTGTGGGCTGACAATGACTCCACCTCTTTTTGAAGAAAGTAGAGGCGTTTGGGGTTTCGGAGTTCTGCTGCTTGAGCGATCGCCTGTTCGCTACGTTCGCCTGCTTCCCGCATGACTTTAATCCAAACCCAGGTGCGAAACTGAGTCACTAAACTACTAACAATGCGTAGCGCCGGTTCGTTCTGGCGCAGTAAGTCCGCAATCAGGTCAAGCGCTTGAGCCGTTTGACCCTGACGGATAGCGGCAGCAAGCTGAATGGTGCTTTGGCTGCTGGCTGTTACGAGGGTGGCGATCGCTGCTTCATCTAACGGCTGCTTTGAGTTGCCAACGTAGAGCCGCAGTTTTTCTAGCTCACTATGCAGTTGACGGGTGTCATTGCCGACTAACTCTGCCAGCAACTCTGCACCATGCGTTGTCAGCTTCACCCCGCTTTCCTGAGCAAGCTGCTTGACCTGTTTGACTAACAAATCGGTTTTCCAGGTCGGAATCAGCCCAAACTCCTGGATTGTGGCGTGCTTTTGCAGCAGTTTGGTCGATTTCAAACGACTGTCAGGTTTGCTGCCCGTCGTCAACAGCAGCGTTGTCGTCTCAGGCATCTCTGGCAACGTGCGCTCTAGTTCAGTCAGCAGGCTCTCAGGGCACCGTTGACAAAGCGAGGTCTCTGCCAACCAAACGAGACGATGAGCTGCACCAAAGGGTGGAGTCATGGACTGATTTAGCGCCTGCATGATCGCGGTGGGCTGGTCAGCCGTGATTTTGTCATAGTTGAAACTGCTCCAGACTGGATCGAGCAACTGCCGATGAAGTGCCGTGGCTGCCTGGGCGATCGCAAAATCATCCTCCCCCCAGTAAAGATAAATTGGCATTTAGAATACCTCCCGTTGTCGCCCGTAATTGTATTGTCCTAGCAATCCTGTCAGACTGGATTTAGATTATGGTGGGGATCAAGTCATTTCCAAACACTGGAGCTTACAAGCAAGCCTTCGCACGATCGGTGCTTCCAGATTAAGAAGACGGATGATGCAAAGGGCTGCTAAAGTAACCAGTCGTAACGATATATTCAGTACCTTGCGAGGCGATCGACATTGGACGAGAACTACCAGACTTACCTGAATCGGGCAATGCGTCTGACATTACCAGAAACATATCGCTCACAGGTGCAGCACCTCCAGGAATCTCCTAAGTTTCAACGGCACGCTGAAAAAGGGTGGCAACCTGCTCCCTTTCCGGGCTATACAATTGTGACCCCGCCAGGAAACGAAGAAACCGGAAATGCGGCATTGTATGAGCGCTTGAAGCACTATCAGCAGCAATTAGCGCAGCAATTAGGTGCTGACCTGTTTGTGCCAATACCACCCGAAAGCTTTCACCTGACGCTGGCTGACTTGATTTGGGACAGCGCTTACCGTGATACCAGTCAACAAAAGCCTGAGTTTGAGGTGCAGCTTCAAGAGCAGATTGCAACGATCTTTCATCAATCGCAAACGGTTGCTGAAGGTAAGCCTTTACACTTTCAAGCGCTAGGACTCATGGTAATGCCACGGGCGATCGCCATTTGTCTGGCACCCGCAGACGAGCATTCCTACGATCGAGCGCTCAAGCTCCGTCGTGCCGTGTTCCAGAATTCTGACTTAATTGGCTTGGGCATTGAGCAGCAGTATTATTTTACACCTCACATTACTCTGGGCTACTTCGGTAAGATTCCAGCGCCCGAAACATTGACCACACTTGGCGATCGCTTTGTGCAACTTAACGAGCAGTGGCTAGAGCAAGAGTCAAACGTCTTTGAGGTGAAGCGAGCAGAATTACGTAAATTTGATGACATGACTCACTACTATCGAGAACCTGACTGGGCTGTCTTTACGTTCTAAGCTAGCGTGTTGACTGCGTTTTAACTTAAACCTCAAAGGCGAGTCTTGACAGTTGCTCCAGGCGTTGCTTAACAGAGGCTCGTGAGAAGGGCTGCAAGCCAGCATAATCCACGATCTGTCCCTCGGATCGTGGATTAAAGCATCTGTAACCCTCACAAGCTCCCGGGGCAAACGCTTCTGCATTGTTGTCTGGCAAAAGGATGAAGGCTGAGGGATGAATCGAAGCCCTTGCTCAAAGGACGTTTCAAGGTTGATGTTTGTCCTCACGTTCTTTTCGACTGCTATAGAAAGGCAATACGATGCTCTGAAAGAGAAAATTTGACTTTATTGAATCGCTGTCCCTTAAAATGAAACGATTGCAAGCTTTGGGGCATCGGTGGGCTGCTTTGCGTCAGTACAAACAACACTCTACCTACAGCAATTTTCATTTGTGTGTGCTACGTGCATTGCCTGTTTTTCCATAATCCAGAGGCGTTACCTGTGTAGCACTCGTTTGAAAACCGCTGTAATCTCAATTGCTCGTTGAACGTGAAAGCCGATCGTCAGTGTGAGGCAGTCTTTACGCCTGTCTTGCAATTTGTTAGCCCCTTGAATAAGGGCAAGCTACGACCGAAAGTACTGTTTATGCGCGATCGTTCCCTCCAGCTTTAAGGCTTTGTTTTTCCCAAATCCTTCTCCATGGCTGGAACTTATCGCACCTAAAATAGTTCAAAGCTTATAGAAACCTTTAGTGTGCTAGTTTTTACAGTGTCATATCTAACGATGATGCAACCTTCTTTTCCGTCTTTACGCTTCATGCTTCACGCTGGCTTGTCACGCCTTCTGCTGGTTGGCGCACTTTCTACCGTGGGGGCGCTGGCTAGCTATACTCCCAGCCTGACACAGCGATCGCTCAACTTTAGTCTGGGAGAAGCTGCCTCTGCTCAATCGCCTACGCCTGCGGTCAGCCAGTATGCCCGTGCTGCCTTGTTGATCGAGCAGGAGCGTCAGCAAGACCATGCCGAGGTGAAGCGCATTATGGGCGGTAATGTGCCCGATGATGTGTGTCGTCAAAAAAACATTCCTTCGGCTGTGCGTGACATCTGCGATCGCTTCCTCAAGCGCTCTGCCGATATCATTAAAGAAAATGGGTTGTCCATTTCCCAATTTAACGAAATGACACGCCGGAAAGAGAGCGACCCAGCCTTGCAACAGAGAATCCAAGGCGAGTTGCTGAAGCTACAGAAGACAGCGCCTTAGCTACGGCTTATCAAGCCCGATCTCGAACTAAAGCGAAAGCAGTTAGCGTTTTCGGGCACTCCCTAGCAAAGCAAAAGATCGTCCTCAAACAGCTCTGCGCGATCAATATTCCTTTGATCGATCGCTTAATGAGGGTGATGGCTCGATCGCTGTAGCGCTGTAATTCATGCCTCTAAAACAGCTAAAACGTGTTTTTTGATACTTAATGCGTGGTCATGATTCTGTAAACCCTTATTGAGGGTACTGTGATTGCTTTGCCTTTTGGCTCAATGGCTTTGATGACATACGTTGATTGAATTTGGGCGATCGGCTTAGTAAGGCTTTAAGCCTCTGCGAAACTAACGCCAGTTCAAAGCCTCAAAGCTTAAGTGCAGCAGTCACAATCAGTCCCTAGCAATAACGCACTTAGTAGGAGGTTTGTATGAGTGGACTGGGCGGTCTCAATAAAGCACCTGATGGGGTTGTGCTTGGGTTAGTGCAACTGCAACTGCCGAATGTTGTTACACGTGAAGACCTGTCAGCCCAGACGCAGCGCCTTGTTGAGATGGTTGGCAAAGCGCGCCGCAACCTGCCGACGATGGATCTGGTTGTCTTCCCAGAATATGCCTTGCATGGTCTTTCGATGGACACCAATCCAGAGATTATGTGTCGGCTGGATGGCCCCGAAGTGCAGGCATTCAGCGCCGCGTGTCGGGAACACAAAATCTGGGGCTGCTTCTCGATCATGGAGTTCAACCCGCACGGTAACCCCTACAACAGCGGCATTATTCTCGACGATCAGGGCGAACTCAAGCTCTACTATCGCAAGCTGCATCCCTGGGTGCCAGTAGAACCGTGGGAACCCGGCAACCTGGGCATCCCCGTTTGCGAAGGACCCAACGGCAGCACCTTAGCGCTCATCATCTGTCATGATGGGATGTTCCCCGAAATGGGGCGGGAATGTGCCTATAAGGGCGCTGATATCATGCTGAGAACAGCGGGCTATACGGCACCTATTCGTCATTCCTGGCAGATTACTAACCAGTCCAATGCGTTCTGCAATCTGATCTACACAGCCTCTGTCTGTATGTGCGGCTCAGACGGTTCCTTCGACTCAATGGGCGAAGGGATGATTGTCAATTACGATGGCGTACCGATCGTCATGGGGAACGGTCGCCCGAATGAAATCATCACTGGCGAAGTGCGCCCCAAACTGCTTCAGGAAGCACGTCGCTACTGGTCAGTCGAAAATAATATCTACCAGTTTGGGCATCGTGGCTATGTAGCCGTCAAAGGTGGCGCACAGGACTGCCCCTACACCTATATGCAGGATTTGGTAAATGGTGCCTATCGGCTGCCCTGGGAAGAAGAAGTTATCCATACAGATGGTACATCCTGCGGTTTTCCAGCGCCTACGCGAACCTATGAAACTGCACCCCTCCAAGTGAGTGAGCCAGAGAAGTTGCTTGCCGTCGATCGCGCCCAGAGTTAGACACCGAGAGTAACTGAAGCGCACCCTTGCGCCATCGCTTATCTTGCTCAAAGCCGTTCTCCTGGGGGTTCACGATGGGATGTTATCTTGCTTCAGACCCATATTCATATCCGTACAATGGCGATCTGCGCCCAGAAAATACGGTTTTTCTCATCATTGATATGCAAACCGATTTTTGTGGCATCGGGGGCTATGTCGATCAGATGGGCTATGACCTGTCGCTGACGCGGGCACCGATCGCACCAATCAAAACAGTGCTGGAAGTGATGCGATCGCAAGGCTTTCATGTGATGCACACTCGCGAAGGTCATCGACCTGATTTAGCAGATTTGCCAGAGAACAAACAATGGCGATCGCGCCAGATTGGTGCAGGCATTGGTGATCCCGGTCCTTGCGGCAGAGTGCTGGTACGTGGCGAACCGGGCTGGGAGATCATTCCCGAACTGGCTCCCTTACCCGGAGAACCGATCATCGACAAGCCGGGTAAAGGCTCTTTCTACGCCACCGATCTAGATTTGCTGCTGAAGCGTCTTGGCATCCAAAACATCCTGCTAGCTGGCATCACCACTGATGTTTGTGTGCATACGACGATGCGTGACGCGAACGATCGGGGTTACGAATGCTTGCTGCTCTCCGACTGCACTGCCGCAACGGATTACAACCACCACTTAGCTGCTCTCAACATGGTTAAAATGCAGGGTGGCGTATTTGGTGCAGTGGCAGATTCGACAGCACTACTAGCAGCGATCGCCTGAGTGCAGCGTTTTGAGTGAGGCATGGTGGCTTGATTTCAACGCTCACAGCTCATCCTTATAACCGTATGTCTTTCAACTGCTTGCGTGGGTCAAAGCTGCGATTGGAGCGGATTTTTTCGTAGTATTCGCGCTCGATCGCGCTGATCTCTTTAGGGGTTGCAATGACAACCTTCACCATTTGATCGGTGCGATCGCCCTTGGGACTACGCCAGCCTTTGCCTTTGAGCCGCAACGATTGACCAGAGCGAATGCCAGCAGGCACATTCACTGTCACCGTACCATCGGGTGTAGGAACCTCAATTTGAGCACCCAATACAGCTTCATCAGGGGCGATCGCTACTTCGCAAACCAGATTATCCCCTTCAAATTGGAAAAAGGTGTGCGGTGCGAGCGCCACTGACAGATAGAGATCACCCCGTTGACCAGGAGTATAGGTACTGCTCCGCCCTTTGCCCTTAATCCGAATGCGGCTGCCCGGTTTCGCGCCAGGAGGAATACGCACCTCAAACTCTTCGCTACCCAGCATTAAGCGCTTCTGTGCGCCATGGAACGCATCCGAAAGCGTCAACGTCAGCGTGGCTTCAGCATCCAGCCCCGTACTGCCTGACTCTGAGCTAGAGAAATCGCTAAAGCCGCCAGGGGCACTTCTAGACGTACGGGCACCCGTTCCACTACGCCCAAAGCCAGGATCGCTGCCCATCCGACCCAGGAGTTCATTAATAAAATCGTCGAAGTTGCGGTATTGCCCGAACTCAACATTGTCAAAATCGTTGCCACCACGGGGATTAGAGCTAAAAGGAGAGCCGCCCTGTCCCGCTTGCCGCCAGTACTGCCCAAACTGGTCATACTTCTGCCGCTTTTCGGGATCTGCCAGCACCTCATAGGCTTCGCTAACTTCCTTAAAGCGAGCTTCAGCCGCTTTATCACCAGGGTTCATATCGGGGTGGTACTTACGCGCCAGCTTGCGATAAGCCTTTTTCAGATCATCGGCGTTGACAGTGCGATTCACTCCCAAAATGGCGTAGTAATCTTTGAAGTCAGTTGCAGCCATCCATCCTTCTCCTCTGAGGATTCAGCCTCTTATCCGAAGCCCTTGTTGCGGCTCTATGGCTCGCAGTTGCCTACAGCGTTGGTTGGGCACGATCGCCAACCTGAAGAGACTAGGGCAGAGCAATAAGAATCTGTCCCTTTACTCTACATGGGTATCAAAGGCAGATCAGCCCGTCCCGCTCTTCGCTTTGATTCTAGCCTATCAAAAACCTTGATCTTGGTGGGTACAGGTACGGATTTCAAGCACACGATTGCAGCCCTCTTCAACCGCAGGCGGCGCACCTACTAAGCAACGATGCATTCGCAAGATTACAGTATCAGGCACCTGACGATCGCGCTGCTGATTGCGCTGTAGGCAGACATCTAGCGGTGTATGCAACCATACGCAAATAATGTTGGTAAACCCGCAACCGCGTGCCAAGGCAATCGCACGACGACGATCGCGCCGGACTGCGTTAGTAGCATCATAAATGGCTTCGAGGGACTGCCCAGTAGCAATTTGCCAGGTTGCCTGCTGCAATTGCCGACCAACTTCTCGCCAAACCTGTAGCCAGTTACCTTGAATCGCTTCGTCGCCAAAAAGCTGCGATCGAATTGCGTCCGTGGAAATCAAACATCGCTGGGGACAGTCGCGTAAAAGTGCTGCCGCTAAGGACGACTTACCGCTACCAGGCAAACCAACCAGCAGCAGGAGCCGGATGTCTTGCGGCTCTAACGCGGGAAGATGAGGAAGCAGGGGGCGATCGAAACGATCAGACAAGGATATCAAACCAGCGCTGCAAGCCAAATGCTGTTACTTAAGAATCTAGGGAGTAAGCTCTTCCTAGCGTGTAAGTGTCTCGCTTGCACGGCAAATAAGACATCCAGGCTACAGCTTTAAATTTAAGTTTTAAATTTAAGTAATGTGCTTTCCTAAAAAGTCTGCATAGCCTGCCTACTCTACGGTAAGTAAGTTACACCCCAGCCCTCTTCTACTATGAAATGGCTGGGGTGTAAACCTTTTCTCCTGGGAAAAGGGTAGATTAGCTGGGCGTTGCGTGCTTTAGAGATTCTCATCAGAGAATTTCTTACACGCTCAGCCCCTAGCTTCTAAATCACTGTGCCGTCAGCAATAACCGAGTTTTTCAGAACGACTACAATGCCGCTGCGAATGTAGAAGCCTTCACTTTCCCGCTCGGCTTCTTCCACCCGATCTTTGTTGATGATCTGGACATTGCAACCAATACGGGCATTTTTGTCGATGATGGCACGGCGAATAACGGTATCAGCACCAATACCAAGCGGCACCTCGTCGCTACCACAACCCTGCCCCGACTGGCGTTCGGCAAACGGTTGATAGTGGTCAGCACCCATAATCAGGGTGTCTTCAATTGTGGAGCCTGCCTCAATGCGCGATCGCACACCCAGTACCGAATGGGTGATCGAGCAGTTCTTCAAAATACAGCCTTCACTGATGATCGATTCCCGTACGTGGCAATCGAGCAACTTGCTGGGTGGCAGGTAGCGCTGACGGGTATAAATGGGAGCATCTTCGTCGTAGAAGCTGAACGGCGGACGTGGTTGCTGCGTCAACGCCAGGTTTGCTTCATAGAAGGACTCGATCGTCCCAATGTCTTCCCAGTAGTCGTTAAAGAGATACGCCTGGAGATTGTATTCTTTTGACGAATTGGGAATAATCTCCTTCCCAAAATCGGTTTGCTCTGGGAAATCGCGCAGGAGCTTGACCAATGCTTCCCGCTTAAAGATGTAGATCCCCATGGAGGCTATGTAGGGCTTCTCTTTCGCCTCGTCTGCCGTCAGCCCCAAGACAGTCGTATCAACTGCCATGATATTCAATGCATCACCTTTCGGCTTTTCGCTAAAGTCAATAATGCGTCCAGCATTGTCAATCTTCATCAAACCAAAGTCAGAGGCTCGACGATGATCCATTGGCACGACTGAGATCGTTACATCTGCCCCAGTCTCGCGGTGCCGACGCACAAAGTCGCCATAGTCCATGCGGTAAAGATGGTCACCAGACAGAATCAAATATTCGTCCGCCTGCCATTCTTGAAATAACCAAAGATATTGCCGTACTGCGTCTGCCGTACCCTGAAACCAGTTTGGGTTTTCTGGTGTTTGCTGGGCAGCCAGCACCTCGACAAATCCTTCAGTAAAACCCGTCGTGAAGTTGTAAGCACGAGAAATATGGCGATTGAGTGACGCGGAGTTGAACTGCGTCAGAACATAAATCTTAAAGATGTCTGAGTTAATACAGTTGCTTACCGGGATGTCAATCAAACGGTACTTACCTGCGATCGGTACAGCAGGCTTGGCACGCAGTTTGGTCAGCGGATAGAGGCGTGTACCTACACCGCCACCTAAGATAATGGCTAAAACTTTTTTCACAACAAACCTCTCGGCTCCCAGTTTGCTTTCAAGTCTAGTGTGAGCCTGTATGGTTAAGTTTGCAAGGGCTGAAGGGAAGAACGTTCAAATCTAGTATCTATAGAAAGGAAGAAGCTTGACGGCGATCGCGCCATAATGTGTTGCAGCTTACAACGCTAGCGGCACAGAATGAACGAATAGAGTTAGATCCAGTGAGCTTGCTTTAAGCCTTTCTACCAATTCCCTCTTTACACGCTACAAAGCAAACTCCTCCTGCCTTCGACCTTCTCTTTCCGAAGGGGGATTGAAGGGGATCGATCGGTAGATCGGTAGCCAGCACTTTTGGCATTGGTATGGCTATGTGCAGCAAAATCGTCAGTAGAACTGCGCTGGGCGATCGCAAGCAAATGGTCTCGTGGTGCAGGTTGAGCCAATTGTCTTAGTCGCTTTAAGCAAGGTTTTTAATAACAGAATTAGTATCGTTCTAATGTTTTTAAGAACACCTTGATACCTTTTCATTAGTTGCTTCGACTCGCTACGATCCCTTTCCAATTCGTGTTGGTCGTCCACACCACAATGTCTGCAACTAAAGGTAAAATTGCCTCATTCTGATCGTGCTTGCTGCATAATCAGATTTCATTGTCCCAGCACGCTAGTCGAAACTACCCACTTTAGTGGGAGGCTTTAGCTGCTACACACCTTCTGATCGCGAGGTTGTTAGCCGTGAAAGATCTTGTCGGCAGAACGATAGCACGAGAGCTTCTGAGGCAACAGA
>JBGTJW010000267.1:0-3760 GCA_041744955.1 Stenomitos sp. | reverse complement strand
TTCTAGATAGCTGTTGTCCCACTGGGTCGGGTTTGGCGTCCACGATCCTTCGATCCCGTTCGTCATCGTATATTCAGCAAACCCAGTTCCTTCAGGGTTCTGCCATCCCATGCCCATTGCCTGAATTGGCGCAGCTTCCGGTGCTGGGCCGATCTTACCTGGCTCAACCATGCCATGACTTTTGCCGAAAGCATGACCGCCTGCGATGAGCGCGACCGTCTCCTCGTCATTCATAGCCATCCGGGCAAAGGTCTCACGGATATCACGGGCGGAGCCAACGGGGTCACCTTCACCGTTCGGACCCTCGGGATTAACGTAAATGAGCGCCTGATGCGAGGCTGCCAGCGGGTTCTCGAGGTCGTAGTAATCCTCATCCGGCTTGCCGACCCACCGGATATCGCGGGTGACCATCTCATCTGGATGACCAGGGTGCGAGTTGCCATTCTTGCTATTTTCTCCAAATGGCTGACCGTTCCAGAATTCAGGACCCCAGTAGGTGGCGCGGTCCGCCTCCCAAGCATCAAGGCGGCCGCCGCCATAGCCAAAGGTCTTTAGACCCATGATCTCCAACGCGCAGTTGCCCGTCAGGATCATCAGATCGGCCCAGCTCAGCGAAGCGCCATATTTCTGTTTAATCGGCCAAAGTAGCCGCCGTGATTTATCGGTATTCCCGTTGTCCCACCAGGAGTTGATCGGGGCAAAGCGCTGCATGCCTCGGCTCGCTCCGCCACGGCCGTCGGCAATCCGGTAGGTGCCTGCGGCGTGCCACGCCATGCGGATCATCTGCGGTCCATAGTTGCCGTAATCGGCTGGCCACCAGTCCTGCGAATCCGTCAGTAGCGCCTTGATGTCGCTCTTCAACTGCTCGAAGTCGATCGCCTGAAACGCTGCTGGGTAATTGAAAGCCCGTAGCGGGTTGGACTGGGGCGAATCTTGGTGCAGCAGCTCGACCTGAAGTCGGTTGGACCACCAGTCATCGGCTTGCGGTTTGGAGCCGAGGGCACCGCCAACGCGGGTGCCACGGAAGGGGCATTGTCCAGGCGTCGATTGGGGTGTGTTCGTGAGCGGGTTGCCGACCATAAATCTGATCCTTTTTAGAAGGTTTCGTTGGACAAGTTGAGCTGAGTACCGCCATAAGCGGCGGTTTGAGTGCTATCAAAGAAACTCATCAATTGCTTTGCTTACGTACAGAAGCTCGCCGTTCTGTGGTGGACTTTCATGCGGTAGAAACAGCTTGTGTCTTTCGTCTACTGGCGTGCATCACGGTGCATGACGAAGTTGTAAACGACCACCGCGATCGCTAGTACAGCAAAAGGTGGATCAGGCTACCGGCAATGTGTAGCGAGAACCCTAAGAGCCAAAAGAGGATCAGGACCCCGACAAGACCCCAGAGCAAACCAAACATGGCTGTCACCTTGCATCGCTAGAGGCATTATCGGTAGGGCGCTGTCGCTCAGAAAACACTCTAAAAGTAGAGATTGACAGTTTCATCAAACTCTGGCGACCCCAAACCCCAACACCTTGACTCCCTTTAGCCTTTGCTCGCCTTTATATAGCAATGGAGTTGCTGCGTCCACTGGGTTAATTGCCAAGCGCAGCAGAAGTGCCATGATCAACTTTGCTTGCAACAAGAGCGTCTATCTGGCTGGTGCAGCTGAGCATTCTCCCGCAAATTGAGTTAGCATTAAATTTAGTGCAAATTCAGTGCGTAATTGTTATGCTCAATCTCGCTCGTGACATCAACTCGCTCTCTAACTTTAAGCGTGATACCTCTCGGTTCATTGAGCAAATGAAGGAGACAGGTAATCCCGTTGTGCTAACGGTTAATGGCAAGGCAGAATTGATTGTGCAAGACACAGAGTCATATCAGAAGCTGTTAGAGCGGTTGGACAGACTGGAAGCGATCGCCGGCATCCAGCAAGGTTTGGCGGATATAAAAGCTGGACGCACTCAATCGCTCGATGACTTTGCACAGAAAATGCGGTCAAAGTATGAAATTTCGGGTTGAAGTTACTGAATCTGCTCAGGCGCAAATTGAAAAATATTACGACTGGTATCAGGAAAATATTCCCTCATTTGCTATTCCGTGGCTTAGCGAACTCTTTGAAGCGCTAGATACCTTAAAGCAATTTCCTAATCGTTGCCCACGGGCACCTGAGCATGACGAGTTTCGAGAAGAAGTTCGTCAGCTTCTCTATGGCAAGAGAAGAAACGCTTACCGCATTCTCTTCACTGTGCAGGAGGGGATCGTATACGTGTTGCACGTTCGTCACCATGCTGAGGCGAGGCTAACAGCAAAAGAGATTTACGGAGAAGAATTTGGCGATGAGACATAGTTTGCAGGGCTAGGAAACACCCGTTTCGATTGCCCCTTTTTTACTTCTCCTCTTGCAGAACCTTCTCCATTAAGCCAATCAACTCTGGCAACCGCTCAGCCAATGCTTTTTCAGTGGTTGATTGGGGCTGAACCTTTTGCCACTGGTTCAGCTTAGATAGTGCCTGCTTCAAAAGTACGACATGTGTCGTACTTTTTCCCGTTTCAGGGACCTCATCTTCATCACTCAGATAACGCTGCACCGTGCGCAGGTGCTTGCCCACGACGACGGCCAAAGCAGGCATTAAAGCCTTTTGCCCTTTCTTGGGTCTCCCTTTTACCTCGACGTAGCCAGCAGTGCGAAGGCGTTCTGCGATCGCCTTCACTTCAATAGAGGTGTAGTCCCGACGCTGCTCATTCTCAGCAATTTCGATTTGAAGCGCTAATTCTGGTTCCTCTTCAGCATTGAAAGATAACGTCCTAACAGGAACGCGATCTTCGGGGAATTGAATTTGGTACTTTTCTGGCTGACTCTCCTTCAGTAAATTAATTGCCGCAAGGCGGTGCCCCCCCGCCAGTAAGCGACCCTTTTTATCTGTTACAAGAGGCTCAATCAAGCCCAAAACAGCGATCGAATCCATCAGGGCTGCAACGTGCGCAGCGTTCAACGGTCGGGTGTCTTCCTGGCGAGGCTGTATCTGCCCTAGAGGCAGAGAGCTATCCTGTGCCTTAAGTTGAGACGGCTGTCCTTGTTTCGACCTAGCAGCAGCAATGATCTTGTCTAAATTGGTCATTTTTTCACTGCTTTCAAGATTTCCTTACCCACTGCTTCATAATCTGCCCATGCTTCAGTCGCTTTGGGGTCTCGCACTTGAGACACTGGGACTCCAGAATTTTCGGCTTTTAGGTAGGCTGTGAACCGTCTAATCATCGTTTTGAAGACAGGCAATTCAAATTTGCTTAGAGCTATCTGTGCTTTCTCTCCTTCTCGACTTGGTTTGGGAGGAACAACAGTCAACAAAATTTTGTAGCGATCAGTCGGCAGCGTTGCTAAGGTGCCGATCGTTGCCTCCAATGAAAATGTTGTAGGAGTGCAGGGAATAACCAGTAAATCAGATGTCTCAGCTAAGGCTGTCAATTCATCGTCTGTCGGTCGCGCTGCCGTATCAATAACAAGATAGTCGTAGTCATCAGGGATCGAGTCGCCATCACAAACCGTGAATGGCACGGCATCGCCGCCTCGCTCCACCCAACTCATGATGCTACGGTTTGAGTCGCCATCGGCCAAAACGGTTTTACCGCGCTTCAGCAATTCTAAATTCAAAACTTAAGAGGAATTAGCCATTTGAGCAGGTGGAGAGCCAGAGAGCATAAAATCCAGCAGGTGTTGCCAACTTTCAAACCAGAGGTATTGAGTCAGTGCCAAAATGTCTTGGAAAAAGCCCT
>JBGTJW010000266.1:0-2996 GCA_041744955.1 Stenomitos sp. | reverse complement strand
CTGGCACCGGAACTGGAGCGGGTTAAAGAAAGCATGAAGCGGCTGGCAGTGCCCAAAGTCGGCGCTGTGTTTGAAGAACTTGGCTTTACCTACATGGGACCGATCGA
This sequence comes from Stenomitos sp., assembly GCA_041744955.1. GTDB lineage: Bacteria > Cyanobacteriota > Cyanobacteriia > Leptolyngbyales > Leptolyngbyaceae > Stenomitos. Next base: position 2,889 of record JBGTJW010000266.1, on the reverse strand, counting down.
CGGTCACAATTTGCAAGAGCTGATTACCACCTTTCAGCAAGCGCATAAGCATACGGGGCCCGTCCTCGTCCATGTCGTCACCACTAAAGGCAAAGGCTACGAGATTGCCGAGAAAGATCAGGTTGGCTATCATGCCCAATCGCCGTTCAATCTTGCCACTGGCAAAGCGGCACCCTCTAGCAAGCCCAAGCCACCGGGTTACTCGAAGGTCTTTGGTGATACGCTCACTAAACTGGCTGAGAGCAACCCCAACATCATTGGCATTACGGCTGCAATGGCAACGGGTACGGGACTCGATATCTTGCAGAAGCAACTGCCTGAGCAGTACATCGACGTGGGCATTGCCGAACAGCACGCCGTGACCCTGGCAGCCGGACTCGCCTGCGAAGGAATGCGTCCTGTTGTTGCGATCTACTCCACCTTTTTGCAGCGTGCGTTTGACCAGATTGTGCATGATGTCTGCATTCAAGACTTGCCTGTCTTTTTCTGCATCGATCGCGCTGGCATTGTGGGTGCGGATGGTCCCACCCATCAAGGGATGTACGACATTGCCTATCTCCGCTGCATTCCCAACATGGTGCTGATGGCTCCTAAAGATGAAGCCGAACTTCAGCGCATGATTGTGACGGGCATTGACCATACGGGACCGATCGCCCTCCGCTATCCACGGGGCAATGGCTACGGCGCTCCCTTAATGGAAGAAGGCTGGGAACCACTGCCGATCGGCAAAGGCGAAATTATCCGCAATGGTGATGATGTGCTGCTGGCTGGCTATGGCTCGATGGTTTACCCTTCGATGCAAGTTGCCGAAATTCTCAGCGAACACGGCATTGAAGCGACGGTGATTAACGCCCGCTTTGCCAAACCGTTAGACACCGAATTGATTCTGCCCCTGGCACAACGCATTGGTCGTGTAGTGACGCTTGAAGAAGGCTGTTTGCCCGGAGGCTTTGGGTCTGCGATCGCCGAAGCCCTGTTGGATGCCGATATTGCTGTACCGCTCACCCGTCTTGGCATTCCTGACAAACTGGTTGATCACGCTACGCCAGAGGAATCGAAAGCAGACCTGGGCTTAACGCCATCCCAAATGGCAGACCGCATTTTGAAGCTGTTTAGCAAACAACCCTTGACGGTTGGTGTGTAAACAACGATCGACTGCTGCCCTCAAACGCCCTTGAAGCGCTGCATCAACCAGAGCCGCGATCGCTTTTCTCTGGTAACGATTGCGATCGCGCCTATGGTCGAAAGGCAGCAGCGAAGCGTATGGTGCGGCATTAACGTCGCAACCGTTGTGCTGTCAGTTTTGTACGTGCCTTGATGCGGAACGATGTTCATACCAGAACGCCTTTGGCTTTGGCGATCGCTCTGGTATGGACACCAGCAGCACGACTTAAACCATGATGCGGTTGAGAGCAACCAGGACTTTTGCAGGATTGTCGGGGGCAGGCTGGGGTTTGCTCCATTCGTACGTTTTGGCGTAGCCGCGCAGGTGTTGCTCACGGATGTAGGTTTCAACGTGTTTGGGGATGCCGATAACGACGATCGTCAAAAACCGTGGATCGGGATTGATTTGAATGGGCGATGAATTGTAAGTCATGGCAATGTAGCACTCCATTGAGTGATGGGGTTTGCTGAGAGTCCCAAAACTGAAGCCACCCCGCTTTCTGTTTGCAACGCAAAGCTGGGGTGGCTAGTGGAGTGCTAAACTGCCTTACTAGCCCACCAGACTGCTAAGACCAGTTTGGGGGTTAGTTCCTTGAGGGTGTTGGTCGCACCTTCAGGGAACGCTTCAAGAAATGAGAATTTTTGGTTGTGAGATACAAAAGTACTGCAAGTTGGGACGTTTAGCAAGCAACTTTTGACAAATTACATGGTGCGGTGACTTCTGAACCCGAAGCTTGCAGCGCTGTAGCTTGCGTCTGCGGAGCAGTGGTCGGCATTTCGTGTTCCAAGCTCGAAGTTTCGTATTCTGCTGTCGGAGTTTTGAGTTCAGAAAGTGGAAAGTGTTGGTTGGAAGGCGATGTTACTCTGCCTCAAAAACAACTTTGTCGTAGAGATCTGCAAGGGCGATTTCAAAGGAGATGGAGTTGAGCGAAAGGATGGCTTCTACACCGTCATACTCAGAAAAAATCCATTTGCGGGGTTCAGTTTTGGAGTATTGCTCAACATGTAGGGAGTACTGATCAATCAACACATATTCTTGAAACGATGGAATTGTTCGATAGGCTCGAAATTTTTCGTCTTTATCGTAGGCTTTGGTTGAATTTGACAGCACTTCAGCAATCACCAGTGGGTTGGTAATAGTATCTTTTCGTCCCTCTTGTAGTTGCAATTCACCTTGAATGATCATGACATCAGGATAGGTGTAGATACGCTTGAGAGGAATCCATAAACGCTGATCGGTGATAAAAACGTCGTAAGGCTGCCGTTTAAAGACAAAGTTTAGAGCGGCATAGAGATTGCCAGCAATCCGATTGTGATTTGGCATTCCACCGGGCATCAGAATGATTTCTCCATCAATGTATTCATGCCGCTCTTCTGAGTTGGCTTCAAGTTCCAGGTACTCTTCGGCGGTATAATGCCTTTTCTCTTCAGATTGCATAATCATGAAAGTTGAGTCTCCAGCCGCTTTAATGAATGTTTTTAGAAAGGTCGCTGGGTAGCTTTGCCCATTCTTCAGTGGAAATCTGGGCACTAATTTCTTCTATAAACTGGAGAAAAGGTGGAAGACTGGGGGATTGTTGCGAGTCAGCAATTCTAAATTCAAAACTTAAGAGGAATTAGCCATTTGAGCAGGTGGAGAGCCAGAGAGCATAAAATCCAGCAGGTGTTGCCAACTTTCAAACCAGAGGTATTGAGTCAGTGCCAAAATGTCTTGGAAAAAGCCCT
>JBGTJW010000265.1:0-3608 GCA_041744955.1 Stenomitos sp. | reverse complement strand
TCATGCTAGGGATGCTTCGACTCTACCAAGCCTTCCCCTAGAATGAAATAGCCCTGGCATGGTTCTACTCTCCATCCGCGTTTCCTTGGTTATGTACTGCTGCCCTAATTTGGGTTATTGTGATTCCCTTCAGCCTCATCTTTCCAGTTCCTTTGAACAATCAAGTTAAGGAATGGGATCTCAACAATTTACCTTCAGATTGGGAGAGTATCAGGAGCAAATGGGACTTCTATAACTGGCTCAGAGTCATACTTTTAATGTCTGCATTTGTTTTATTATCAGTGGGATTGAAGAACTATTCTTCTTAAGCTACTAAATCTGCAGCTCTAAAATCGAGTTTCAGTAAGCGTGGGAAGTAGTCTGTTTTGTAAGTGCAAGGTCGTTGGTTCAGCGAGGTTGTCGGTGAAGTAATTGCAGCTAAACCAATCTGACTGTCAGCCTGTAGTCGTGTCAATGTAGGTTGTGAGAGGTGCGAATGCGGTTATCAGATAAGATTGTGGTTGTAGTCGGAGGCGGTTCAGGAATTGGGTCAGCTGTTGCAAAACAAGCCCATTTAGAAGGAGCAAGCGTCATTATTTTGGGACGTTCATCAACCAAATTAGAACAAGCCAAAGGTCTGATTGGACAAAATGTCAAGGCGATCGCAACAGATGTCATGGATGAGACAGCGACTAGCCAAGCATTTGCAGAGATTGGCGCTTTCGACCACTTATTTATTTCTGCTCAAGACGCTTCCACAGCCCCCTTATCGGAGACTACGCTGGAGAAACTGCGTCCAACCTTGGACAGCAAAATTTGGGGCGCTTTTCATGTGGTGAAACACGGTGTCTCTCAAATTCGCGCTCATGGTTCCATCACTTTTATTTCAGGGTTGGCGGGTCGTCGTGGCTATGCTGGTTTCGCAGTTGCTGGAGCCGCTAATGCTGGAATTGAGGCAGTTGCTCGGAGTTTAGCCGTGGAGATAGCTCCAATCCGAGTGAATACTGTCTGTGCGGGTGTGATTGATACTGAAATGCTTGACAAGGTCTTTGGAGAGCAGCGTACAGAGGTTGTTAAAACGATTGCTGAGAAACTTCCTGTTAAGCGAATTGGCAAGCCAGAGGAGATTGCTGATGCAGTTTTATTTCTTATGGGCAACGGGTTTATCACAGGAGCTACTTTATTAGTTGATGGTGGGGATGCGTTAGTTTGATCTGCAAAGTGACGCCGCATAAAGGTGTTGTTTGTCGCCGCTTAACAGAACCGTTATGCGGCTTTAGCTATTAGTGGGGATGTAGATGCTAAAGCTTCTCAAGCGGTAGGAAAGGAGTAGATCGAAAACGTCTGGGTAGTGCTCTTTAGTAAAGGGTAGAGGAAATTAGGAGTAGCTATCATGGTTGAGTCTTTTATCACGCCGCGACTGTGGTCGTCAGTTCGTTGAAGACCCGCAATGGCAACCCATCGACCCTGACTGCAAGGCGATGTACGCCTTTGGCGGAGCGAAGCTCTATGACTGCCTGCTGTTGGAGAAGATCCCCTTGCCGGGTATTGCTCGTGTGATGAAGCTATCCGAAGACTGGCTGCAACGCTATGTCAACCGTTGCTATGCTCAGGTGCGGCAACGAGTTCAAGTGCAACCCAAAGCAAAGGGGCACTTAGAGGTGCAAATGGATGAATGATGGTCGTTTGTGGATGATAAGGGCAACAAGCAGTGGGTGTGGCTGGCACTGGATGTGGCAACCCGTGAGATTGTTGGATGCTACATTGGCGATCGTCAAGCCGACGGCACCCCCCCCCATGACCAGCCGCCCATCCACCCAAGTGGTGATGACCGCCTGCTATCAGTGCTTCGCCAGCACCTGATGGCGGTACTTACAATCGTGATGATGAGCCTTGGTGACGGTGCCATATGACTGAGTTCGACCGTCTTGAAGTGACTGACTCGGAAACCGCTCTAAGACTCAAGCCACTGCTTAAGCGACTAGCTAAAACTGTAAACTAGTTTAGTCATTGCTTTTGATGGATCGGTTGGATGTAAACCATGATGGTTTGCCCAGACCTTGGACCAAGCAAGGCTCCGATGAGCAAAGCGTGCAGTAGAATCAAGACAAATCACCTCCTCAAGGCTCAAGCTGTGACAACTGCTCCAACGTCCTATCTGCAAACTTTAGCCAAAGATGAAGCGCTCGCCTTTGTCGCCTTCTTGCAAAGTGTCAAAATGCATTTGAGTCAGGAAGTCATGTGGATGGAGGCGCAGGTGCAGCAGAAAAAGGCTCAACTTCAGGGCATTGAAACTCTACTATCAGAGGCAGAAGCGCTGAGATTGGTAACGGCTGCTACTCACTCAATACCAGAGGCTACATCGGTAGTAGCGGCACCAGTTACACCTGCTGTAACAGCCACTGATGCCATCGACGCAAACGGTTCAGAGATCTCTGCCACAGAGCATGGGAGTACTTCAATCGTCACAGCCACAGAGCCAGTTGCGGCTGCGATCGCGCCCTTACCCGCGAAGAAACCATTAGAGCAGCCGCCTCGTCAGCCAGGGAAAGTAGATTCTGCCAAAGTATCGCGTGACTCGCAGCCATCGGCTGCCGCCAAAACCAGCACTACAAAGACCAAGCAGCCAAAACCATCAACGCCACCAGGCAGCAAAGTCAACCAGCGCGGTAAAGCCTCTAATTTACAGCGGTTCTTGAAAAGTCAGTGGCGTGACAAAGCACTCACAGAAGCGGTGGGTGACATTCTCGATCAGGCAGCGGCACCACTAACTACTGATGCAGTGATGGCTGCGTTGTACGATGGTTTACCCCAAGCGGACTACGATCGTGCCAAGCATTCGTTAGCCAACATCCTTTCTGTAGGCAGAAGCAAAGGGGCATGGAAGAGCACAGGCAGAGGACTTTATGCTGGCAAAGCGGTGACTACTGCAGCAGTGGGGGTATAGCAAAAGGATGAAGGATGAAGGATAAGGGATGAATTAAAGCCCTTGCTCAAAGGGCATTTCAAGGTTTATGTCTGTCCTAACATTCTCCTCGCCTGCTATACATACTGAATCTAGAGTTTGATTGCTAGCAGAGATGCTTATGCAGTTACTGTAAGTTAGCAAATGCTCTGCACGCTTAGCAAAGCAACGGCACAAACCTCCAATACGGCTTCAGCGGAATGTGCTACCCCTCACATCGCACAGTTGCTGCTTGAAGCCTCATCATTACGAGCAGACTGGAAGCTTGCACCAGTACCAGTTTTCGATGTTGAAAGAAGACGCCACTCATTGGCACATGGCACTATCTTTGCTGCTCACTCATACTTGACTATGATGGTGTATCAGAGTGATGAAGGAACGGGTTGAGGCGATCGCGCGTTTATTCGATCGCCGATCTGCCAGCAAAAATGCCTTTCAGCCTTGCTTGCACCCAGTCTGTAAATCGATGGTTATGCTCAGTCATGTCCAACAAGCCGAGGTCTTGCAACTGCTGCCGAATGCCTCAGCAATTCTAAATTCAAAACTTAAGAGGAATTAGCCATTTGAGCAGGTGGAGAGCCAGAGAGCATAAAATCCAGCAGGTGTTGCCAACTTTCAAACCAGAGGTATTGAGTCAGTGCCAAAATGTCTTGGAAAAAGCCCT
>JBGTJW010000264.1:0-7926 GCA_041744955.1 Stenomitos sp. | reverse complement strand
CCACATACAGCGGTTGCTGCTTGCTGCCACGTACCAACGATACACTTAGAAGACACCAGATTTTGCGTCCATCCTTGTGCAGGTAGCGCTTTTTCAAATGATAGTAAGAAATTTCACCCGCCAAAAGCTTCTGCATAGCCGCGATTGTCGCGTCGAGATCGTCAGGGTCAGTGATTTCCTGAAACGTTAACGACAGCAGTTCTGCCTCGGAATAGCCCAACATTTGACAAAACGACGTATTCACCTGGAGAAAATGCCCATCGGGAGCGGTAAGGCTCATGGCAACAGCAGTGGTGTCAAAGGCACTCCGAAAGCGCTGCTCACTCTCAAAGAGCGCGGCTTCTGCCTGTTTCCGTTCGGTAATGTCTCGATAGATGCTTAGAAGGCAGGTCTGTCCTTCTAGCTCAATGATGTCTGAAGAAACCAATACCGTTCTCAATTGCCCCTGCTTGTTGCAGTAGTCAATTTCGACATCACGAACACGGTTCTGAGTACGCAACAGTTGCTCAAAGCGATCGACCTGTGTAGGGTCAACTGGTAGATTTAAGCTGGCAGCGCTCTGTCCGATCGTCTCTTCACGGGTATAGCCAGTAAACTCCAAAAAGCGGTCATTGACATCGATATACTGCCGTGTGGGTAGCAAGGCAATGGTGATGGCATCCGGGCTAGCACGAAAGACTTTCGTAAACTTTGCTTCTGACTCCTGCAACGCAACCTTCACCTGATCAAGGGATTTTTGCAGATGCACCGCCATCTGGTTAAACGAGTGTACCAAGACCTCTAATTCGGCAACCCTACTATCATCCTCTACGGGATAGCGCCATTCTCCCAGTGCCAGTTCGCGGCTGGCTCGACTCAGCCGCAAAATGGGTCGAGCAATCCAGGAAGAGGTCAACCAGCCCAGGAGCATTGCAGTGATTAAGGTGCCGATACAGAGCCAAAGCGTGAGGCGATTATTAGCGCTGATTGCTTCTGCAAAGTCGGCTTCTGATAGAACTACAACCGCTAGCCAGTTGAGGCTCTGGTCAGGCCCTATCGGTTCGACAGACACAAAATAACGCTGACGATCGACTTCAAGGCGAAACTGCTGACGGCTCTGAATGCGATCGAACGACTTGAAACGCTCAATAACCGATGAAGCCGCCTGTTGCGTCAAAAAGTCATGGCTGCTGACAGCATGGAGCCGCCGATAAGCCACGACTGAAGAGGGCGCTACTGTGTCGGGCAATACTTCGGCTGGCTTGACCTCCGAGCGTTGTTTCTTACGCAAGTAGCGACGGAAGGGTTGGTTGTCATCTGGGTTTGCAACCATGAAGCCATTCGGCTCAACGATAAACACTCGATCGGTTTCAGCAATTTTCAGGTTCTGGAGCGCATGACTCAAGTTTGACAGCGAAGCCGACGCTGCCAAAACGCCCTGAAAGCGGTTGGCGCGATCGTAAAGCGGCTGTAAATGCACTGCGGTCAGGCTTGGTTCCGCTGCTGCTGTCAGCCCAACCGACAAGCGCCAAAGTGGTTTTTTCGCCGACTTTGCTGCCAGAAACCAGGACTCTGTAGCCTGACGGTCACGATCGTCAAAGCTGTCAAGCCCTGGCAAGAGAGATGTTTCAGCACTTTCGATCGAGTGGCGGTTCAGCTCATCATTGCTGGCTGGCTTTGAGGTGGGAAGTGCGATCAAGTCACCACGTCGCTTCACCATTGCCAAAGCATTGTTGCGCGCATCCACCAGTGCCACTAAATTTACGTCAGCAAAGATTTTTAGCTGGTGCTTGAAGTAGCGTTCCAGGATGGGTCGATCCTTCACATCTAAAAGCTCAAACTGCACGATCGCCGCATTGTTACGAGTCACTTCAGCAGGCGTTTTCAGGTGCTGCCATAGACGTTGCTCAACGCGATCGCCAACCCCTGCGGCTAACTGACCCGCAAGATTACTAACCACCTGCTGCCCATTGCGGTAAGAAAGATAGCCAGTCAGCCCCACTGCTGCCACAACCTGCAACACAAATGGCACCACCAGCACAACGAGCAAGGGCGCTTTCCCTTCAAACCGAGGTAGAGGAAAAAACGGTGGATAGCGCAACATTGTCCTCGAAAGACGACACAAACTCATCATACAGATCGCGCAGCCACTAGCATGGCAGTAACGCACCGCACTCAGAGCCAACGCTCGTGCTGTCAGGAGATTGATCCCGGCGTTTACAAGTAAGCCTATGCACAGACAGTATTGTAGCCGAGCGCATTTTGGTGCTTGCAGTATTGTTGGTCAATCTGAAGGCTGGCGTTATGCCTTAGATCACTTAACGAAGCAAAACGTAATTGCTAGCTTTTCCTTTGTCTGGGGTCGAGCGTTTAGGACGCAGAGTATGGAACGACAAAGCACTTTGAAAATAGAGTCTGTTGTTTAGCTTATAGCAGTTGAAAAGAGAGCTAGAACAGATTGGGGTTCCTAGTTCTGCTTCCAGTAAGGGTTCTACTTAATTCTTTAGCCTTAATCCTTTAGCCTTTTGCTATATGAGCAAATCAGTTGCCGTTGTCGAATGTTTGTTAGCCTGATCAGGAGCAGTGAAGCAAAACGCATGAAACGCTATTGGAAAGTCTTGCAGTTGTTTTGGGCAACGGCGATCGCCGCTGAGTTGGAGTATCGGCTGAACTTTCTGTTGGCAGCACTTAGCAGTTTAGGTGGGCTGGCAGGAAGCCTCTTTGGGCTGTTTTTGTTTTACCGCACCGGTTATTCGTTCCAGAACTGGAGTTGGGAGCAAGCGCTAGTGGTGCTGGGCATCTTTACCATCCTGCAAGGGTTCTCTAGCACCTTTCTGGCACCCAATCTAAACCGCATTGTGCGCCATATTCAACAAGGTACGCTCGACTTTGTGCTGCTGAAGCCAATTAGCTCACAGTTCTGGCTTTCAACGCATACACTTTCGCCGTGGGGCGTACCAGATCTGGTGTTTGGGCTGGCTGTGGTCGGTTATGCGGGGTTAAAATTGGGACTTCAAGCGAGGGACTATTTGCTCAGCCTGGTGCCGATCGCCTTCGGTTTTCTGACTCTTTACAGCCTCTGGTTCATCCTGGGCGCAATGAGCATCTGGTTCGTCAAAATCTATAACGTGACGGAAGTCTTACGGGGTTTGCTAGAAGCGGGGCGCTACCCGATGGTGGCGTATCCCACTGCCTATCGTTTTTTCTTTACGTTTGTTGTTCCCGTCGCTTTTCTAACCACCGTTCCAGCAGAAGTCATCCTGGGTCGTGGCGAAATCGGCTGGACTCTGGCAGCAGGACTACTGGCGATCGCCCTACTCTTTGCTTCTGCTGCCTTCTGGCGGTTTGCGCTCCGCTTTTATACCAGTGCGTCGAGTTGAGATTCCTCACCCCACTGCTTCTCCTGCTCACTCTGCTTCCCCTGCCCCTCTCTCCTCACCCCTCTCTCCTCACCCCTCTCTCCTCACTTGCTCCAAATCTTGCGGTGTGTTGCAGTTAAACAGCATTTGATGGTCGTCTATTGGGAGTTCTTTCACTCTTTCTCCAGCAAGCCAGGACTGAAAGGAACGATCGCCGCGCTCGATCGCCGTTTGTAAACTTGCTAAACAGCTCGTCCGGTACAAGCCACAGAGAGGCTCCCAGCCTTTGGTTGAACGAGGGAGGAGGGCGATCGCGTCTCCAATCGGTTCCAAAGCATTAGCCCACTGTTGCAGCCGTTCACCCGACAAACAGGGTAAATCGCACGCCAGCAGCAGCACCCATTCTGTCTTCGCGTCTGGTCGTAGCGTCTCTAGCGCTTGAGCAAAGCCGATGAGCGGTCCATGCGGTGTGGTTTCGCCTGGTAGCCCATACTCCTGGATCAGATGGCAGGTTGGTGGCACGATCGCTCGATACTGTTCTGGGCGAAAGGTCATGACATAGACGATCGGCGTGCATTGCAAGGCAACATCACACACTCGCTGGAGTAAGGGCACGCCCTCGATCACAATGAGCGCTTTATCACGCCCCATGCGTTTGCTCTGCCCACCCGCAAGGACGATCGCAGCGAGTAGTGGCATGGTCATCCTTCCTAGCAATAGCTCTACTTGCAGTCCAGCGCTACATCCTCTTGCTTGAACGGCAAGCCCTGGTTGATCGCGTCCATTTCGCGCTGTTCCATGTCATTCACCTGACCGATGTAAGAACGAAACAGTTGCATCAAGCGGGGATTATAAAAGCGATGCAGCGAGTGATTGGGAGTCGCCGGAAACCCGCGCCGTTTTTTATGCCGTCCACCCGCACCTGGATCAAAGGTTTTAATACCGTTTGCAATTGCCCACTCGATCGGTGTGTAGTAGCAAGCGTCAAAGTGGAGGCAGTCAATATCCTGAAATGATCCCCAGTAGCGTCCATAAAGGTTGGAGCCTTTCGTGAGGCAGAAGGACATCCCGATCGGCTGGGGACTCTTTTCCTCATAAGCAGCAACAAACACCACGCGATCGCGGTAGTTGGGATAGAGTTGTTCAAAAAAAGTAGGGGTCAGGTATTTACTACCCCACCAGCCAAACTTATCGCAGGTATCGCTGTAAAAGCTGTACATCAGCGGAAAGAGAGTTGGTGGAATGTCATCGCCCGTCAATGTGCGAATCGTCAGCCCTGCTTTTTCAACAGCTTTGCGTTCTCGCTTAATGTTGCGGCGTTGGTTTGCGTTGAACGCACCTAAGTAATCGTCAAAGGTTTGGTAGTCCTGATTTTGCCAGATAAAGCTGTGGTGCAGCCAGCTAAGAAAGCCGTGACGTTCCATCGTCGATCGCCACTCTGGGTCAGCATACAGAAAATTGCAGCCCGAAATGTTATTGCGAACGCAAAACTGGTCGATCGCGTTGACCATAAGCCCCGTCAGTTCGTCTTCATCCTCTCCCGGTGCAATCAAAAAGCGATAGCCTTCCGCAGGCGTAAAGGGAGACATCCCCAGCAGCTTGGGATAATACTCAATGCCCAAACGAGCCGCTACATCTGCCCACTGATGGTCAAACACAAATTCACCATAGCTGTGTCCCTTCACATACAACGGTGCTACGGCAATCAAGTTGCGGTCTCGCCAGATGGTTAAGTGATTGGGCAACCAGCCCGCTTCAGCCGTGGTGCTGCCAGATGTTTCCATATTGTGCAGCCACGCCCACTCAAAGAAGGGAGTTTGCAGGGGCAGCGCGAGAGCATCCCACTCTGCTTGCGGCACATCGTCAAGGCTGTTGATCCAAGCGATCGAGTAGCGAGGCTTCAGTGGTTCCACCATACAAGGGTTTGAAGGACTTCATACAGCGTAATACATTGGTAGGGGAGTGATAAGACAAAAGGTAAAAGGCAAAAGGCAAAAGCTGACGGCTGAAAGCTAAATCAACTCAAAATTTCTGCACTCGATAGTGCAAAAACACTTCATCGTCGTGCGATCGCACCTCTAGAAGCTGTAAACGGGGTGCTAATGCTGTCATTATCCCTTTCCCGTCTACAGGTGTGGGCGAGGCGGCTCCACCTAAGAGCAAGGGGCAGACTGTCAGCCACAGTTCATCGAGCAGGTTCGCCTCTAGCAAGGATGCAACCAGGGTTCCACCACCCAGTACTGCAAGGTTTTTTAGCCCTGCTACCCAGAATTGTTCAAACGCTGCGTGCCAATCAATGCTTCCGATCGCGGTTTCTGTCACTAGCAGGCGTTCAAAGGCTTCTCCTTCTCGCCATTGATGTGCCCCTGCTGGCGTGGTGAGCAGCCAACGAGGGACAGGCTGACGGAAAAAGGGAAGCTGGGGATCAAGCGTTGCCGATCGTGAACAAACAATCTGTACGGGCTGTAGCGGCTTGCCCTGCTGCTGACGTTGCTCTAACAACTCAGGCTGCACCACTCGCAGCGTTGTGCTATACGCTCTCAAGGTGCCTGCCCCTAGCAAAACACCATCTACTAACGCCACCTGCCGTTCTAAATGAGCCTTATCTTGAGCAGAGCCAAAGCGTGCAGCGGTACGGCTAGCATCAGCAATCTTGCCGTCCGCACTCATTGCTAGAACAACAGTGATTGTAGGGCGAGTCTTCGGCTCACCCGTAACCGCAACTTTGATGTTTAAATCTGCTTCCAACTGGAATAATCGGCGTAACCGTTGTAATAATTGTGGGTAGTCCTTAAGAGCAGTTTAGCTGTAGCATTGGCGATCGTCGCGCATACAGATAGGGTATGTAAGGCAATATCTTTTGGAGTTGATCGTGGTGGCTGTTGGGTATTGCACTTCCATCTAAACATCCTATGGCTAAACCAGGTCAGTCTTCTTTTCGTCGTCTTCTCCTGTCGCGCATTTTGCTGTTGAGTATCCCCGTTTTGCTGACAGGCGAACTGGTTACTTACAATAGAGTTCGTAGCGGTTTGTTGGGGACTGCTCGCCAAAATTTGACTGAGAGTGCGGTTCGCAAAGGGGAAAATATTCGCGATTTGGTCGAAGTGATGCGATCGAATCTGGTGACTGCCAGCGAAGCGTTTTCGACCCAGATCGATCGACCGCAAGAGGCACAAGAATTTGTCGCACGGATGAATCGCTGGTTGCCCAAAGGGGTGCAATGTGTGCAGGTGATCAATGTTCAAACGGGTCAAATTGACGGTAGCACCTGCGGCGATCGTGCCATCAGCCAGGTACTTGACAACCTTTGGTCAACGCAAAGCCAGGTGCTGCGCGCCCCCCTGTCGAGTGTTCGCATTGCGCCTATTAGCCAGACAACGGTCGTTAAGCAAGCAACGCCGCTACGACAGCTTGACCTTGTGTTTAGCGCACCTGTTTACGATTCCTTGGGACGGTTACGTTATGCGTTGAGCGTTCAGTGGGCGGTACATCGGCAAGAGAGTAGCCAGCCCGGATCGCTGTCTGGCTACACGGTTGTGATTGATGAAGACGGCACGATTCTGGCTCATCCCAAGGACGATCGCATTGGTCGCAATATTCGGCAAGAAGCAGATGTCACCCGGTTGCAAGCTATTGTGAACAGCGCGATCGCGGGCAAAGAAGATCTCAACCCGCTCTCTTTTGAAGACAGTGGCAGCAAATGGTTAGCAGGCTCCAACCGCATTCAAGTTCCTTTGAGCGCCAGTGAAAACCGTACCTGGGTTGTGCTGGCTGTCGCCCCACTGAATAATGTTCTCGCTGGGCTAGAAGACCTTAAGCAAGTGCTTCTCGTCCTCACGATCGGGCTGCTGGGCGCAAATTTGTTGGCAACGCTCTACATTGCCCGCGAACTGGCACGACCGATCGAGAAACTCGTCAATTATGCCTTCCATATCTACCAGCGACGACCGGCTGACCAGGCACCCAAAAACTTCAAGGTTAAAGAGATCAATCAGCTTGCCGAAGCCCTCGACAACATGGTTGAGCGTCTGGAAGAGCGGGCAGAAGAACTGGAAACTGCATGGCAAGAAGCCCAAGCGGCAAACCAGATGAAGAGCGAATTTTTGGCAACCACATCCCACGAGCTGAGAACGCCGCTGAATGCCATTTTTGGCTGCATTGGTCTGGTCAAAGACGACTGCTGTGACAGTCGCGAAGAAGAACTGGAGCTTTTGCAGCAAGCCGATCAGTCAGCCAGACATCTGCTCAAGATCATTGATGATCTGCTCAACATTGCCAAAATTGAAGCAGGACAGCTTGAACTTAGTCTGCAACCCGTTGTCATTCAGGACCTATGCCGGGAATGCCTCAAAATGGTGCAACCAGCGGCAGAGAAGAAACATCTGTCGCTGATTATTGAGGTCGATAAGCACCTCAGTCATGTCGTACTCGATCAGCTACGGGTGCGGCAGATGGTGATTAATCTCCTGTCAAATGCGGTCAAGTTCACGCCAGAGGGTGGACAGGTCAAGTTGAGCAGCCGCATTGGCTATGGGCATCAGCTAGAGCAAGATGCTCGACCCGATCACAGCCCGGTAAACGCCAGCAC
>JBGTJW010000263.1:0-4286 GCA_041744955.1 Stenomitos sp. | reverse complement strand
AACAGCGCAATATAGGTATCCGAGACATGATAATAACCCACGCCACCATAGCCACCGTATCGAATATGATACTCCGCTAACAAGTTATTTTCATAGATATCCCACTTAGTACCATCCACCGAGGCATGATTGCCCGTTCCCCAATACTTGGGCAAACTGAAGCGGTTATAAGCATTGATGATGGCGGTAATGGAAGCTTGCAGCTTATCTGGATCAATATGTCGTTGATGCACATGAGACACCTGCCGCCGATCAAACCCCTTGAGCGATCGCGCCGCTTGCGATGGTCCCAGATTACAGCCGTAGCAAAAAGTAGTTGCTAAATAGCGAGCGACAGGTTGGTCGAGTTTGGCATCGTAGCCTGACTTAGGTTTGAAAAAGCGAGTCCAGTTGAGCCATAGCTCAGTGTCAATTAAACTATCCAACAAATTGATGGGTGTGAGTCGTTCAGCAATTCGAGCTTTCAGTTGAGCTAACCCTGGCACAAGCTGCGACTTCGATTTACGAATCACTAAACGATCGCGTTGGTAATCCACCTCGGCATTGCTGGGAAACTGGTCATCAAAGATCTCGGCCCGAGCAGTCAACCATTTTTGAACATGCGCCACCAGCGCTTTCGGTTCAGTGGGTAGCCCCACCTGAGATCCATATTCCTCAATAGTCGCCTCATACTCAGCCTGGGAGATTAGTTGACGGGTGTAATCTCCATAGTCAGAACTGCCTTCGATGTAGAGATCGCCAGATTTTAACTCCAGCAAAATGTGAGAAAACACGCACACCTCAAAATGGCGACGGTGAATTGTCTCAGGATAGGACACACGGGTACGCTGCCCGGTGACCAGCGCCCACCACTTGCTCGGAATCCAACTGAGATCAAGCTGATGAACGGGCTGTTCTGCATCTGTCGCTGAATGTTCCAGGGTCATCGTCGGCAGATGAGATTGCCGACTGTAGCGATGCCCCAACAAGAACTGAATCGCGGACTCTAGCGCCGTATCCTGAGTGCTAGAGTGCAATGGGAGCACCTCCAGTAAGCGAAACAGTGTCGAGCGATGACTTTTGTAAAAGGTCTGCATCAGCGCAAAATAGTTGTTGCCCTGATGCCGAAGATGCGCTTCACACTGTTCCACCAACGCATCCCCCTGATCGCCAATCACAGCAGCAATGGCGGCAAAGCGCTCTGAACTATCCCCCTCCGCCTGATACGCCAACACCATCTCTCGTAGTGTCGTGACTAATTCATCGGTACGCGGTTGAGTTTGTAATCGATATTCGGCTAGAGCTGCTTTACCCTTGTGATGCATCTGCGTCATTTGCTTGATGAACAGTTCCGCCAAGTCATCCAAAGTGCGAGCCGATTGGACTGCCAGCATTGCCACGGCTAGAGTGTAGCGCTTGTGCGGTTCCGTCTGTTTCATGCGGGCAGCATCCAACGTCATCGCTTCTGCCGCAAAGTGTTTCACCTTCACCAACGGAATGCCGACGAGGGCATCCTGACCCCACTGCAACGCTAACAATTGCTGCTGCCGCTCGATCCAGGTTTGCAAATGCGTCAGGGTAGCGCGCCCTGGATCTTGCTTGAGGTCCTGCCAGAGGGTCGTGGTGGACTCTGGCGCGATCACCCACAGTTGGTCAAGGGCAACGCGATCGTCACAACTCAAGCGCTCACCCACCTGAGCATAGAAGGTTGCCGTAACCTGAGCACGCACCTGCTGCGCGACCCGCTTTAGGGTACTAAAGGCAGGTAGCTCAAAGCGTTGACGCACCAACTCTTCAATGCCCACATTGATTAAATCAGCCAGATCTTGCTGAGTCAGTGCCGCCTTTTGCATGACCTCTTCGACAATGGGAGTAGCCGCCTTGCCGTAAGGATGCAGATGCAAATAGTCTCGAATCAAACCTAAATGCCGTTTCCGAGTGGCAGAGTCATCATAACGGGCTATCTCCCGACGTAACACCTCCAGATGCGCCACCGTGGCAATGTGATGAACAATGCGGACTGGAACATCCTGGACTAATACCCCATAGCCAAGACGTTGAAAGGTTTTCAACAGAACGAGAAACCCTAGACGAGTCGGACTGCCGAGGGGAGTCACCTGTTGGGCGAGCAATAGTTCATCTGGAGTGGGACTGTAGATCGTCGTTAGTTCTTTGAGTGTCGTGTTGCTTTTGAGGCGCGGGTAAGCCGTATCTTGAACGCTGGGCACAATCGCAATTCCTGGGATTAATCAGCTAGTCGGCTGGGTTTATAGGCATTGCCACAATAGGGACAAAAGCGATGGCTTAGAGAAAGAATGGATGCCTGACACTGGCTGCACCGACTCCGTAAAGTCGTGCCACATAAAAAACAGCACTGGGCGCGAGGATTGAGCCAGACTGATTCGGGCGGAGTGCCTGGAATCCAACAGCTAGGACAAAACTTGATCACGGCGGCAGGTTCAACAGCGATGCCCCGACTCATCGCTTCTAGATACTCCACCGGAAGTTGCAGTGCTTGAGCTAACCCACTTTGGGTTTTACGATTCAGCTTTGCCGTTTGCCCCCGTTCCAATTTGCCCACACTTTGTAGATGCAGTCCGGCGCGCTCAGCCAGGTCTCGCTGACTCAAACCGAGCGTGGTGCGAATCCGCCGAATGTATCCTGCCAGTGATTCTTGCGGGGTAGGGGCGTGATTAGATTCTAAAGTATTCATAAAAATAGAACTATTAATATGCAGTTAAAGATATACTGTCGCCACTGCTGAGTCTACTATTTTCTTACGAAAACTGTTAGTTTGTCTCTAACACTTGCCACGGTAGCAACACACTTTTTAGAGCGTCCTGGACTCGCCAATGGGACGCGACAGTCTTATGAGTTAACGCTGATGCCTCTGCTCCAAGCCTATGGGCAGCAGCCTATGGAAGTGCTCAGCCGACCCACGCTAGAACAGTACTTAAATAGTTTGAGTCATGTGTCCTACACCACCCATCATCGCCATCAGGCGATCATCCAAGCCCTGTTTAATTTTGCGGTGGAACAAGGGCATTTATCCGTTAATCCCATTGCTCGCCTCCGCCGTCGCAAGCCCAACCCGGAAGCAGGCGAACATGGCAGTGACCAAATAGTTCGCTACTTAACCACTGAACAACTGCAACGGCTTTACCAGAAGGTTGCTCCAGAGAGTCGTCTCAATGCGTTGGTGCACCTGCTCCATTGCAGTGGAGCCAGGATTGCAGAGATTTTAGCGTTAGATTTAGCGGAGATTGATTTAGTGCATCGGAAGTTCCAAGTGGTTGGCAAAGGCAACAAGCAACGATGGTGTTTCTACAATGAAGCAGCGGCTCAGGCATTGGAGAAGTATCTCCGGTATGACCGTCATAGCAACTGTCCGGCTTTATTTACAGCACAACAGCACTTAACGGGTCAGGTGTCTCGATTAAGCTACCGTACTGCCTATACCCATTGGCAAGCCCTAACCGATGCCGATTCCCTGTTGCAAGGTATCCGGATGCATGATCTGCGTCATACTTTTGCCACTGAGCGGGTGGGGTTAATCAGTCTTGAAGAACTGCGGGCATTGATGGGACACCAAAATATTCAGACGACATTACGCTATCAAAAGGTGACTTCTCAACGAGCAGAGGTTGCAGCAAAGAGTGCATTTGAATTACTCAAAACGCATAATGCTGTACCTTAAGCTTGACCCTCAAATTTGCATACTTTTAGCTTTTCTGTTGGACTGAAACAGAGTATGACTTATACTCTGTCTCTGAAAAGTGAGGGTTCAAGGCAAAGCGATGTTAAAACGGTTCAGTGCCCTCTCAAAAATGAATCTCTGGAACCGCTGCTATACAAGCGTTTGAAGCCCTTCATGATACCTTTTTACACGAATCGTTGTGTGTGACTCGTTTCCGCCCAAGCCCAACCCTTCCACAAGGTGGGGAATAAAGCGGAGTTAAGGTGTGAGAACCTTGATAACTCAATTTCCGTATGGTGAGTCCAGTTTTGACAATTCCAATTCCCCTAGTGCTGGGGTAACAGCGTATCCCTCAGATGTGCGACTGACTCTCAATCGTTTGAAGCAGGGATAAAAGGCGGTCACTCAAAACCTGATTGAGAATCCCGTCGAGCAGAGTTGAATAGGGCTAATGAAAATGAATCCACGTTTGAACCATCGTTATCGTGAACAAGCCTACGCAGGTTTACAGGCTTGCCCAAAAGGGGACAGGATAATCGGCAGGCAGTTGCAACGCTGACCTGCAAGCACTCGGATTGAAACCCGGTGGAGAGTGGGAGCCTAAGTTCAA
>JBGTJW010000262.1:0-12983 GCA_041744955.1 Stenomitos sp. | reverse complement strand
ATGAGTTTTTGAGGAAAGCAGAGCGCTGATTTTGTCTGCTTCTAATGGCTTGAAAAAGAAAAAGCCTTGCCCAAAATCGCAGTTTAATGCCTTGAGGTGATCAAGCTGCATCTGGGTTTCAATGCCTTCAGCTACAACCGTCATGCCCATTTTTTGGGCAATGTTGATGATTAAGGGAACCAAGCCCAAGCTATCTGCATTCTCACCCATTTGTTGAATGAACGATCGATCAATCTTGAGCGTATCGGCTGGAAACGAATGCAAATAGCTGAGTGAAGAATAGCCTGTGCCAAAGTCGTCAATACTAAGCTGAATGTGCCGTTTTCTTAACTCTTGAAGCACGATCGCGGTTGCCTGGGCATTTCGCATAATGGCGCTTTCGGTAATTTCCAATTTGAGGTAGCAAGGATCTAGCTGGGTTTCAACCAAAATCTGGTCAATTTGCTCCACTAAATCCGGTTGCGTGAACTGCCGTGCCGAGAGGTTGACACTCATGGTGAGGTGAGCGCTGAGGCGCTTTTCGGCTTGCCATTGCCGCAATTGCTCGCAGGCACGTTTGAGTACCCAATGACCAATCTGTGTAATCAGACCTGTTTCTTCGGCAATGGGGATAAAAACGGCGGGTGACACTAACCCTTTCTGGGGGTGCTGCCAGCGTACAAGTGCTTCAAACCCAACCACGCTGCCAGTCGCGATCGCCAGGATTGGCTGATAGTGAACCACTAATTCTTGCTGATAGATCGCTTTACGGAGATCGATCTCAAGCTGTAAGCGCTGAATGGCAGTCTGGTGCAGGGTGGGGTCAAAAATCTGGTAGGGTGCGCTGCCAGAGGCTTTCGCACGATACATTGCCATATCGGCATCCCGTAAAAGATGCTCTGGTAGGCTGTACTCGGCGGTGCCGATCGCAATCCCAATGCTGGCGGTGATAAAAACCTCGTGTTGATCCAGTTGAAAGGGTTGGGTGAAGGCATGGAGAATTTGCTTCACAAGCTGGACAACGCTGGCTTGATCGGTAAAGCGTGGCAGCAGCATGGTAAATTCATCCCCACCCAGCCGCGCCAGCATTGTAGTCACTGGTAGCAACGCTCTGAGGCGACGGGCGATCGCCAGTAAAAGCTGGTCGCCCATAAAATGACCCAGTGAATCGTTGACGACTTTGAAGCGATCGCAATCCAGAAACAACACGGCGAACTGCGACGTGCCATCTGTCTTGACGGCATCCAGCGCTTGCTTGGTGCGATCGAGAAAGAACGCACGATTGGGCAAACCTGTGAGTGCATCGTGGTGTGCCATTTCCAGGAGTTGCGCCTGAAGCACCTTGCGCTCAAGAATTTCGCGGTAGAGTTCACGGTTTGCAAGTTCAAGCTGATGGGTACGCTCTTTGACCCGTTCTTCAAGTTGTGCCTGAAGCTGTTGTTTATCATGTTGAGCCGCTTGGAGTGCCAATTGGTTTCTTACCCGCGCTAACACTTCTTCGACATGAAAGGGTTTGGTAATGTAATCTGCGCCACCGACCGCAAACGCCCTGGCTTTATCCAGACCATCACTGAGCGCGCTCAAGAAAATGACTGGGATGCTTGCCGTATCTAAGTTTTCCTTCAACGTTTGACAAAGGGTATAGCCATCCATTGATGGCATCATGATATCGAGTAGAAGTAGGTCAGGTGACAGCGCTTGAACCGCTCGCAATGCCATTTCGCCACTTAGCGCCTGACGAACCTGATACCCCGCTTTAGTCAAAATGTTGGAAAGAAGACGCAGATTTAAGGGCGTGTCATCAACAACCAGAATGTCGGCTGTGCTACGGTCATGTCTACTATTCATGGGCGGTATTTGACTGAGATCCAGGTGCTGTAGCGATGAAACGGCTTTTACTGTCGTTGAGCGCCTGTTCGTACCCTAATTGCGTGGTCAGGTCTTTATAAGAGGCAAGCACGACGATCGCATTCACGATCGTCACCAACCACCAGCCATCCATACCCGTTATTGCACTATCCATACGTTGCCCATGACCACTGCAAGACAGCACCTATGTGCACCGTCTCTACTCAGTGTGCCCAAATGGATTGTCGGCGTAGCGGCAGAGAAAGCATCTGAGCCTGAAAGATTGCTTGAGAGACGTTTTACAACTGACCGCTGATCACTGTTCGCAAAACAGTGACCACCGATCGCCCGCTTACACATTAAAGCGGAAGAGCAGCACATCACCTTCTTGCACCGTGTATTCCTTGCCTTCGCTGCGAACCAGCCCTTTTTCTTTAGCGGCACCCATAGAACCAGTCGTCGTCAAGTCCTTGTAAGCAACCGTCTCGGCACGAATGAAACCACGCTCAAAATCCGTGTGGATGACACCCGCCGCTTGAGGAGCCAGCATTCCGGCGTGGATTGTCCAGGCGCGAGTTTCTTTGGGTCCCGTGGTGAAGTAGGTACGAAGCCCCAACAGTTCGTAGGTGGCGCGAATCAGCGACTTAAGCCCGCCTTCCGTTACGCCCAGCGATTCGAGAAAGTCAGCGCGATCGGCTTCGGGAATGTCAACCAATTCGGATTCTACCTGGGCGGAGATGACTACGACCTGGGCGTTTTCGGTTGCCGCGATCGCTCGTACTTCCTCTACCCAGTCGTTACCCGTTGCCAGATGGTCTTCAGACACATTGGTGGCGTAGATAATGGGCTTACGGGTCAGCAAGCCGAGCGCCTTAATAGCCGCTTCTTCGTCTTCGGTGAGATCAACCTGACGAGCAGGTTTACCTTCATTCAGCACAGCCGTCAGTTTTTCCAGCGCGTCTACTTCCACCTGTAGCTCTTTGTTGCCACGGGCTTGCTTGCGGGCGCGATCGATGCGCTTTTCAATCTGCCCTAAATCTGCCAGCGCTAGCTCCAGGTTTATCACTTCAATGTCGCGGGCAGGGTCTACAGAACCCGAAACATGGATGATATCGTCGTCATCAAAGCAGCGCACCACATGAACGATCGCATCAACCTCGCGGATGTTTGCCAGAAACTGGTTGCCCAAGCCTTCTCCCTGGCTGGCTCCCTTGACAAGTCCAGCAATGTCTACAAATTCGACCCGTGTCGGCACAATTTCCGCTGAACTCGAAATCTTTGCCAGCACTTGCAGCCGTTCATCGGGCACCGCAACGACACCAACATTGGGTTCGATCGTGCAAAACGGAAAGTTGGCAGCTTGCGCCTTAGCATTGGCTACCAGGGCATTGAACAAAGTAGATTTTCCGACGTTGGGTAGTCCAACAATCCCGGCTCTCAGCATCGATTTTAGCGGTTAGATAGGTGATTTTAGATTGAGTCGTCTGCTGAACAAAACCAGCACTCATAATCATTGTAGGTTTTGGCTCGATTTTTCCACTCGATCGCCCCAATCTAAAATTTTCGATCGCCTGTCGAAGGCGATCGCCAGGTCACTGAAGACGTAGCCACACGCTCTGACCCGTTTCAACTAAACAGGTGCTGGAATGGTCTGCGGAATGGTTCCCGGTACAGTCTGCGGAATGGTTCCTGGTACAGGTTCCGGCACAGGCGCAGGCACTGGCTCCGGTACAGGTCCCGGAATTGGTTCTGGTACAGGACCCGGAATGGACTCTGGCACCGTGTCTGGATTTGGGATCGATGGGATCGACGGCTCAGGGAACGAGGGGTCGGGTGTATAAATCATGTGAGTCTGCCCAAAACAGGTAACTCTATCAACCTAGAAAGCCAGAGGAAGAATTACATCTCCCTAATTAAAGAGGCTCGTTGTCGAGCGATCGAGGCTTGCGTCTCTGACTGCAATGGCTCCAGCGATCGCCACCTTACACACGATCGGCATGAGATAGTGGGGTAAAGCTCGTGCAAGGGCGCTCTACCTCTAAGTCACTTGTCTATGTCACTTGACTCAAACAGCGCTTTCAACCTGCAAACTGAGACACCGTTGCTGACTGCGCTCCAGTCTTGCGTACACAAGCCCCATGCACCGTTCTACGCACCGGGACACAAGCATGGGCGAGGCAGTGCAACGCGCTTAATCGATCTGCTAGGGGCACCAGTCTTGCAGGCAGATTTACCAGAACTGCCAGAGCTGGATAATTTATTCGCACCGCAAGGGGTTATTCAGCAGGCGCAGGCATTGGCAGCAGAGACATTTGGAGCCGATCGCACCTGGTTTCTTGCCAACGGCTCTACTTCTGGAGTGATTGCGGCGATCCTGGCGACCTGTAACCCTGGCGACAAGCTGATTCTGCCGCGCAATGTGCATCAGTCCGCACTTGCAGGACTCATCCTCTCTGGTGCTGTGCCAGTGTTTGTGCAGCCAGAGTATGATCCACGTTTGGATCTGGCTCACAGCCTCACGCCGACAGCCGTTGCCGCCGCGCTCGCCCAACACCCGGATGCAAAAGCGGTGCTGATGGTCTACCCCACTTACTACGGGGTGTGTGGGGATGTCGCGGCGATCGCCCACCTTGCCCATCAGCACAACATTCCCCTGCTGGTCGATGAAGCGCATGGTGCCCATTTTGCCTTTCATCCAGAGTTGCCGATCGCCGCACTCCCTGCCGGAGCCGATTTAGCGGTGCAGTCTACTCATAAGGTGCTGTCTGCCATGACCCAGGCGGCAATGCTGCACACAAGGGGCGATCGTGTCGATGGCGATCGCATCAGCAAGGCACTCCAGCTTGTGCTGTCCACCAGCCCCAGCTATCTGTTGCTGGCTTCCCTGGATGCGGCACGTTACCAAATGGCAACCGAGGGCAAACGCTTGCTAGACCATACGCTGCAACTGGCAGACGAGGCACGATCACGCCTCAACCAGATCCCCGGACTTTCCACACTGCAACCAGAGCAGGCAGGCAGCGCTGGTTTTAGGGCGCTCGATCGTACTCGCCTGACCGTCACTGTTTCAGGGCTGGGCATTGACGGCTTCACGGCAGACGCAATCCTTAACGAGCAACTGGGTGTCACCGCCGAATTACCATCGCTCCAGCATTTAACTTTTCTAATCAGTTTGGGCAATACCAGAGAGGACATTGAGCAGTTGGTGCAATCTTTCAAGACTCTAGCGGCGATGTATGCCGGAACCACAGAGACGCAACAGCTATCAGCTATCAGCTATCAGCTATCAGCTATCACCCCTCTCTCCTCACCCCTCTCTCCTCACCCCTCTCTCCTCACCCCTCTCTCCTCTCTCCTCACCCCTCGCGCCGCATTTTTTGCTGCCAGTGAAACCCTGCCGATCGCCCAGACGGTTAACCGCATCAGCGCCGAACTGGTTTGCCCCTATCCACCAGGGATTCCCGTTTTAATGCCAGGGGAAGTGGTTTCAGCAGCGGCGATCGCCCATCTGCAAGCCATCCTCGCGCTGGGCGGTACGATGAGCGGCTGTGCTGACTTGACCCTGAAAACGTTAAAGGTCGTGCAGTAGGGTCTCAAGTGATCCGCGTGGCGATCGTCCTTGACTAGCAGCAAGACGATGTAACGTTGGGGACACCAGGATCTAGAGCGATCCGATAGGCTTGGGAAAGAGTGAACCCGATTGCTATCGCGATCGAACAGACAGATCTTTCAACACGCTCCCTCTGCCCCCTCTGCTCCCTCTTGCCCCATGCCTTCCCCTCTCTGGACTTACGTTACTCCTGGCATCCCCGACGACCTGTTCGATCGGTTGCCTGGTATTCCCATGAGTCCGCGTGAAGTGCGGCTGCTCATACTTTCCTCCTTGCGCCTTAAGGTAGACTCCGTTCTATGGGACATTGGTGCGGGTACTGGCACCATCTCAGTTGAAGCGGGCTTGCTGTGTCCGAAAGGGCGCATTATCGCGATTGAGCGCGATGAAGAAGTCGCAAATCTCATTCGGCGGAACTGCGATCGCTTTGGCGTTAACAACATAGAGGTGATTGAGGGCAGCGCACCCGACTGTTTAAGCACGCTCAAGCAGGCTCCCGATCGAGTTTGCATTGAAGGCGGGCGATCGATTAAAGCCATCTTGAAGGCTACCTGGCAACAGTTGGAACCGCAGGGACGCATTGTGGCAACCGCAGCCACGCTCGAAGGTCTTTACCAGGTTTCAGAGAGTTTTGCGGAGCTTCAAGTCCGTCAGATTGAAGTGGTGCAATCGGCAGTGAATCGTCTGGAGAAACGAGGGCTGAACCAGACGTTTGCTGCGATCGACCCCATCTTTGTCCTGAGTGGGGAAAAGTTAGACTAGGAGTGTGGGTGAGTGGTTGGCAGTCGCGCTCAAATGTCGTTGGCCAGCAATGAAACGTTAAGCGATCACGATCGCCACGTTAAGGCACGGTCATCGCTGGCATGGATCAATAGTCTATAGGAAGCAGCTAAAAGCGTTCAAGATATGTTCTGAGACCGCGCTAGACTCAACTAGAGTGTTCCAAGGCAGTCTTAACCTTCTTAATCTTGCACTAACCTGGGCTTCGGGTGAGGCGGTGGCGCTACGGTGACAGGTAACAATATAGCTATTGCCACAGAACTTAGGACATTGGGATCAAAGGGTGTGTGTGGGCTTCGCCCCTAGCCAGCTTTCGACCTGAGCGCTCAAGCCGAAGGGGGTTCTACCCCTGCACCCCGTCCTCACCAGTATGGCTACGGCTATCCCTCTTGATGGTTGCGGCAATGCTTTGAGCCGTATCCCGCCTGGTTAGAAAGATAGTTGCGTTAGCAGAGGAACGTTAGTCTCAGCCGCTAAGTTCCGGCAGCATTCCGTTTTGTCACGCTGAAGTTTTGTCGCTCTCAAGTGGGGTTTCGTTAATGACGTTGGATCGTTCAGCCCAATCGCCGTCCCAAGAAAGCCAGCCGAAAGCGACCAGTGCGATACCGTTGCCCCGCATTTTAAGCGGTGTTGTGGCGATCGTTCTGGCAATCAGCATGATTGTGCTGGGTGGTTGGTATTTTACGATCGGGTTTGGCATCATTATTTATCTGGGGCAGTTGGAATACTTTCAGCTTGTTCATGCCAAGGGCATTGCACCTGCTGCCAAAACAACGCTAGTTGTCAGTCAGGCGCTACTCGTGATTTCCACCGTCTCCCCCACGCTTGCCGATGCGGTCTTTCCGGTGGCTGGTACGTTTATCTGCTTCTACCTGTTGTTTCAACCCAGACTCGCGACGATCGCTGATATTTCAACGTCCATCCTGGGCTTGTTCTATGGTGGCTATTTGCCAAGTTACTGGGTGCGGCTGCGATCGCTGGGACAGGGGGCTGTCAGCAATCTACCGCTGGATGGCTACCTGCCGCACTCCTGGCTTGACCTGCACGCGATGCCCCAGGGCTTGACGAACACACTGCTAGCCTTTAGCTGCATTTGGGCGGCTGATATCGGCGCTTACATCATCGGCAAGTTTTTTGGACGCACGCGCCTCTCCAACATCAGCCCCAAAAAGACCGTCGAAGGTGCCGTGTTTGGGGTCTTAGGCAGCATTGCAGTGGCGATCGCAGGCTCCTGGTATCTCCACTGGTCAGGCTGGCCTCTCACCGGTGCAGCACTCGGCTTACTGATTGGTATTGCCAGTCTGCTAGGCGACCTGACCGAATCCATGATGAAGCGTGACGCAGGCGTAAAAGACTCTGGACAGCTCATCCCCGGACACGGTGGCATCCTCGATCGCGCAGACAGCTACGTGTTTACCGCGCCCCTGGTCTACTACTTTGTGATTCTGGTGTTGCCGTTGTTAGCGCAGTGAGGAGAGTGAGAGGAGAGGAGTGAGGTGAGAGGGGAGGGGAAGGTAAGGCAGAAGGTAAAAGGCAGAAGGCAGAAGGCAAAAGGCAAAAGGCAAAAGGCAAAAGGCAAAAGGCAAAAGGCAAAAGGCGGTGTTGCTGAACGCAGATATGAATTGGTCTCATCCCCGATCCTTAACGCTACTACCCTGTCACCTCCTAACTTTCACTCAATGGCAAGAAACGATCGCTGACCCATTGGCAATCTACTGCAACACTCCTCACTCCTCACTCCTCACTCCTCACCTCTTCTGGTGTCACCATAATTTGCCCTTGGCAGCTAATCTGTCCTGCTTGCAGGCTGAGTGTTTGCAGCGCCACATCGGAGCCAAGATCAAAGGCGAATCCATCGAGATCGCGGAGGGGAAACCCTTGACGAGCGTTTGCGTGGGGAAGCAAATGGGGACGATCGAGGTGCAGTTGATTGCCATTACTTAACCGTAGCCCGGTGCGAATGACCACACTGGTGGGTTGACCGCTGACGGTAGCTAACGTAGCTGAGAGCGTCACCAGACCATCGCCCAGTATAACTTTCGGGTCTTGCAACCGAATTTCTTGCGGTGTGCGTTGCGCCAACTCGTCGTGCTCTCCATCCGACTGATCGCCATCTGCTCGTAGCAAGGTCAGCAAAAATTCAATCACACCCTGCGCTAATAGCGGTGCCTGTAGCGACGTGTTTAGATCCGCTTCATACAGCAGCACGTTCCCCGCGATCGGAAACGCTTTGAGTAGCCGCAACGGTTTACCACGCACCACCTGAGCCAAATTTGTCCGAATCTGCTCTCCTACCAGGCTCACCTGACTCAGATGTAACCCTTTGTAGACAGCATGGCGCGCCGAAACCACAATCCGACTGATGCAGCCAGACAAAAGCTGTCGATCGCCCGCCTCAATGGTCAGTTGCAGATCTTCTACGTGTTCAAGCTGCGATCGTAGCCAAAGCCCCACTGCCGGAGACAGCACCATACTAATGAGGCGACTTTGGTTAGGCATAGAGAAGGCGGTTGTTAGGAGTGAGGAGTGAGGAGACAGAAGTCAGGAGGCAAGCAAAACCGTGACCACATCGATCGACAATCAGCAGACTGCAAGACCGATCGCCAAAGCAAAGCGACAAGCGATCGTCTTCATGCGATCGCACATCCGCCACACCGAGTATACCGACATCACACACCACACACCGCCTCTGTCGTCTCCTCTCCCCCCTCCTCTCCCCTCTCCCCTCTCCCCTCTCCCCTCTCCCAACAACCGCCCAGCGCATACGGCTTTCCCTACTGCGACCACCCAGTCGCTAACGATACAGTAGCAATACATCGGTTTACGAAACTACATACGGTGTTAAGGGGAGCCGAACCCCAGCTTTGATTCACTGCAACGGAAGAAGCTAGATAACAGCAATGGACTTCTAACCACTGCCTCTGAATCTGTCAGTTGTTTCCATCGTTACAAACGGCGTGGTAGGAGAACCAATCATGTTTGAACTGTTTACAGAAAAAGCCATTCGAGCGGTCATGCTGTCCCAGGAAGAAGCGCGTCGGCAGGGGCATAACCTTGTTGGGACAGAGCAAGTACTGTTAGGCATTGTGCGTGAGGGCACGAGCCTTGCCGCTCAACTATTGACGAAATTAGGCGTAACCTTAGCGGCTGCCCGCTTTGAGTGCGAAAAAATTACGGGGCGCGGGACGGGTGCCATTCCAGCAGAACTGCCGTTTACACCACGAGTAAAGCGGATCTTTACTGAAGCGACGCGGTTGGGACAAGAGTTTGGGCAAAACCACGTGAGTCCTGAACATCTGCTCCTGGCGCTGACGCAAGGCAATGAAACGGTTGCCATCAAAGTGCTGCAACGCCTTGATATTGAACCGATTGCCATTCAAGAGAACCTGCTGCAAGCGATCGGGTCACAAACGGCGGGAGAAGCCGTAGCCGCTACCGTTGGGGGCAGAGGAGAAACCGTTGGCACCCACAGCAACGCGAAAACTCCAACCCTGGAAGAATTTAGCACCAACCTGACCAAACTCGCGGCTGAAGGAAAGCTCGATCCGGTTGTGGGTCGCCAAACTGAAATTGAGCGCGTGGTGCAAATTCTAGGTCGCCGCACCAAGAACAATCCGCTGTTGATTGGGGAACCGGGTGTCGGCAAGACGGCGATCGCCGAAGGACTGGCTCAGCGCATTGTTAACCGCGACGTGCCTGAAAACCTCGAAGGCAAGCAGGTGGTTAGTTTGGATATGGGTGCCCTGATCTCTGGTACCCGTTTCCGGGGCGACTTTGAAGAGCGCTTAAAGAAAGTCATCAGCGAAGTGCAAACCAGTGGCAACGTGATCCTGGTCATTGATGAGGTGCATACCCTCGTTGGTGCCGGTGGCAATGAGGGCGGTATGGATGCTGCCAATATGCTGAAACCAGCACTGGCACGGGGTGAACTGCAATGCCTGGGTGCCACAACCTTGGATGAATACCGCCAGTATATTGAGCGCGATGCTGCCCTGGAACGTCGCTTTCAGCCTGTGACAGTGGGCGCACCCAACGTCACTGAAACGATCGAAATCCTGTTTGGCTTGCGCGATCGCTACGAGCAGTTCCACAAGGTCAAAATCGACGATACGGCTCTGGTGGCGGCTGCGACCCTGTCCGATCGCTACATCACTGATCGCTATCTGCCCGATAAAGCGATCGACCTGATCGACGAAGCAGGCTCTCGCGTGCGGCTGGCGCATACCCAGCATTCGCCTAGCAAAGCGTTCCGCAAAGAACTGCGGGAAGTCACAAAAGCGAAAGAAGCGGCTGTTGGCGCTCAGGATTTCGATGCGGCTGGGAAGTTGCGCGATCGTGAACTGGAGCTAGAAGCACAAATCAGCGGGCGGAAGGAAGAGGGCAGAGGGCAGAAGGCGGAAAGGGCAAGGGAAGCAGAGGGAACGACTCAAGACTCCTCACCCCTCACTCCTCACTCCTCGCCCCTCACCCCTCATGTCACCCAGGACGACATTGCTCATATTGTCGCCTCCTGGACTGGCGTGCCTGTGCGTAAGCTTACCGAATCAGAATCGGAGCAACTGCTGTATCTCGAAGATGCCCTGCATGAGCGGGTCGTCGGTCAGGATGAAGCGGTCAAAGCTGCCTCACGCGCACTGCGGCGGGCACGGGTCGGGTTGAAGAGTCCCGATCGCCCGATCGCGAGCTTCTTCTTCTCTGGTCCGACGGGCGTTGGCAAGACGGAATTGGCAAAAGCACTGGCAGCAAACGTCTTCGGTGCTGAAGATGCCATCATCCGGCTCGATATGTCTGAGTTTATGGAAGCGCACACGGTTTCCAAGCTCATCGGTTCGCCTCCGGGCTATGTGGGCTATGGCGAAGGCGGACAGTTGACCGAAGCAGTCCGGCGCAAACCCTATGCGGTCGTCCTCTTTGACGAAATTGAGAAAGCCCATCCTGATGTCTTCAACCTGCTGTTGCAATTGTTAGATGAGGGTCGCTTAACGGATGCTCAAGGGCGAACGGTCAACTTCAACAACACGCTGGTCATCATGACCTCTAATGTTGGTTCGAGAGTGATTGAAAAAGGCGGCAATGGGCTTGGCTTTGAGTTTGCTACCCAGGCAGATGCACAGTACAACCGCATTCAGGCATCGGTAAATGAGGAACTCAAGCAGTTCTTCCATCCCGAATTTCTGAACCGTTTGGATGAAATCATTGTCTTCCGGCAACTCACTCGCGATGAAGTCAGGCAGATCGCTGACCTGCTCATCCAGGAAGTAGCGGCGAATCTCACCGATCGCGGCATTGCTCTGGAAGTCACCGATCGCGTGAAAGACCGCCTGGTGGTCGAAGGTTACAGTCCCGCCTACGGTGCTCGATCGCTCCGTCGCGCTATTACTCGCCTGCTCGAAGATGCCCTGGCAGAAGCCTTTTTGTCGGGAACCATCCAAGACGGTGACACCGCGATCGTGGATCTGGATGACGACAACAACATCGCCATTCACACAACTACAAAACCAGAACGTCTGTTAGAAGCGATCGTCTCTTAAAAGCTGCCCTAACTCAACTCTTATGCCCTGCATCTTAATGGTGTAGGGCTTTTTCATGGCAACAGTTGAGTCAATAATGTCTGCTTTTGGGTAAAGCTCCTGAAAGATTCTCGATAACAGATCGATCGCACCATCATCTCGAAAAATATCCATGTAATTAAGTTGTTCGACCGCTAAGTTGTCTGTTAGGCGAAGCAGCATGGAGGTTGTCTGTTAAAGTGCTGCCTCTGAGGAATTATTGTTGGTGAAATAGCGTTTAAGTCCAAGGCTTGAGACGCAAGTAATGAGACAATAATTGAAGTCTGTCGGCAGAGTAGCAAGTATGTCAGCCCAGAATTCAGAGATTCTCCTGGCTCTGTTAGTGGAACACATGAATGAGCTTAGGCATGTTGAAGAACACAGGCAGTGGATAATTAACCTGATCGTTGTTGTCGTATCAGGATCTGCTGCAATAGGTAGCAGTGTTGGCTTTAGTATCGCTTCAGTTCCAATATCAATTTTGGTGATTGCACTGGGTTTATTTGGTATTTTCGCTACGCTGAAGCTTTATGAGCGTCAGCTTTGGTATCAAAACAGACTCAAAATGTTGGTTGAGCAGCTAGATGATTTTCAAGAAGGGCTTAACCTTAAACAATTATATGAAAAACATGAGGCGCAACATAGACATCGTCATAAGGGCAACTCGTGGGATGAATCGATCAGGATCAAATTCTCATCAATCAGAATGCATATACTTTGGATTACTTTCAACTTTTTTGTATGTCTGTTAGGTATTGCAATGCTTGTGGTCTCAATATTCAAATAGGTGGGTTAACTCGTTAGTCAGTCAACTTATAATATTTCCGTTAGAGGCGAGCAGTCGAACAATTCAAATGCAGGCGGATGGAGGAAAGCCGCTGGTGCTGAGTTCGAGGTTGTCTGCCGCCGCTGATTTGAGCCGTTATGCCGCTTCGTCCTCGATTGGACTGTAGCCGAAAGACCGCTTGCTAACACTTCAAGGCACAGCAATCAGAGGTTTGAGTGGTTATGCCTTTTACATGCTCGATTTGGTAGACTCGAGACATTGATTGGGCTGAGTTGACCGGATAGTGCTCTAAAGGTAATGATGCCTGTAATGAAGACTGCACAGACGTTATAGGCATACAGCTAGCAGTTTTACGTCTTCAGTCTAGGGGCTGGTTTCGAGTCGCAAGTTAGCTGGTCTGAGCGATCGTCAGTGTTCTCGCTTCCATGTT
>JBGTJW010000261.1:0-5028 GCA_041744955.1 Stenomitos sp. | reverse complement strand
TTGTTCAGCTTCTACAGCACCGTAAGGGAGAATTGTTAC
The DNA here is from genome assembly GCA_041744955.1 of Stenomitos sp. Classification (GTDB taxonomy): domain Bacteria; phylum Cyanobacteriota; class Cyanobacteriia; order Leptolyngbyales; family Leptolyngbyaceae; genus Stenomitos. The sequence goes on along the minus strand of JBGTJW010000261.1, from coordinate 4,989 downwards.
AGAAGACAATGGCGATCGATTCAAAGAGGGCTTAATGTGGCATCATTCCTGCTGTGGGTTTGCTATTGAAGGCGCTGCGTCACCCAAAGCGATTGACCATTGTCATCGGTTTCTGGATGCGCCAAACGCCAGGTTTTGCCCTCTTTTTGCCGTTGCAGATAGACCTCAAACGGGTTCTGCTGTGTGATCTGTCGCGTAGGTAATTTGGTGGTGACATGGTAGGTGCCGCGCACGCGAAAGGCTTTTAAGTCTTCAATGGTGAGCGGCGTTTGTTCGGCAATAACCACTCGCTTAATTTCTAGATCAGAAGGTTGCATGGTGAGCCGGAGTTGCTGATTGAGCGCTGCTTGCGTTTGGTGAAGCTGTTGCTCGATCGCCCGTTCTACTAGCCGATGGCTGGGTCCCCCGATCGGTAATCCACAAGCTGTTAACAGCACAGCCAGAACCAAGGCTCCAATGCCCTTCCAAATTCTCTGCATTATCCATTTACCGCTGCAAATTGCCTTCTCAGCGATAGTATACGACTGGGCGGTAGACAAGATTTGCAAAGTTTGTCGTTAGCTCTGCTTCGCTGGGTCGCTGTTAAATACCAGCGCTGCTTCGATCGTACTGGTGCGGGTGTTAGCTAATGCCGACAGACCATTTTCCAGAGGGGATGGCTCGCTCCCTGCAAGCGAATGCGCTGTAACTGTTGCTCTAGCCGTTGTCGATCGCGGGGGGACAGTCCAAACAGGGCATTGCGACTTTGCCAGAGCAGTGTGGCGACTGTGAAACCGATGCAAGTAGCGAGTCCGATCGTAGGGAGGCGATTGAACGCTAACCCATACCGCACCGCTGGCCACGTAAAGTAATCCAGCAACAGTGAAATGGGATAGCGCAAGCCCCACAGACTTAATAAGCCAACGGTAAGCCACAAAACCCCAACGACACACCAACGTGCATAGATGGTCAGACGATAGAGCCGTGCAACGTCCTGCTGCAATGTGGGGTCGATCGCAGTAGCGTTTGCAGCTACCGATGGGTTCTTTTCTGGTTGATCCATACTGCCGCTCGGTCAGGCATCATCTGCTCTGGTGGAAATATCGTTGGTAGAAGCAAGCTTACTTCCACCCAGATCCACAGTGGCAGTCGCAGGTGTAAGCACCTCCGTTCGCTCACGCCAAAAGGCTAGAAGCGTACCGGCAATAAAGATGCTGGAATACGCACCGGCTGCAAAGCCAATAATCAGCGCCAGCGCAAAGTTTTTCAGGGTTTCACCACCGAAGAAAAAGATCGAAAACAGCGTTAGCAGCACTGTGACGGTCGTGTTAATGGAGCGTGCCAGCGTTTGATTGACGGCTTCATCCACAATGTCGTTGATCGGGCGCCTTGGGCTTTCAGCTTTCGTTTCGCGGATACGATCGTAAATGACAACGGTATCGTTGACCGAGAAGCCGACGATCGTCAGCAGCGCCACAATGAACAGGCTATCGACCTCTGTGCCAAAGGCTAAACCCAGCATGGCAAAAACGCCGATCGTGATCAAGGCATCGTGAAAAAGCGCAAGGATGGCAAAGATGGCATAGTCCAACTGAAACCGAAAGCTCAGGTAGACCATGATGAGCGCGAACGAGACAACAAGCGCCAGCATTCCAGATGCAAACAGTTGCTGTCCGATCACCGGACCAACCGTATCAATCTGGCTTTTAGTAGAGTCAAATGTCCCAATTTTGCTACTTAGTGCTTCTAGCACCTTCACCCGCTCGTCTGGGTTGAGCGGTTTTGTGCGAATCGACAATGCCTGCTGCTCTTGCCCCAACAGTTGGATACTGCTATCGCCAAGCCCTTCAGCCGTCATGACATCTCGCACCGCTGCAATGTCGATCGGCTGGTCACAGACATTCGGCTTTGAGCAATCTCGCTCAACCTGAAGACGGGTACCGCCAACAAAATCCAGGCTAGGGCGTAGGGGCGTACCCAACTGCTGCCAGGAGATCAGCATGGCAATGATGCTTGCCAGAAGCAGCACAGACGACACCGTCCACCAAAGTTTGCGCTGCCGCACAATTTGCAGTTTCATGGGGTTCCCTCCACCTGAGATTGATTCGCTGATGACAGTTTTGGGTAATAGAATTCTGGCTTACGTAGCCCTTGAAAGCTCTGCACATAGAACAACAGAGTGCGAGTACAGGTTAAGGAGGTAAACAGACTTAACAGCACCCCTAGAGCCAGAGTAAGGGCAAAGCCTTTGACCAAACCTGCACCCAGCCAGAACAGCGCCGCACATGAAATTAGTGACGTTACATGACCATCTAAAATGCTCGGAAAGGCGCGATAAAAACCCGCTTCGATCGATCGATAAAGGGTCTTGCCTGCGCGTAGCTCTTCCCGCGTCCGTTCAAAAATCAGCACATTGGAATCGACTGCCATCCCAATGCTGAGGATGAAGCCAGCGATGCCAGGAAGGGTGAGGGTGACACCTAAAAGATTAAAGGCAGCGTAGGTAAGGATGGCATAGATCAGCAAGGCAACATCTGCCACCAGACCGGGAAGCCGATAGTAAGCCACCATGAAGATCAGCACCAGCACCAAGCCGCCAATGCCTGCGTAGAGGCTGCTTTGCACACTGTCTCGTCCTAAGGTTGCGCCAACAGTACGGTTTTCCACGACTTCTACCGGCAGAGGCAGCGCGCCACCTCGAAGTTGAACCGCAATATCGCTGGCTCGTTCAGCCGTAAAGCTACCCTCAATGACTGCACCACCGCCCGCAATGCCCGTTTGAGCGTACTGCACATCGACGGTGTAAGCAAAGTCAGCACTAATGGGGGCGGCATCCAGGAAAATACCAAGCGCACGTCCTGTCCCTGCAATGCTTTTCGTTAGTTCTGCAAAAAGTTCGCCGCCACGGGGATCAAACCTCAGCCCAACGTGCCAAATGCTGGCGGCACCAGCAGGTTCGGGGTAAGCGTCTTTGAGGTTTTTGCCTGTCAATTCCGTTTTTTCAAAGAGGGTGGCGATCGAGTCGTTGGTCGCTTTTAGCTCTGCCTGGTTTTTCGCGATCGCGGCTTGATCCGGTGTTTTTCTTAGCTGCGCCTGTACTTCTAGCTTTTCACGCAGATTTTGTTTTTCAATTTGTAACTGTGCCTCTGTACCGGGCTTCTGCTTGCGGAAATCTAGCTGAGCGGTGCCACCCAAGACACGCTCTGCCTGCTGCGGGTCGTTTACGCCCGGTAGCTGCACCAGAATCTGGTTGTTGCCAGCGGTTTGCACGAGCGGTTCGGATACGCCCAGTCCGTTGACTCGCCCTTCAATCACCTTGCGAACGCCTTCAAGGTCTCGATCGGTAATCTCTTGAATTTCTGGCGTTGTTTTCACCTGAATCGTTAGCTGTGAACCGCCTTGCAGATCCAAGCCCAGACGTGCTGGCACTTTGACGATAACAACAATGGCGGCAATCAGCAGCACTAAAATTAAGCCTAAGAGCGATCGCTGTCTTCCCATACTGTGACCCCTGTAACAAACGCTATGATAGCGCTTTAAAGTATTTGAATTTTGCTTTGACTTGCGGTGAAGTGGAAAGACATCTTGACGATTGGCTTGAGCTGGTTAGCGTCGATCGTCATTCGTTCAACGTCTGCAACGCCTGCCAGGAGAGAGACTTAGCCGCTAGTAGTCGCTGTGCGTCAGACAACTAAAAGACATGAATCCTCTCCATGAATCTTCTCAATGTCTGTCTCGCTAGCTTTTATTTTGTCTCCTGTGTTTTTCTCCTTTACCCAACTCATCTTTCTCTTGATGCGGATGGTTGAGAAAGTTCCCCTGCATCCGTTTCTTTATGCTGTCTTTATAAAGTGCTAGCGCTCAAAAACAGTGACAGGACGTAACCGGAACTCTGTAAATCCACACAGTTCAATTGTTTGCCAGAGCGTTTCTTGATTCTAACCAGTGCTGGCTTATGAAGTCTCCGTAATTGCACTAGGCAAGGCGATCGAGAATTAGATAATTTACCAATAGAGGGATTAGCATTCACGCTCTGAAGTATCTAAACACCCAGCCTTCATTGAGCACACTTTCACCAATCATCTTCACCAAGCGTTAATCGCAAATGCGATTGAGTTGATAAACTTACCAGTTTTCATTTGGAGTCTCAGGGCACCTGCTAGTAGAACATAAGCATAGGTTCTGCTTCATAAAAGTCATTTTGTACAGAGCAGAATGCTCACTTTGCCAAGCTTGCTGTAAATAAACCGATGGCTCAAACTCTCTTTAAGCCTCTTTGGGCAACGATCGCAGGCATTGTCACCCTTGGCTCGGTTATCGCGATCAAGCCTGCCCAAGCCTTTAGCGTCACGTATAACTTTACCGTTCAAATTACCAGCGCTGCCTACGAAAGTCAGGGCTTGATGAACGGTACTACTGAATATGGCAGCCTCACCTATGACAACGCTGACTTAACGGGAATCGGCAGCGAATATGTCTCTGCTGCGCCAGGAAGCCTTACCTTAGAATTTAACTTCTTAAGTAAGCTTCATACAGAAAAGAACGACCTGAACTACGGTAGCACTGTCTATCTTTATGACTATCCGGTTGCCTTTTTCTCAAATGGAAGGCTTCTAGGACTTGATTTTTTGACCGTCCCCTCGCAAGCTCAACCGTCTCAGGATGAGCTGGGCTTTCGCATCTTTCGGGATCTCTTTTACGTTGGCGCGACCGACAACTTTAACAGCGGTACTCTAGCGGGTACCGTCACCTACGGGAATAGCGCCGCTGTCCCAGAGCCATCTGAAGTAGGCGGTACGATCGTCGCTTTGAGCGCCTTAGGCTTTGGCATCATGAGGAAGGTGAGAGATCAAAAGAGTTAGGGGAAAGGAGTAAGGGGCAGATTAAACTCACTCTTTTCCCCTGTCTTCCTACGCTGGATGAAAGTAAAAGGCAGCTCCAAGAATGGTGTAGGTTGCCAGCAGCAGCACGCCTTCCAGCCAGTTGGAGCGTCCGTCCAGGCTAATCAGG
>JBGTJW010000260.1:0-3024 GCA_041744955.1 Stenomitos sp. | reverse complement strand
CGAAACCCAACTCGACAGCGTTTAATTCATGCCGCGTTGGAGTTGTTTGCTGTGCAAGGTGTCACCGATACAACGACGCGACAGATCGCAGAACTGGCGGAGGTGAATGAAGTGACCCTCTTTCGTCATTTTGGTAACAAGCATGGGCTGCTGCTGGCAGTGATTGAAGATGCTGGCGTGTTTGCCCATCTAGGACAAGCGTTGATCCGGCAGGCAAATCAGACTAGCAGCATTTACCAGGCGCTCAAAGACTACGCCACTGCCTGTTTAGCCGCGATCGATCAAGTGCCTGCGGTGGTGCGATCGGTCGTGGGCGAAGCAGGGCAATATCCTGCCAAAAACCGAGAGGCGATCGGACGAGGCTTTACCCAGGCAAATCGCTATGTTGCCAAATATTTTGAGACAGTGATTAAGCGAGGGCAGCTCAACACCCACCTTCCCGCTGAAAAGCTGGCGAGTTTACTCAATGGGATGTTGCTGGGCTATGCCGTCATTGAATTTACTAGCGAGTTTCACCAGCTTTGGCACGATCGAGACGATTTTTTAGAAAATTTGGTCACGCTGTTTTTGCAAGGGGCAGTGTCGCCCTCATCAGACTTAACGCCCGTCTTTTCGGGTCTTGTTCCCTTTGCGAATCTAGAGGTATTAGAGCCTGTAGCAGCCACCGAACCAATCGCTGAAACGATCGCCGATTTACCTGCGCCCTTAGTCCATGCCCTTTTGCAGCGCGCCAAAAAGTTAGGGCTAAAGGAGTATGCGATCGTCTACGTTCTATTTGGTGCTGGGTTGAGTCCGGCTGAGGTAAGCCGCCTAGAGCGATCGCACCACAGTAGCGATCCGCATCAGCAAAGCCTGCACATCACTCAAGGAGCAATGCGCCAGGTGCCCGTCAACCAATGGATTATGGGCAAACGCTATGGCTCCTACACGCGGAACCCCCTCACTCAGTGGCTCCGAAGCCGCAAAGACAACCAGCCAGCTATGTTCTTGAACCAGGCAGAGCAGCCACTAGCAGAAAGTGAACTGCGCCAACTCTGGCAAACCGTCGCGGAGGGCTTGCTGGCACCCGATGGAAACCCGCCCGCGATCGAGCAAGCCCAGCAAACCTGGTGCATCGATCTACTCATGCGGGGCATCACCTTGACCGATTTACGACTACTGACTGGCTGGGATGCTGCCAGACTACAACCCTATGCGGCCAGAACAAGAGAAAAAACGGCACTGGAACAAGCGATTCGTCTCGATCAAAAGGCGTAGATCAAGAGACATCAGCACTAGCGATGAAACCTTTGGCAAAGCGTGAGATAGCCTGAAGTGAGCAGCTAGGGCAAAAGGCAGAAGGCAGAAGGCAGAAGGCAAAAGGCTAAAGGCTAAAGGCAGAAGGCAGAAGGCAGAAGGCTAAAGGCTAAAGGCTAAAGGCTAAAGTAGAACCCTTACCAGAAGCAGAACTGGGAATTTTAATCTGTCCTAGCTCTCTCTTCAACGGCTATATTTCAGTCCCGATCGTTCAGAGCAGGTGACGCAAATGCACTGGTATCCACTCAAACTCACGGCGCATATTCGCCACTACGTTTTTGGCGATCGACTGATTCCAGAGCATCTCCATAAGCCGGGGTTGCCCGATGGCATTATTGCCGAAACCTGGGAAATTAGCGATTATCGTGACACAACGGGAACAGTGATTAACGGCTCCCTGGCAGGGCGATCGCTACATGATTTAACGCTGATGTATCCCGATGAACTGGTTGGCAAGGGTTGGCGTGGTCCTCATTTCCCCCTGCTGGAGAAGTTCATTGATGCGTCTCATATGCTGCCCGTGCATCTCCATGCAGACGATGAAACGGCAGCACGGGTGCATCACGAACCGAATGGCAAAACGGAAGCATGGCATATTCTTTGGGCAGCACCCGGCGCAACCATTTTGGCAGGGCTGAAAGCCGATTTTTCGCGACAGCAGCTCTTTGATGCCTTCGTCGCTCAAGACTACGATGCGGTGATGCCACGCTACCCGATCGCGGCAGGCGACACGATCTACGTTCCCGGTAGCATTATTCATTCGTTTGGACCGGACGCTCTCGTGTTTGAAGTACAGCAGACCTCTGATCTCGGTCAAATGGTCATGCCTGCTGATTTGTACGGTCAGCAGCATGACCCGGAGCAGTGGTATGCCAACATCAATGCTGCGTTAGACGAACTCAAAACTCATTATCAACCGCGCCCCAACACAGGCTTAACGTTAGAGAGCGACAGCAATCGACGGACTCTTTGCTGCGCCGGACCCTACTTTGCCCTGGAACGCTGGACGCTCACAGAACCCTACATCGAACCCTCTCATCCTCAGCGCTGCGTCACCTTATCCAATGTGGGTGCCCCGGTGCAGCTAGAATTTGCCAGCGGCACTGAACAGCTTCAACAGGGAGAATCCTGCATTCTACCGGCTGGCATCGGTGAAGTGCGATTAGTACCAGAGTCTGAAGCGAGTCTGGTCGTTTGCTATGTGCCCGACCAACAGCTTGATATCATTGAACCGTTAAGAGCCGCTCGCTACACCGATCGCCAAATTCAATCGCTAGGCGAAATCAGCTAACTCACAATACGTTCACCATGTAAAATTCCAGTTTTAGGAGCCTTTCACTCCTTCACCCTTCCACCCCTTCACCTCTCCACCCCTTCACCGTTCTACAACAACCTCTGTGCCAAGGCTGACTAAATCAAACATGGCTGTCACATCTCGGTTACGCATCCGAATGCAGCCGTGGGAAACCGCTTGACCCAGCAGTTCTTCCTGATTGGTGCCGTGAAAACCAAGCTGCGTTTTACCATCCGTCCAGATGCCAATCCAGCGAACACCGAGCGGATTGTCTGGTCCTGGCTCAATCAGCTTACCCGTTCTAAAACTCTTAAAGACGGGGTTTTTCTCCTTTGACAAGACTTGAAAACTACCCGTTGGCGTTTCCCAGCCGCGCTTCCCGATCGCAATCTGGTATTTTTCTAACACTTGCTCACCGCGATACACATAGACCC
>JBGTJW010000259.1:0-3893 GCA_041744955.1 Stenomitos sp. | reverse complement strand
ACATCCCCTCGCGGGTTTGCCCTTGCCTTAAGCTAGTCGTTATCGTCGCGACGGCTCGTCGAGTTAATCATTTGGACGTTGGTTCTCCGACAGGGGACTTTTACCCCATTGATTCACGCCCATGCTGGGCGTACACAATTCGCTTGGAGCGGACTGACGAAAGATCTTGGTGTTGAGTTCAAGATTGTTTACAGCCGCTCACTTTAGCCGTTAGCTGTCTTCCTTTATTCGAGGTTCCTGTTACCGAGCGGTTATCTGTTAGTAGTAGAGGTTGAGTTAGTGAAGGTTGAGTCAGTGGGAGCGATCGCATGAGTGACAGAAGTTCCAGCAGTTTTGGGGTGAGTGTCAGAGGTTGAGTGTTGAGGTCGATCGCTTATGTGTTTCAAGGCTCAGATCGGCGATGGTGCAGAGGTTGAGTCCATTGAGTTTATTGCACGTCAGCCAGCTAACACCTCATGGCAACGGATGGACGAAAGCCGCTAGTGCTGAGTTCAAGGGTATCTACCACCGCTGCATTGTGCCGTTACTATTCGGTCTCGACGCGTAAACTAATGGGTGCAGCGATCGCTAACAATATTTGATCGAGCTATCGCGCTAATCTACTGGGTGGACGATCGAGATGAACTACATCACACAAGCCACAGGAGCCATAATCAACGGGTAGGGAATTAGTTCTGTCCATAGCTAATCCGGCATAGCAGTGAGCAACCACTCTACAATGCGAACCGACGCAGGAAAAATACATCTGGAACGGCGGTTTCGTTGCTTGGCAGCAAGCGATGACGGATGCGGGATTCCGTCACCCAGACCGTTTGATCTGTAATCGTCAGATTAACTGGTGACTCCAATCCGCTTGCCAGAGTTTCGATCGTCTTCGGTGTTTCGTTGTCCAAGATATTTCTGATCCGGAGCAGACGACCATTGCCGCTAGAGACTGCGCCTTCGGTAATTAATAGCGAACCATCGGGGGCAAACTGCATCCCATCGGGATTCTCCAGCGATCGCGGCAGCAGAATCGCTTCCACTTTTGGTTTCCCTTGCGCTTGCGGTGTCACTCGTAGCAGCTTGCCATCCGAGAATAGACCGACAATCAAAATGCCGTTGGCAGCACGAGCAATGCCGCCCAGCCCAATTTGTTTGGAGCGAAACTGTTCATCTTCTGCCCAAACTTGCAGTTGGTTGGCTCCAGGTGCAAGGTAGTAAATGCGGGGACGGGAGCTATCGGTTAGATAAACGCCGCCCTCCTCATCCAACGCGATGTCATTGCCGAAGCCACCATCGGGCATGGAAATCACTCGGAGAACCTTGGCAGTGCGGATATCGATCGCAAATATCCGGTGAGAGCGACGAGTCACCTGACCATCGGCATCACGAACACCGAGAAAATCGGGTGAAGCTCCCCAGAGAATGCCGCGTTGCTCATCCAGTCGTAAACTGGTTGCCGCAAAGATTTCGTCCGTTCCAGGAAAGAAGGTTTCTGTTTTGCCGTTTGGCGTAATTTGTAAGATTTGCCCGCTGGTAACGGAGCCAACATACAACGTGCTGTTGCTGGTATGGGTAATGCCATTGGGATATTGAAAATCAGTCGGTAGCTGAATAGAACGTTGTGCAGAAGTCTGAACTGCCCAAACAGGAACGGTGGCAATCAAAACTAGGGTTGTTGTATGTAGAAGAATCAAATTCATCTTTCATGACTCTGATTATTTGCGATCGAGCACTAGCCGTGAAACAGAATGTAAACTCAAATCCAGCGTTTCCGTTGCTGCACCTAAGAACAGGTTTTGCAATCGGCGCAGAAATTTTAAGGCAAAACCTGGATCAACTTCGCTAGCAGCATTGAGACGAATGAGTTGATCGTTGTTCAGAGTGACATTCAAGCAACCGAGATTGTCTTTGAGATGATCCAAATTTCTAGCTCCAATAATCGGCATGTGTCGGGGTGACTGGTGGCGAATCCAAGCAAGCGCATCGGAAATACCGACGTACATCACTTTGCCAGAGCGAACCACATCATCCAATGCCCGCATCATTTCTTCCACGGGTGTCACTGTATCCCACATGTGTACCCAGTAGAGATCGATGTAGTCGGTGTTTAAACGCTTCAGGCTGGCTTCGAGCGATCGCATCAGATTCTTGCGCTGATTGCCGCTAGAGTTGGGATCATTTGGATTCATCATCACCGTATACTTCGTGGCAATGACAAATCGGTCTCGTTCTGCACCGACAAACTCACCCAGCATCTTCTCGCTGGTGCCATTCGTGTAGACATTGGCAGTGTCGATGAAATTTCCCCCCGCCTCGGCAAAGGCTTCAAACATCGCTTGACTGGTTTCTCGATTCGCACCCCACTCCCAATCTTCGCCAAAGGTCATCGCACCTAGACAGAGTTCAGAGACTCTCAATCCCGTGTTGCCCAGAAGTTTGTATTGCATGATTACTCTCCAGTTTGAGATCGCTGTGGTGATTCAATTTTTCTGAGGGATAAAACCGCGATTGGCTCTGCTAGCGTCTCCTCGTAGGCTTGCAAAACCTGCTTCACATAAGGCTGTTGAAAGTGGGCATCCAGCGATGCTTGGTCTTTCCAGTTTTCGTAGAGTACAAAAACCGCTGGATCGTTTGTATCTTGCAACAAATCAAATGTGATACAGCCCGATTCGGCACGCGTCGGAGCAAGCAAACTCAGCAAATCCTGCTGCATTCGGGCTTCCAATCCAGGTTTGGCTTTGATGTGAGCAACGATCGTCAATAGTGCATCTGACATAGTAAATTTCCTGGAAACGTGGTTAATAGCGGAAACCGGGAATCGCAAAGCCACCATCGACTGCGATCGTTTGTCCGGTGATGTAAGTCGCCGCATCGGAGCAAAGCCAGACGACTGCCTCTGCCACTTCTGCTGATTTACCCAACCGGTTTAATGGGATGCGATTGGTAAAGGTTTTCACCACTACATCGCCTGGATCATCAGGATTGCCAAAGCGCCGAAACATTTCCGTGTCGATAATGCCAGGGTTCACATTGTTAACCCGAATTCCATGTTGAGCACACTCCAATGCCGCTGCCCGCACCATGCCATCCAAGCCCCCTTTGCTGGCAGAGTAGATGGTGGAGCCAAGCATGCCGCCTTTTGCCAACCAGGATGAGGTGTTGACAATGGCTCCCCCCGTCCTCTGACGAATCATTTGCTCGATCTCGTACTTGATACAAAGCCAGACGGCTTTTAGGTTGGTGGTAATCGTATGATCCCAATTGGCTTCTGTTAGTTGGGGCATCGGAGCAAAAGCGCCTTCGGTTCCGGCATTGTTAAAGGCGTAATCTAACTGTCCATATAAAGAGACTGTTTTCTCAATCAATGCCTCGATCTCTGCGGGTTGAGACACATCGGTTTTGACAAAGCTGGCTTCTCCGCCCGTCTGTCAAATTTGGTCAACCACGCTTTGTCCTTCGGTTTCACGTCGGGCAGCGACGACCACTTTTGCACCATGTTTGGCAAACAGGAGCGCGGTCGATCGCCCCATGCCCGAACTGCCGCCTGTGACTAAAGCCACTTTGTTTTGCAGATCCATTGTGAATTCTCCATTATTGTGAAGATTAATTGCAGCGCAAAGCTAACCCGTGAGGTATGCCTTTACAGACATGCTCAATGGGTAAAGCTAAACGCTAGAAATTTAGAGTGAAGACACTCAGCGATCGACAAAAACTTGCGCTAATGCAAGGAAGGAGACACTTCATTAGGTGGAGGTTCAACCTCTACCGCAGCCTCTACCTGTTGCAGAGCACGTTCCAGCATGAAAGCCCGTCCTGCCGCTAGACATTCCTGACGTTCGTTTGTCTCTGAGTAGGAGTAGCTTGCGTCCGCCTGTTGCCGTGCTTCCAAGCCTTTGTAGTAGCCAATC
>JBGTJW010000258.1:0-12134 GCA_041744955.1 Stenomitos sp. | reverse complement strand
TTGTGAAGCTTTTCCATAGCCTCATTCACCTGCTCGAAGGGAATAATTCAGCAAGCAGCTTGACGTTATGACTCATATTTGCGTCACTCACAGCTTTTCTCACCATTGAGCTATGACTTTTGTCAGAGGAATCATTCGGTTTGGAACGTTAGTCTTGATTTTGTGCTGAGAGGCGTGAATAGCTCGAAGTCATGAAGTTGCTATAGAGAATAGCATCAACTGGCTGATCCATTTGTGCAAATAATTGCAATTTCTTTGATTGCAACTACAGCCTTTGGAGCAGGTTAAAACGCCTCATAAAGGCAAAAAAGATTAAGAACGAATTAATGGAGTAACGGCATGACAAATTTGATCTCTCGGGCGATCGCTCACATCAGTACGTTATTAGAAGGACTACAGGTAAAGCAGTTTTTTGCTGCTGGTTTAGTCGCGTTTCTACTACTGACAACCAATGTTGATATTGGGAAGAACGATCAGCCGCTACCTGCAAAGCTGCGCGATCGTATTGAGCAAAATAATACCGATCGACCCAAGACAACGGGACAATGGAACCGCGAAGCTCGGAAAGTAGAAGGCAAGCCTGGTGAGCGCGTTAAGCGCATTGGTAAAGAGTCAGCCGAAGCCTTCAAAGAATTTGGCTCAGGATATGTGGAAGGTGCCGGAAAAACCGCTGACCAAATTGGGGATGCTGCCAATCGTGCAGCCACAGACCTTACTAATTAAGATCGCCATTAGCAGCTAATCCTAATCATTAGACCCCCGACTTCTTTAAGAAGTCGGGGGTCTTGCGTTTGCGATGTTCTAGGACGTGAACTTAATTGGCGATGCCAAAGACGCTACCGATCGCCCGCATCATATTTTGTGGCTGCATGGCATCTACAGCCGCAGTCGGCTCATAGCCACAATGCACCATACAGTCGGCACATTGAGGATTACCGCTCGATCGCCCGTATTTGCTCCAATCGGTGTGATCGATGAGTTCCTGGAAGCTTTCATAATGCCCTTCGTTCAAGAGATAGCAGGGCTTTTGCCAGCCAAGCACGCTATAGCTAGGGCTGCCCCAGGGCGTACATTCGTAGTCTTTTTCGCCCGTGAGAAAGTCTAAAAACAGAGGATTGTGGTTGAAGTTCCAGTTCTTTTTGCCTGCTTTAAAGGGCGCTAAAATTTCGCGGAAGAGCGCTTTAGTCTGTTCGCGCTTGAGGAAATGCTCTTGATCGGGTGCCCAGTCGTAGCTATAACCAGGAGAAATCATCATGCCATCGGTGCCAAGCGTGGCAATGAAATCAAAGAAGTCCTGCATTTCTTTCGGATCAGTGCCTTCAAACACCGTGGTATTGGTGGTGACGCGGAATCCTTTCGCTTTAGCAGCTTTAATGGCTTTCACGGCAATGTCAAAAATGCCTTTGCGATCGACACACTTGTCATGATGTTCGCGCAGACCATCTAAATGCACGCTGAAGGTGAGATAGGGCGACGGCGTGAATTTGCTCAAGCTTTTTTCGAGCAAAATGCCGTTTGTGCAAAGGTAAATGTACTTTTTGCGTTCTACCAAGCCGCGTACAATTTCGTCAATTTGAGGATGGAGCAGTGGTTCGCCGCCAGGAATTGAGACAACAGGCGCACCGCACTCTTCAGCGGCTGCAAAACACTGGGCAGGGGTTAGGTTCTGCACCAAAATATCGGTTGGGTGCTGGATTTTGCCACAGCCGGGACACGCTAGATTGCAGCGAAACAGTGGCTCCAGCATGAGCACTAGCGGATAGCGTTTACGACCCGTTAAGCGTTGGGTGACAACGTACTTACCAACTTCGATCGCCTGCTGTAGAAGAACTGCCATACATTTTTCACTCCTCGAAACGGGAACACGGATGAAAGGAAGGATAAGGGATGACGTATGAATGCTAAGTTTTTATCCTTTAGCCTTTCTTGACATAACCATACTTCACAAACCACTCTATGCTATCGTGCAGAGCTGTCGATAGGGGAGTTTGGGGTAGCCCAAGTTCGTGAATAGCTTTGGCAGCACTGTAGTACATGGGCTGTTGTGCCATCCGCACCCCATCCAGCGGCACGGAAGGGGTTTTGCCGAGAGGCGCAAGAATCTGCTCGTCAATCCAGGCAACGGTGAGGGGAATCCAGGCAGGAATCGCGTTTTGGGGTGCGGGTTGTCCGGTAAGGGCAGCAAGCTGATCGAGTAGTTCCTTGAGGGTGAGGTTTTGATTGCCAAGGATGTAGCGATCGCCCGTTTTACCCTTGTGCAACGCTAACAAATGTCCCCAAGCCACATCCTGTACATGGATAAAGTTCAGCCCTGTATCGACATAGGCAGGCATCTGACGACGCAGAAAGCGCAAGATGATATCGCCTGTAGGTGTCGGTTTGATATCCCAGGGACCGATCGGGCTGCTGGGGTTAACGATGACAATGTCCTGTCCCGCTCGAACGGCTTTTACCGCTTCTTGCTCTGCCAGATACTTGGATTTTTTGTAGTGCCCAACCAGTTTTTCGACAGGGCTTTGGTGGGTTTCATCAACGGCAGTGCCAGACGCACCAACACCGATCGCCGCAACCGAACTCGTATAGACGGTGCGTTCCACACCTGCCTTCTGCGCTGCTGCCAGCATATTGCGCGTACCCACCACATTGTTCTGGTAGAGCGCGTCGCGATCGGTCTGCCACAGCGAATAATGCGCCGCGACATGGAACAAAAAGTGACAGCCCTTTATGTGCTGCCACAGGTCAGGATTATTCAGGTCACTTTTGACGATTTCTACATCCAATCCTTGCAGGTTGTCTAAGCGACTACCCGATCGAGCCAGCGCTTTCACCGCATACCCTTCTTGCAACAACAAGCGCACTAAATTCGCGCCAATAAACCCCGTTCCACCTGTGACAAATGTTTGCATAGTTAGTTGTTTATACTGTCGTAATGAAATTAACAGTTTGCGATGGGTAAAATAATAAGAGCGATGCTTCTAATGATAGATCTTAATAAGTTGGAGATAACTGTAAGTTAAATCGATGAAAGATACAATGATTTTTAGAACAATAGGCTATCTCTTGTTTGGTGAATTTTAGAATGTCAACTTATTTTCATCCTAGTCTTTTCAATGCAGAGGCTTTTGAGCGTTCAACGCATAGCGACATTTATGAACGTATGGCTGAAAGATGGGTAGAGGAAAATCCCTATAAATGGCATATTGATGGGTATGACATTATCAGTTTTAGAGTAGAGGTTGGCAGTATTGTTGATGTTCTGGTTGCAGAGCTACCCATTGAATCCCCTAACAACGTTCAAGCTTACAAGGCTGTTAAGCTTTTACGAAAGTTGACTTGGAAGTTTGGCAATCTTTGCGAGCAAACTGAAGAATTGTTTTATGGATATTTATCTGGGCAAGAAGTTAAAGAATTACATAATCTTTTACAGCAAAGCGCTGCTACTTCTGAATGGACAGCATCAGAGAAAGTTGCAATGATTAAGATTTTAGCGATCGCTATTGAACACAACGCAGGCTTACTTTATAGGCGCTCATAGCTATCTGAACTTTATGAAATGTGGCTGCTTAGATCCCCGACTTCTCGAAGAAGTCGGGGATCTAATACGGTGTGTTGACGTTCGGTTAGGCTTCCCTATTTTTACCGCTCAAACGAAGATGCAGATCGTCGAGTAGCGCGTAGACGACAGGTACGACGATCAGGCTCAGAAGGGTGGAGGTGATGAGTCCGCCGATGATGGCGATCGCCATCGGTGCGCGTAATTCGGCTCCGGCTCCCAGACCGAGGGCGATCGGCAGCATCCCTAAAATGGTGGCAGCAGTAGTCATGAGAATAGGACGGAGGCGAACAGGCGCGGCTGTGAGGATGGCTTCCGAGCGAGAGAGTCCACTACGACGAAGCTGGTTAGTATAGTCCACCAGCAAGATGGCGCTTTTGTTCACCAAACCTAGCAGAAAGATAATGCCGATGATGGAAATCATGCCAAAATCGCTGCGAGTAAAGAGGGCAGCTAACAAAGCACCCACGATCGACAGCGGCAGAGAGAAGATGATAGCCAGGGGATCGGTCCAACTGCGGAACAGTAGCAGCAAGACTGCCAGCACACAAATCACAGCCAGCCCCAGCGTGAAGCCAAAACTACCGAAGATTTCGCCTAACCTGGCTGAATCACCGCCTAAATTGAGTGATATAGATTGTGGTTTAACTTCGTTGGCGATCGCCACAGCGCGATCGGTGGCATCGCCCAACGCAATGTTCTCTCCCAGATTGGCGCTGACATAAGCGACTCGACGGGCATTGCGCCGCTCAATTTCAACAATCCTGTTGGCTGTGTTGGCAGCACCAGTCGTGGTTACATCCGCAAAGCCAGGAAGCTGTTCAAGCCGCTCTTTAATGGTCTTGGCAGTCTGGCTTAAAACTAGCGGATCATCACCGATTAGCCCCACTTGCAGCGGCTTTTCACCACCCGTATCGACAAATTGAATATCCTCAATGCTGGTCGTGACATTCTCCAGCACGGGCAACTGCTGCCGGAACTGATCTTGCAGCGCGGTGGTTGAAACAGTATGCCCTTCTCGCAGCTTGACATACAGCGTGCCTTTATTAGGCTGCTGCCGTGTGCCAACGGTTGTAAACACACTTTCGACCTCAGGCGACTGGAGCACAACGGCTTCTAGCTTTTTCGCTGTTTCCACGGAGTCCTGAAGTGGATTGATGGGGGGTGCTTTCTGTGCCGCTGCTTTTTGTGCTGCTAATAGGGCTGGGTCTACACCAGGGGGTAACGTGTTTGGCTTCATCCCAGCCGCTTGTGCCTGTGCCGCTTGAGCCAACGCAGCCTGATTCAGCGCGATCGCGGGTAAAGGAGCCGTGTAGGTAATGTTGAACTCACCCCGATCGAGCTTGGGGATAAACCCTTTGGGGATGATGGGAATGAGTGCCAAACCCGCAGCAAAGCTCAACAGAGCAATGCCGACGACAATGGCTCGGTGCATCAACGACCATTGCAACAGCTTGCGGTAGGCGTTGACGAACCCTGACCAGCCCTGCTCAGATGGTTTTTGGGGTCGTGGTCGCAACCAGTAGACCGCCAGCAGTGGAGAGAGGGTGCGGGCAACCAGCAGCGAAATCAGCACTGCCGCTGAGACGGTAACGCCAAAGGGTTGAAAGAACTGTCCGACTACGCCCTGCATAAAGGCGACGGGTAAGAAGACAGCCGCGATCGTCAGGGTAGCGGCTGTCACCGTCAAGCCAATTTCATCCGTCGCTTCGATCGCCGCTTGCCGGGGTGATTTGCCACCCTCATCCAGATGACGGGCAATGTTTTCGACATCAACGATCGCGTCATCCACAATAATGCCAACGACTAATGCCAACGCCAGCAAGGTGATTGTCTCCAGGTTAAAGCCAAAGAGCGCCATCACAATGAAGGTGCCAAACAGCGAAGTCGGAATCGCCAGTGCCGAAATTAACGTGGCTTTCCAATCCCACAAAAAGGGAAAGATGACAATGACGGAGAGGATGACCGCCAGCCCAAGAGCTTCGACGGTTGAATCCGTTGCCTCACGGATATACTCTGCCTGGGTCGCGGCTAGATTGACCTGTACGTCTGGTAACTGCGATCGCAACTGGGCAACCGCATCGTCCACCGCTTTCACCACATCCAGCGTGTTCGCATCGCTACGCTTTACCACTTCAAGCGCTAACGCCTCGCGACCACCAAAGCGCACTGCCGATGAACCTGCATTCAACACGGCTTGCTCTGCCACAGTCGCTTTGGCAGTGGGTGCCGTGACCGTGGCTCCAGCCGGAACGCCCAGCAAGTTGACCTTCAGGACACCCGGCACCTGAGCGATCGTAGGGAGAATGCGCTCCTGTGCCAGTGTGGTCAACTGGGTGAGGGTTTGTTTAGGAGCTTCGATCGCGTAGCTGGCAACGGCTGACTCATTCAGGTTGATCGGAGTCACCTTGTAAGCGCTGTTATCAGGTAATTTCAAGGTTTTTAGCTGCGTCTCAACCTGCGTCACCGATTCGTCGAGATCAGTGCCCACGGCAAAGGAAAGGCTGACAATCGATCGTCCTGGATAGGTAGACGATCGCACGGAATTTAAGCCCTGTGCTTCGAGGGGCTGTAGTGCCTCCTCCATCGGTTGCGTGAGTCGGGCTTCGGTTTCCTGCGCGGTCGCGATGCTGGTTGTTGCATTGACCACCACGACGGGAAAGGTAATGTCTGGAAACAAGGCATATTTGAGGGAGCTAAAAGCCAGCAACCCTGCTACAGAGACGGCAATCCAAAAACCCAGCGTCAGCCAGGGATACTCAATTGCCAGTTTAGAAATATTAAAACGCTCTCGCAAAGACATGGCAGGACGCTCCACCCCTCAACTTACATTTACTTCAGTTGCTATAGCGATTGCCACAGAACTTAGGACATTGGGATCAAAGGGGGTGTGGGGGCTTCGCCCCCAGCCAGGGGTTCTACCCCTGCACCCCGTCCTCACCAGTATGGCTACAGCTATATTAGTCATCCTACCGTTTTCAGTTACCGATCACAGCGCCTGGGCGATCGCTGGTCTCGTCAAGGATGCAGCAAGCGATTAGCAAATTTAAAGACCTCCCCCAGATCAGCATTCTCATGGTGAGCGGTCGTTAAAAACGATTTCAGGACGGGATTTGCTCCCGACGTGCGGGAGGTGCCCGTTCCCAAATTGAGAAACCCCAATGCCACTGTCAGCAAACCGGGCAGTGCGGCTTGCAGCGTCGTATTACTTAAGCCGGTACGTTGGGCAAGCGCCTGAAGCAACTGCTGCTGCCGCTCTGGTGTCAGAAACGCTGGCAGCGAGGCAGCACCGTAATGAGAGTTGCCGATTGCCTGACTAACCAGCGCATCGCTAGCCACACTGCCGATCACAGCAGACTGCCGAAAGACCGTTTGCAAGAAACCGCCTACTACCGAGAGCAGCGTTTGGAGTGTCGCATCGTCGAACCCGTGGTTGCTGCCTAGCTGTTGCGCCTCACTCACAATGACATTCAGTTGTTCAACGCTGCCTTGCTGGTTGGGATGATTAATGGCGCTAAGGATGTCAAAAAAAAGTCCCATAACTGTATACCCTGCTGACGCTAGAGAGAGCGATGACCGACGGCGTTGAAACGATCGAGCGTAGGCTGGCATGGCGCTAACATCTCAACCCCATTGTCTCAGCGATCGCCCACAAAACCCCTAAGCACCCGGAACCCATGTCGGGGTCGATCGTGCCAGCATGAGAAAGCGTCCATCCAGCGCTATGTAGCCTAGTTCGGCGATGTATTCAAGGTTGCTAACGGGCACCCAGATGTGCTGATCCTGATCCCAATCATTGCAAAAGTACTGTTGCACGCTTTGAGGGGAAGCATTGCCTGTGCCCGTAGCGGCATACACTCGCAGCACCATCTGCTGCCCACCCTGTTGCTTCAGTGCGTCTTTTTCGGCTTGGTCTGCGTCCCAATACACGTACAAAGCCTGGGCAGCGCGAGGAATGAGCATAAGCTGGCTTTGGCTCGTCGGCTGAGGGCTAGCGGCAATCGTTCGGTCGGCAAGAGCGCTTGTTGTGACGCTGGGTTCTGGTGTTTCCGAGGCGTTTGGTGTTTCCGAAACGACGGTTTCTGGCGATCGATGCCACACCATCCCATTCATCGCTTCGCCCGTTGCCATCGTGCCAGCCGTTAACGAGGTAGCAGCCGTGTCAGTACCGTCATACCAGGCGCTTGTTTGGGCTTTCTCTCCCGTTTGCAAGGCAGTGCGAGCGTACGGTTCCAGCACACGCTGTCTGTCGTCTGCCCTGGCGTACAAATCACTGCGATCGGCAGCGATGACCGTAGGAGACGCAGCATCCTCTGCTACGAGTGTTCCATCTGCCAACACGACATTGCCGACTGGTATCTCGTCGCTTGCGGCATCTGGCGCGATCGCCTTTTGTGCCAGGGGGCAAGCCGGTACGTGTACAGGCTCCGATCGGGCAACCTGGAGCCAGCGCCCCTCAGCCGCAATGTAGCCAAGCTCGGCAAGATACATTCGATCGTCCGTCCGAATCGGGAGGTGTCGGTCTTGTGCCTGAGCCTCACAGTCAAACTCCTGAAGACTTTTTGGCGGTTGCCGCTTGATGTCAATGCCCGTTACGTCGTAGAGCCGTATCACCAACTTCTGGGCATCTTGCTGCTGTAGCGACGCTTGTGCCTCAGCAGAAATTTCCCAGTAGGCATACGCATTCCTGCAATCGCGAGACACCAGAATCAAACGACTGTTGCCCACTGGTTGGACGGCTCCGAGCAGTGGCGCAGGGACATCCGCAATGGGCACGATCGACGCTTCCGTTAGCGGCTCCCCGATCGACATAGGGTCAACTGTAGGGGGAATAAAGTCTTCCTCCAGTTCCGGTTCTGTTAGCTCAGCCTCGGCATCACGATTTTTTAGTACCCACCAAACAAAGCTGCCTAACAGCGGTAACGCCAATAACCAGAGCCATGCGTTTGTTGGTTCGTCCGTGTCTCCGTTCACGCTGGGGGCTTGGGCGACGGTTGAAGGCACAGCAGACGCATCCGATGCTATCGGCTGAGGACTCGGAATCGTTTCTTGCGGGTTAGAGGATGTAACTTCGGGATTTGTGACGATCGCGGTTGCTTCTTTCCGCGCCGTTTCAATGGTTTGACGACTCACAGGTGCAGCAGCATAACCCAGGAACGCTTGCGCTGGGAGATTTGGCTGCGGTCCCTTATAAACGTAGATGAGCGGTTGGGAAAAAGGGTATTTGGGGTTGCTCGGCAGTGTGTTGTTAATCGGGACGATTCGCACATCGCTGTGGTCTTTCAGTTGATCGGCGATCGCATAGCCAATGCCACTTACTTTAAGTGCTGCCACTACCTGGCTAGTGCTATCTTGCCCGATCTGTTGGGCAGTTTTCCCGGTCGTAAAGGGTGCCTGCTTAAAAACTGGATAGTTGCGAAAGGCTTGGCGAGTGTCGCTACTACCGGGGCGATCGATAAACCGAATGGGACCCGGTTCACCGCCAACTTGAGACCAGTCTCTAATCTCGCCTCGAAAAATTTTGGCGAACTGCTCAAACGTCAGTCCGCCCTTAAACGGATTGTCGGCACCCACAATGATGGCGATTTTATGCCGTGAGACTGGCACCGCTACTAGCCCTTGCGCCTTTTCTTGCGGCATGAGCGTACGACCGATCGCTGCCAGGTCAGCATTGTTATCCATCAAGTCTTTGATCGCTGGACCGGTGCCCTGAGTATTCAGTTCAACCTTCGTACCCACGAATCGCTGCTCAAAGCGTTGTTTCAGCGCCTGGTTGATCGTCCCCATACCGCTGGAACCGCCAATGCGAATGGAGGTGCCGACAGGTACGTTGGTTGGCAGCGGAAAGGCGATCGTACTAGCCGTCTGACCCAGGAGAGGATAAACCATCAACGTGCCTGCTAGCGGTCTAGCCGTCGCCCGGGTCGCGACAATGCCAGCCACACTTGCAGCAAAAGACAGTGTGAATAGTAGTGTCAGGGAGACGATTGAAGTCTCTTGCTTACGCAACCTCGTCATATCAATAACCCTGATCCCTTGGTACTAACCCTTAACAAGTAACACAACAATCATTTAGTGCCAATCCTTTAGCGCTGGAAGGATCATTGCGGAGTGAAAGGCAGAAGGCAGAAGGTAAAAGGCAGAAGGTAAAAGGCAAAAGGTAAAAGGCAGAGGGCAGGAGGCAGAAGGCAAAAGGTAAAAGGCAAAAGGTAAAAGGCAGAGGGCGGAAGGATAAGGGAGGAGGGCAGAAGGGAGTCTTCAAGTTGCTGTAGTATCAGGGCACAGCGATTTCAGGGGCTAGTGCATGGGGCAGCGTGTTGATCTGATTTTGGTGCCGCAAGGGGCAGAATATCAAGCTGTCTGTCGGGGCATCGATCGGGCAATCTCACCCACTGTTTTGCCTATTCCGATCGGGTCAGCGCCTTTGCGTCAGTACTTGCACGATCAGCAGAAAGCGGGGCGCATTGTTGCTGGACAGCAGCTTTTGGTGATGGGGTTGTGTGGTGGGCTTGTATCGCGACACGCGATCGCCGACGTAGTGCTGTATCGAGAATGCGTCGATCGCACACATCCTGCCTCAGTGCTGCCCTGTGACACCGCTCTTACCGACTGGCTGCATACAAAACTGACAGCGCCAGCCCTGGTTAGAGCCTTGACGAGCGATCGCCTGGTCTCGTCTGCTCAAGAAAAACACCAGTTAGCCCAGGATTACGCGGCTGATGTGGTTGATATGGAAGGCTTTGCCGCACTGGATAGCCTCTGCCAACTGGGCGCAACGGTTGCCATGCTGCGCGTCGTCAGCGATAACGCACAGCATGATCTTCCCAATCTTGCTCACGCGATTGATCGGGATGGTGCCCTGCAACCGCTACCGTTAGCGTGGGGTATGGTGAAACAGCCGATCGCGGCAATGCGTCTTATTCGCGGCTCTCTTCAAGGTTTAAAAAGACTGCAAGCCGTAGCCAAACGCATTCTGTAGAAAATAGTCTGTAAAAATCTGTAAAAAACAGTTGTGCATACGGGCAGCACACCTCCAGGTAACAACACTGCGTTTTGGTGCCGCTTCCCTCAAGTGGTCTTATCGGCAACACCGTATCGCTGCGCTATGGCGATCGCCAGATCCATTTCCACTCCCCCTTGAGAAACATGACAGGCTAGGCACTAAACTTAGGACAATTCTTCTCTATGATTGATTGGCTCGATCGTTGGATGACTCCTCTTCCGGCTACCCGTCCGCTCGCCAACCTGCACCATGAACACAGCAACCAATGTTCCGCTTTTGATTGGCATCAACCTTGTGCTGATTGCCATCAATGCCTTTTTTGCTGCCGCCGAAATTGCGCTGGTCTCAGCGAGTGATGTGAGGCTACAACTCCTGGCTGATCAGGGTAGCCGTCGTGCCCGACTGGTGCTGGCAACCACAGCGGACAGCACCCGCTTTTTGGCGACCATTCAACTGGTGATCACCCTCACAGGCTTTCTCAACGGTGCTTTCGCGGCTGAGAACCTGGCGACACCACTGACAGAGGTGCTGAGTCCATTTATACCTCAAACGACAGCCGAAAAAGTGGCGCTCGTAGGGGTGACAGTGGCGATCGCCCTTGTTAGCCTGATTTTTGGCGAACTGGTGCCCAAAAAGCTCGCAATCCGTCATGCTGAGTCCTTTGCGCTGATTTGCATTCGTCCGCTGCGTCTGCTGCAAAAGCTAACCGCCCCTGTGGTCAAGCTCGTGAGCCTCTCCACCAACTTGATTTTGGATTTGACAGGCAACGCGGCGAACGAAGAAGAAGAAGCCATCAGCACAGAAGAAATTAAAGCGATGGTTGACGCTGGGCTGGCAGGTGGCTCCGTTGGCGAACAAGAGCGACGCATCATTCATGGTGCTGTCGAACTCAGCCACATCACAGCACGGGCAATCATGGTGCCCCGAGTGCAGATTCAATACCTTAAAACCACTATATCCCTGCAAGATGCTTGCCAGATTGTGTCTGAAAATGCTCATACTCGCCTGCCCGTTTGCGAAGATGACCTGGACAATATCGTAGGCATCCTGCACGTTAAAGACCTCATTCGCCCCTTTCCCATTAGTCCAGAAGATGCTCCGGGCATCCAGGAGTTGCTCCGTCCCGTCCACTACGTTCCTGAAACAAAGCCTGCAACCGATCTTCTGGCAGAGATGAAGCAAAATCGGCTACATCTGGTCGTTGTGCAGGATGAGTTTGGCGGTACAGCCGGATTAATCACACTGGAGGACGTTTTAGAAGAAATTGTGGGTGAAATTCGTGACGAATATGATGCAGAAGAAGAACGCGAATTTCGTCAGCTTAGTGAACATGAAGGCATCTTCAAAATTCGTGCCAGCATTGCAACTGTCAACAACGAGCTAGATGTCCAACTCCCTCGTGATGAGGCGGCAACCCTGGCAGGGCTGTTTCTCGAAGAGTTGCAGCGTCCGCCCGAAGCAGGCGACACACTTCAAATTGACGATGTCCAGCTAACTGTGCTGGAAGATGGTCAGCGTGTGCGGGTCATTCTGGTGCCGATGCCAGAGTTAGAGGGGGTGGATTAGGGGATGAAGGTA
>JBGTJW010000257.1:0-4289 GCA_041744955.1 Stenomitos sp. | reverse complement strand
ACGGTCAAACAAGTCGGGCAGCGTATCAAGATCACAGGAGCGCAGTGGGAAAAGGACAACGTATCACAGGTGCTCAAGCAGCGCTGTGCCTACCTGAATGGTCAATTCTCAAAATGAGTCTTACAAAACTGGGATGCACTCCATACAAACAGGGTCAGAAGGGTCAGTCGTTTTTCGTTTGAGGAAAATTTTTATTACTTAGAAGCATGAATAAAGCACGAGAAGATTGCAAGGCATTGTAGTGTCATGCCCCTACG
Source organism: Stenomitos sp. (assembly GCA_041744955.1). Lineage (GTDB taxonomy): Bacteria > Cyanobacteriota > Cyanobacteriia > Leptolyngbyales > Leptolyngbyaceae > Stenomitos. The sequence goes on along the minus strand of JBGTJW010000257.1, from coordinate 4,032 downwards.
ACATTCATACTTTCAAGCAGCAACGCCCTTTTGTCGTGTACGTTATTCAAATTTTAGGGGTAGCCAGGTATGCTAATCAACGATCGCTCAATGCAACCCGTGAATATCTATCGGTCTGTCGTTCGTCCTGTACTCTTCTCTGGTCTCAAGGCAGATCCGGAGTGGCTGCATCAACAAACCTTAAATACGTTGGGATGGCTCGACCAGCATCACCAAGAGCCGTCTGCACGCTGGCTTCAGCACCAGGTTGGCAAGTCCTATCGGTTGGCGGACGATCGCCTTGAGCAGCAACTCTGGGGCTTGCACTTCCAAAACCCGATTGGGCTGGCAGCAGGCTTTGACAAAGATGGCGTTGCCTCTGGTGTTTGGAGCAGCTTTGGCTTTGGTTTTGCCGAACTCGGTACTGTGACGGCGATCGCCCAAGCAGGTAATCCACGACCGCGTTTATTCCGCTTACCCCTAGACCACGCTGCCCTGAACCGTATGGGTTTTAACAATCGCGGTGCCGCAGTGATGGCAGCAACCTTGCAGCAGCGATGGGGGCGGGGGGAGAGGGGAGAGGGGAGAGGGGAGAGGGGAGCACAGGGGGGTCTCCAATCTTTCACCCCTTCACTCCTTCACTCCTTCACCCCTTCACCCTTCCCGATCGGTATTAATCTGGGCAAATCAAAAGTCACGCCGCTAGAGGAGGCAGCCACCGACTATTTAAACAGTTTCAAATTGCTCAAGGACTGGGGCGATTATTTTGTGGTAAACGTGAGTTCACCGAATACGCCGGGGCTGCGATCGCTCCAGGCGGCCGACCAGCTTAATCCCATTCTGGCAGCACTCCAGCAGGAAAATACCCAGCAGAAACCATTGCTGATCAAAATTGCGCCGGATCTGGAGTGGGATGCGATCGTCACCATTCTTGACCTGGCTCCAAAACAGCCTTTGGCGGGCATCATTGCGACGAACACGACCATCCGACGCGATGGGTTGACGACACAAGTGGTACGAGCAACGGGTAAAGCGGTGCAAGAAGAAGCGGGTGGCATTAGCGGTGCCCCAATGCGGCAGCGATCGACAGAAGTGATCCGGTTTATCTGGCATGAGACGCAAGGAAAGCTGCCCATTATCGGTGTGGGTGGCGTTTTCACTCCAGACGATGCGTGGGAAAAAATCACGGCAGGAGCTAGTCTGGTGCAAGTTTACACGGGTTGGGTTTACGAAGGTCCTGGGATGGTTCGCCGTATTCTAAAAGGCTTGTTGCAAAAACTTGAGGAGCGCGGGCTTACATCGCTGTCACAGGCGATCGGGCAGCAGGACTAGCCTTTGAAGCAAAGCTGAATCGAAGACTCACAAGCAAGGGTTGCTATACGTCAACTGGGGGACGTTGTAAGCAACCGATGCAGGTTAACTTGAAGTCAGAAGCTGCTTTTCAGGAGGCAACCCCAAATGAAATGTGCCGTTTATGCCATTGCTACCGTGCTGATGCTGCTGGGTACGGATACAACGATGGCGCAGTCACCACCCTCGATCGATCGCCTCACACCGCTACAACGACAGCAGTTTTCACGGGATTTAGTGCCTTCGAGCGCTCAGGACTTTTTTAGGACGGGGCAGGCAAACCTAGAACAAGAAATTCGCCTGCTGACACGGCAGCGATCGCCCAAAAAGCCGTTGCTGAACGTTAATCAAGATTTGCCAGTGCAGCCAGAACCAAACAGTGAACCGCCCCGGTTACAGCGCGATCGAACTCAGTAGAGGAGAATAGGTTTGTTGAAGTGCCTGCATCCAGTCGCCATTACCAACTATGAGTTTTTACGCAGGCATTGACTTTGGCACCTCCGGCGCACGGCTTGCGCTCGTGAATGCAGCAGCAGAGCTTTGCTATGAGGCAAGTATGCCGTTTGGGACCGTGTCAGAATCAGACTTAGCTGCTTGCTGGCAAGAAACGTTGTTCTCGCTGTTGAAGCAGATCGATCGCGCCGAGCGAAAAAACCTGGCTGCGATCGCCATCAATGGCACCTCCGCCACCGTTTTGCTGTGTGATGCCGCTGGTCAGCCGATCGCGCCCCCACTGCTTTATAACGATCCCCGTGGTGCAGCAGAAGTCGAAACCCTACAACGGCTCTTTGCTCAGGAGGAGTACGTGAATGCGCCCTGTCGTCATACCGTGCTGAGTGCCACATCGAGTTTAGTGAAGCTGCTGTGGTGGAGTCGGCAAGCTACTTGTTCGCAGGCTAAATACTTGCTCCATCAGGCAGATTGGTTGGCGTTCTTGCTGCATGGTCAACCCGGCATTAGTGACTATCACAATAGCCTGAAGCTGGGTTACGACGTGGTGGAATGCCGCTACCCTCCATGGCTGACAGCGCTGGCGATCGCGCCCCTTCTGCCCCGTGTCGTTGCGCCAGGAACGTCGATCGGACGAGTCCAACCGGACATTGCCACACAGCTTGACCTGTCGCCTGACTGCCGGGTGTGTGCTGGCACCACTGACAGCATTGCCGCTTTTCTAGCCAGTGGGGCAACAGAGCCAGGGGAAGCCGTGACCTCGTTAGGCTCAACGCTGGTGCTGAAGTTACTCAGCCAGGTGCCTGTTGAAAACCAAGCCTATGGCATCTATAGCCATCGTCTGGGCGATCGCTGGCTGGTGGGTGGCGCATCGAACACAGGTGGAGCCGTCTTACAGCAATTTTTTACGCCAGCAGACTTAGCGCACTTGAGCGATCGTATTCCCACCCAGCAGGTGAGTCCCCTGGCGTATTACCCCCTCATGCAACCAGGAGAACGCTTTCCAGTGAATGACCCAAACCTGCCGCCATGCCTGGAACCACGACCGGACGATTCGGTTGCCTTTTTGCACGGGCTGTTAGAAAGCATGGCACGGATTGAAGCAGAGGGCTATCGGCTCTTGCAAACGTTAGGAGCAACGCCGCTAAGTCGTGTGTATACCGCAGGGGGCGGAGCGCAGAATGCGGCATGGACGGCACTGCGGCAACGGCACCTTGGCGTAACGGTCGAGCGATCGCGTCAACCAGAAGCCGCTTACGGCACCGCACTGCTGGCACTGAGGGCAAGCATTCAATCAACCTGATGCCCTTACGCCCGCATTTCCTCCTCCAGATAGCGCTTGTAGCCCTTTTCCTGGAGCTTCGCCTGCTTTTCAATCACTATCTGCGCGAGGCTTTGGCGATATTGCTGCACTTTTTCGAGCAGGGCTGGATCGTGGGTTGCCAGAATTTGTACCGCGAGCAGTCCGGCATTACGAGCATTGCCGATCGCCACCGTTGCGACGGGTACGCCTGCTGGCATCTGCACGATCGAATACAGGGAATCCAATCCTTGTAGGTGACGGCTGACGACAGGTACGCCAATCACAGGTAAAGGCGTGAGCGCTGCCACCATTCCCGGCAAGTGAGCCGCGCCGCCTGCTCCTGCGATGATCACTTTCAGCCCTCGCACATGCGCTTGTTGGGCGTAATCGACCATTCGCTCTGGTGTGCGGTGTGCTGAGACAATGCCAATCTCACAGAGGATATGAAATTCTTCGCAAGCCGCGATCGCGTCCTGCATGGTGGGCAAATCTGAATCGCTACCCATGATGATGCCGATAGGGGGGGAAGGCATTTGTAAGGATGAAGGAGAAGGGATAAGTTTTAAGTTAATCGATGTCAGGAAACGGATCTGGAATGTCTTGCAATGTCGTCAGCAAAGATAGTAAAGAACGTGGTGGAAGGGGTTCAATGATTAGGCGCTGACCCACTTTGCGTAGCGAAACCTCTGGACTCGATAGAGCAAATTCATAGGGAATGGTTAGGATTTGCTCTTGTCCACTTGTTGATAGAGACACATGACGTGAGTTTTGCATAAGTGCTGTATTCTCTTGACTATCATTCTCCAACTTTCGCTTTAAACACTTCCTCCCAACAATTTTAGAATTATTTTTAGGAATGATTGAATAGCATACCAATCAGCTAACAATAACTCAACAGGTTAGTTTATGGGTATACACGAGGAACATCTGAGCCTTTGTAGTCCCAACCT
>JBGTJW010000256.1:0-12536 GCA_041744955.1 Stenomitos sp. | reverse complement strand
AGCGTCAACTACGGCGGCATTCAGGCATTGCAGGCGATCGATCTGGTCATCTATGCGGGGGAGGTTGTCACGCTCATTGGAGCCAATGGCGCAGGCAAAACCACAACCTTGCGCGCCATTTCCCGGCTGATTGGTGTGCGTGATGGACACATTTTTTACAACGGCAAAAATATTACTCGACAGCGTGCCCATGCGGTCGTCAAGTTAGGCATTGCCCACAGCCCTGAAGGACGCAGAATTTTAGCACGACAGACGGTGCTCGATAACTTGCAGCTCGGCGCTTACACCCGCTCCGATCGCCTCGGCATCAAAGCAGATATTGAGCAACAGTTCCTCACCTTTCCGCGACTGGCAGAGCGTCGTCATCAGCTTGCAGGCACTCTCAGCGGTGGCGAACAGCAAATGCTTGCGATCGCCCGTGCCCTCATGAGTCGCCCCAAGCTGTTGCTACTGGATGAGCCAAGCCTGGGACTGGCACCCACGATCGTACGCGAACTGTTTACCAGCATTCAAACCCTTCATACCGCAGGCGTAACCATTCTGCTAGTGGAGCAAAACGCTAATCTTGCCCTTCAGTACGCCGATCGGGGCTATGTTTTAGAAGCTGGCTACATCACCTTAACGGGCAACGCGGCTGAATTATTAAGTGACGATCGCATCAAGCAAGCCTATTTAGGGTAAACAGCCTCGCCGCCAGCTAATGCCACTCTGGCGACGACATGAAAGCTGATGCAAACAAACCATAACCCTGGTCGATCGACAATCCTCTACCGTGATGAACCCTAAAAGTACCCACTTGGAGTCATGGTGCTTTGATCCGCATTTGCTACAACAGGATCATGAAACCAGTAAACCCCTGTTCAGCGCCTTCTTTGGGTGACTGATTGCCACTGCTAGTGAGGGTACGGTTGTGCCTCTCACTACAGACAGCAACTCCTTAGTCCCAGCATGATGCGGCTGTACTATGACTGAGCAGTCTTGACTATCAGTGATATATTAAGAAAAATAACAAAAACACGAATTTTAGCAGAATCGTGTTTCCAGTGAGCGTGTTCTTTAGGCGTAGGTGAGGACTGAACTGAGTGACTTCTTTACTAAATTTGACCCAAACGACGGACGTTTCTCTCATTGCTAACTTCTTTCAGCAGTCAGAAGGGCGCTGGAAGTCCGAGAGACGCTACTATACCCTTCCAGAAGGGGAAACGAAGGAAGTCGTTAGCATGATTGCCATTCGGTTTTTAGCGCCGAATAGCTCTGCACTGTGTCATTTGGCGACACTACATGGCATTGACGAAGCGCTATTAACCTGCGGCGCTGAAGTCCTTTGGGATAGCCATGATTCAGCAACCGGGAAGCCCCAGTCAGAAGGTTCGACCCTGTTTGGTGCCGGGGGAACAAAGCTGTACCGCGATCGTGGCTTTGCAACTACGAAGCCCGTCTTAGCAGATTTCTACTTTTCTGCCCCTAACACCCTTTGTCTTCGCACAGAGTACAAAGGCTCTGTTTTTGAGGAAGAACTGAAGCTGATCGGTCAGCAGTATCGCACTCGCCAAACCATCATTTCGCGTGCCGGAGAGCAACAAATGATTGGTCAATACCTGGAAAAACGGCTTTAGAGCGTCGGCTACGCAGCACCAGGCGGAAGTATCTGCTCCTTTGTATTCCCCTGGTGTCTGTTTCAGTCTTTACCAGCCCCACGAGCCTAGAACCCCTTTGAATGGTCCCACAATATCGCTGGTGATCCAACCACCGTAGAAGTTGCCAGGTTGTGGCTCCACTTTTTCGCCATCGACCAAACAGGCATCCATTGGAGCCGGATAGAACGCTACATAGTTGGCGATCGTCGCAAAGGTAGGCGTAGGCTCAGGATAGTACCAGGCAACGTCATCTATGCGCTTGTCGCCCACTGCAAGGCTGTAGTAAGCGCCGTGCCCTTTCCACTCGCAGAAGGTCGATCGCGGGCTTTTGATGAGATAGTCTTGCTGGATGTCTTCCGGCGGGATGTAGTAAACGGGTGGATGGCTTGTTTCTAGCACCCGCATTGCCTGATGAGTATCAGCGATCGTGACACCGTTAAAAATAATCTGAATCTGTTTGCTCGTTGCTTCCAGGCGAGGCGGACGTGGATAGTCCCAAACAGATTCTTGTCCGGGTTGGGGTTCGATGCGATGTTGGCTCATAGTGCTATTTTAACGACAAGATGGTTGGATAACAGCAGGAGGGCGTTTGATGCAGCGAGTGCTTGAGCCAGAGGTCATGGATACCTGGGAGGAATCGGTTGCCTACGACGCAATGGATTTTACCGCAGTGAATGAAGCCTTTGCAGAACGGGCGATCGCGCTTGTACCTGAGTCAGCGCTGGTGTTAGATGCAGGCACTGGCACGGCGCGTATTCCAATTTTGCTCTGTCAACAATGTCCGCAATGGCAGGTAATTGGCATCGATCGCTCAAAGACGATGCTGCAAATTGGTGCTGCGAACGTGAAGCAAGCCGGGTTGGAGGCTCAAATCACCCTGGCTGATGAGGATGCCAAGCAGTTGCCGTATCCCGATGGTTACTTTGACGCAGTGATTTCTAACAGCCTGGTGCATCACTTGCCAGAGCCGTTGCCATTTTTGCAAGAGCTAAAGCGAGTGTTAAAGCCACAGGGCGCGATCGTGCTACGTGACTTGCTCCGACCAATGGACATTGCCACAGTCGATACCCTTGTTGGCAGCATTGGTGATGGTTACGATGCTCACCAGCAGCAGCTTTTTCGAGCTTCTCTTTGTGCCGCCTTTCGGCTAGAAGAACTGCGGGCACTGCTAGACACAGCAGGTTTGCAAGATGTCTTGCTGTATCAATCGTCCGATCGCCACTGGACAGCCGAGCGATCATGGGCAGGTTCGCTGAAGCTCGACGCTTAATGTTCAAACAAGCCTTGATACTGCATCAGGTCAAGTTGGGCGATCGTTGGAATGCACTCAAAGCACTGTTCCGCCAGTGACCACCGTTCCTCACGCTTGAGCATCGCGATCAGCTTTTGGCGGGCGCTCAACAGGTAACGGACATCATTGGCAGCATAGCGAAGCTGTTCGGGTGATAAATTCGCCGCGTTGCCCCAGTCAGAGCTTTGAGCGCTCTTGTCGAGTTCAACGTGCTCTAGCTCCTGGATCAAATCTTTTAGCCCATGCTTCGGTGTGTAGGTACGGGCAAGCTTACTGGCAACTTTTGTACAAAAGAGTGGCTTCACAGCGATGTCCAGATGGTAGCGCAGTGTTGCAACGTCAAAGCGGGCAAAATGGAACACTTTGACGCTGCTACCTGCTTCTAGCAAGCGCTTCAGGTTGGGTGCCTCCGTCTGTCCACGGGCGATCGACACCACGCTAACGTGATCGTGGGAGTCGCAAAGCTGCACCAAACAAAGCCGATCACGCTGGGGCAGTAAACCCATTGTCTCTGTATCAACCGCGATCGCGTCTGCCTGTAAATAAGCGTCAAGCTGTTGCTCAGACAGATCGCGATCGCAAATCTGGAAGTCTTCCAATGCCATCTGGGTCAGGGAATAGGGTACAGGGTCTAGAGTATCGGTAAACGGACAGACGGCAAAAGCAGACCGCAGAATGATCACTCTTAGATGACACTGACCTAGCCAATTTTAGCGACGGCGAATAAAAACCTGAGTGAGATAGTATTCTCCCTTAGCGTTTTTGGCAATACCAACGCCAGTCGTATCAAACGAGCCTTCAATGTTTTTGAGATGACCAGGACTTTTGAGCCAACCTTGCACCGCCTGACGCACAGGATCGCTGTAACCCTGATTAAACGCAACATTTTCAGCCGCACGGCTGTAGGGAAGGCTACGAGCGATCGCCTGCACCCGTTGCTTAAAGCCATCGTGACTAAAGGGTACGCGACCGCTTGCCATCGCCTGACTATGCAGCCGCGACTGTTCACTAATGCGCGAGTCCATTTTTAGAGGTGGCAACTTTCGACTCGCACGATACTGATTCACTTGCGTCAGTACGGCTTGCTCTAGCGACTGAAAGGATGGCGCAGCTTGAGCGGTCTGCTGCATCAGGGGTCTCGACTGGGCTGAAGCAAGACCACTATCGATCGCATGAGCTAAAACGAAGCTGCCGACGATCGCCAACGCACTAAACGTGCCAGCCTTAAATAGCCCAAGCTTGAATGTTCCAGTCTTGCATACACGAGTCTTAGATACTTGAGACATCGGCTCTACCTTAAGTCAAATCATTAAACTGATAGACAACCTAAGCGTTCAGGAGTTCCACAACCGCACCAAAGATCTGCGTACGGGAGATGTCTTTCTGGCGATCGCCCTATACGGCAGTCGAAGAAAACGTGAGGACAGACATAAACTGAAACGTCCTTTAAGCAAGATCTTCGATTCATCCCTTATCCTTCATCCTTCATCCTTTTGCCATATACTTCTCACCCAAAGAACAAACATTCTTCACCCTGAGCCTATACTTCACTCTGGCTTCATCAGCAGTGCCCTGCTCAATGAGAAGCAGCTTATTTCCGTGAGGATTGTACGGACGCAGTGCGTGTATAAGTTCTTTAGACTGAGGCTATCTACCTAAAAGCGGCTGCATTTACAACGCTGTATACCCGCAAAGAGACGAGTGAACTCGTTACAGCAAGAACCCTTAGCCACTATAGAATGCTCAGTGAGTGAAACTATTCGTTATGCCAAGTCTTGCCGACTCCCGACTAGAATCGCCTCTGTCCATCACCAGTTTATCCATGTCCTACTCCGACCATGTTATGGGCGCGGCTGTTTTTGACTTGAACGGTCTCCCTAAAGAGTACTTCACAACACCTGAAGGCAATAACATGAGTTGGGTGCAGACCATTTTTCAGGCGCTCGGCTTACGATCGTTACTTATGTCTTCCCTGCAATTGGAGGGCTTTCACCACGTCACAATTCTTGGCTCTGAGTCTGTTGCAGTCGTTGTGAAACAGAAAAACCGTTACGTCGCGTTACTGATTCAGCCGCAAGCCACGATCGACAAAGCCTTTATTGATTGGGTACAAACCTTTGAACTCAGCGAACTGAAAAACAACCCACGGTTTCGTACGCCGTAGCAGCATGATCGAAGGACAGCACAGCGGTCAGCACAGCGGCAATATAGCTTGAGCGTCTGCAAAGGTGATGACTAAAGACCACGAGTGAAGGACGATAAGATAAAGCCATCCTGTCTAAGTGGCAGCAATGACTACGCTTTTACCGCAAGCCGCGATCGTCTATCCAAGTTCTGATGGTGAACCGTTGGCAGAAACATCTGTTCACGTTGATGCAATTATTGATGCCGTTGTCGTGTTACGACAGTATCTTGAACAGCGATCGGCGATCGTTCTGGCTGATCAGTTTTTGTACTACGCTCAGGGCTATCCAAAGCTACGAGTAGCACCCGATATCATGGTGGTTTTGGATGTTACGCCCGGTCCGCGAGACAACTACAAAATTTGGGAAGAGGGTCAAGTACCTGTCGTCATTTTTGAGATCACCTCAGAAAGTACGAAAAGCCATGATGAAGGGTATAAACGCATCTTGTACGAGCAGCTAGAAGTACAGGAATATTGGCAATTTGACCCGAAAGGAGAATGGCTTGAGGGACAGTTGAGAGGCTATCGGCTGCGGGGAGAGCGCTATGAACCGATCACGGACGATCGCCTTGCCCCGCTACAGCTTCGTCTAAGGGTTGACGGGCAACGTATCGCGTTTTTCCGGGAAGATACGGGGGAAAAGCTCATGGCTTCTAACGAACTGGCGCAAGCGCTCCGAGACGAAGGACGATCGCGTCAGCAGGCAGAAGAACGGGCAGAACAAGAACGGCTACGGGCAGATCAGGCTGAAGCACAGGTTGCCCAACTGAGAGAACGGTTGCGATCGCTCGGCATCGATCCAGAACTATAAAGATAGCGATCGCGCTTATCGGGCGATCGCTACTTCTTAGTAATTCAGTTCATGCCGATCAATTTACTTGTCGGGCTGAGGTGTCATCCGCAGGTAGGGTTTTACTTCAGTCAAACCTTTTGGAAAGCGCTGCTTGGCATCTTCCGTAGAGATCGAGGGCACCACAACTACATCGTCGCCATCTTTCCAGTTAACGGGCGTTGCCACACCGTAATTATCAGTCAATTGCAGTGAGTCAATGACCCGCAAGATTTCATCAAAGTTGCGTCCGGTGCTGGGGGGATAGGTCAGCGTCAAGCGCAATTTTTTCTGTGCATCAATCACAAACACCGTGCGAACTGTTACCTTCGCATTGGCATTGGGGTGAACCATGCCATATAGATCAGACACTTTGCGATCGGCATCCGCTAGCAGCGGATAGTTAACCGTTGTGTTTTGCGTTTCGTTAATGTCAGCAATCCAACCTTTGTGCGAGTCTGTTGGATCGACACTCAGCGCCAAAACTTTCACGTTGCGCTTGTCAAATTCAGGCTTGAGTCTTGCGACTTCACCAAGTTCTGTTGTGCAGACTGGAGTGTAGTCAGCCGGATGAGAAAAGAGAACGACCCAGCTATCGCCTGCCCATGTGTAAAACTCGATTTGCCCTTCGCTGGACTCTTGAGTAAAATCTGGGACGGTATCGCCTAGTTGAAGAGTCATAAGCGTTTTTCCTGTTTAAGTTAGATCAGCTACAGTTGAACAGCTTAATCATTATGCCATAAAACTCCGGTTCATCAGTCGGGCTTTAGCTCTATTTATGCCCTCAGCTCAAATAGCTAGCAGAGACAAACGGCAAAATCGGAGCCTCATAGTTATTTCAATTTAACCAGCCACACCTGTCTACGCGCTCCCGCCTTTATAAAGAATAAAGAGTGTCGCTAGCTCGTTTGCACCTTGCTATCAAAAACGTCTAGAGGGGAAAATGATTTTTCAGTCGCTCTCAACGGATAAAGCGATCGTCGCATATTGTACACGGTAATTTCCCTGCCTGGACACTCATGTAAAGATAATTTGCAAGATCGCTCAGATCTTAGCCAGCTTTCTGCTGAAACAGGCGATCGTTTCTTATGCTAAGTGTGATGCTTGAGGATAATTGGCTGTCAAATGAGTGTCGTCTCTAACTAGAGTGTTTGTACTGAGTGTCGTCTCCAACTAGAGTGTTTATACCCACACAGACTAAGGATGTCACGTATACCCCATGGGCAATACTACGTGTTTGCACCCACGTATTGGTCGTTAGCAACTGGTTTAATTCAGTTTCGCGCCTCCGCTTGTGCCTACTGCCTGATCCACCTGGCTCCTCTGGTTGAAGGTAAGATCCCCTTAAGCCCTAACGTTTGTCTGGCTCAGAGAATTTACTGTGATGGCAGCAGTGTGACTGTAGAATTTTCGTAAAAGCTTACTCGCTTTTTCGGTATTGCCTCTGCAAATTCGGGCAAGATAGCAACAGACTCTAGACCTTAATAGACTTAGTTACTCCATGGAATCACCAGCAGCGGAATCAAAAGCTTTGTTAGTCGTTGATGAGCAGCCCCTTTCTCTACGGCAATGTTTACGGCACCTGCAAGCAGCAGGCAAGCTGCAAGCCTTCGTTGGCGATATTCTGCGGCAGTACGTTCTAGAGCAATCACTGGCTACCAGGCAAGATATTGAAATTAGCCCTGCGATCGTTGAACAAGCAGTGATTGATTTTCGCTTGCAGCAGCAGCTTACAGATAGTAAGGTCTTTCAGGAATGGTTGAACCGCAACGGCTTGAGCTATGAACAGTTTCATACTCAAATTGTGGGTAGTTTTAAGCTCGAAAAGTTGAAGGCTCAGGTCACGAACGATCGCCTGCAAGAGTATTTCATTGAGCGCAAAATCTTTTTCGATCGCGTTGTGCTGTCTCGCATTGTCGTTGCCAGCAAAGAGCTAGCAGAAGAATTGCAGAGTCAGATTGCGGAAGGGGGAAATTTTGAGCAGTTGGCACGAGAGTATTCCACCTCTGATGAGCGGGTTGCGAATGGCATGATGGGTCCCGTCAGCCGAGGGACACTGCCAGATGCACTGAGAGCGGCGATCGATTCTGCCAGTCCCGGCGAACTGGTCGGACCGCTAGAGTTTGAAAACTTTTGGGCAATTTTTCGAGTCGAGCAATTTTTGCCTGCGACCCTGGAAGACAACCAGCTACGGCAAGCGATGCAGAACGAATTGTTTGAAAAATGGCTGTCAGAAAAAATTCAGACCATGACCGTTAAGCTACAGGTAAACGAATGATTGCCAACGAACTAGCGACAAATTTACCCTGGGACGTACCGCCCCTCTCGTTCTTAAACCCCGACCAGCAGGTGCAGTTTAAGCAAGCTGTGACCATTCGTCGGTTTACCCTGGGGGATATGCTCTGGTCTACCGATGAGCCTGGTAGCCAGCTTTTGGTCGTCACTGGCAAGGTGCGACTGGTACCCGAGGATGGGCAATCAACCCTGCTCAAAAAAGGCGATTGGCTGGGCGATCGACTGGATCTGCCCGGTTTTTGGAAGGCTCGTGCGGCGGACAAAGATGTAGTCATCGCCCAATGGAAGGTCGAGCTATGGGATCAAGTCTTCTCTGCCGAGCTAGAGCGCTTTTGGGCACTGCAACGCAATCACCATTTGCCCCAGACAAACGACACACCACAGCCCGTTTCTGGTTTTCCCTTTGTCGCAGGTGTTAATACTGCCGCTGCCTGCTTAACAATGGCAGCCAGTCATTGCCAAATTCCGGCTCAGTTAGAGTGGGTACAGCGCCAGGTTCGAGGACAGCGATCGGCTGAAGTCGTAGAAGCGGCCGAAAAGATTGGCTTGCAACTGCGACGGATTGACACTGCCTGGACTAATTTGCGACAGCTTGGACTGCCAGCACTGATGCAATGGAAAGATAGCCCCGGTGCTGCAAATGGTTCAAGCTTAATTTTGCCTCGCTCCGTGCGAACTGCCAGCGACTCAAACATGCACTGGGTCGTAGCCTATGCAGTCAAAGGCGATCGGCTCATTGTGGCAGATCCGCTCAACCCTAGCCGCACCTGCGAAAGTATTCCACGATCGCTGGTCGAAAGCGTTTGGGATGGTCAGCTTTGGCAAATTGAGCCAATCCAAAAGCAAGAGACGTTTAGCCTTGCCTGGTTCCTGCCAGCGATCTGGAACTATCGCAAACTGCTGGGTGAGGTGCTGCTGGCATCCTTCACATTACAAATTTTGGGGCTGGCAACCCCAATCATCACACAGGTTGTTATCGATCGCGTGATGGTACAGGGCAGCCTCTCCACCTTGGATGTGATGGCGCTTGCTCTCCTAGGTGTGGCGTTTTTTGAAGCAGGATTAGGCATTCTGCGCCTCTTCATCTTTACCCACACGGCACGGCGGCTTGATCTGAGCCTGTCTGCCCAACTGTTCCGGCATTTGATGCGCCTGCCGTTGTCGTACTTTGAGGCGCGTCGTGTTGGTGATACGGTCGCCCGTGTGCAAGAACTCGAAAATATTCGCCAATTCTTGACTGGGACAGCCCTAACGGTCATTTTGGACGCGATTTTTGCTGTCGTCTACCTGGTGATTATGTTCGCCTACAGCATCCCGCTGACCTGGGTGTCGCTGGCTGTAGTCCCTCTCTTTGCGCTCCTAACGCTGACAGCAACGCCAATCTTGCGGAACTGGTTGAACGAAACCTTCAACCGCAGCGCTGATAGTCAATCCTTCCTGGTTGAAACGATTACTGGGATTCAGGCAGTAAAAGCACATACAGCCGAACGAGTCGCGCGCGATCGTTGGGAAGGGCTGTTTGCTCGGTTCATCCGCACGGGTTTCAAAGCCTCTACTACGTCTAACATCAGCAACAATATTGCCGATTTTCTCACTCACTTCTCTTACCTGATCATTCTTTGGGTCGGTGCCAAGCTGGTGATTGAGCAGAAGCTGACAATCGGTCAATTAATCGCCTTCCAAATGCTGTCGGGCAGAATGACAGGACCACTGTTGCGCCTGGTGCAACTTTGGCAAAATCTTCAGCAAGTGCTACTCTCGGTCGATCGTATTGGCGACATTCTCAATACGGCTCCCGAAGCTGAGGCGGGTTCAGGCTTGGTGCTGCCGCCCTTGCAGGGACAGGTCACATTCGATCAAGTATTTTTCCGCTACTACCCAACGCAAGAGCCTGTGCTACGCGGCATTTCCTTCAGCGTACAGCCAGGAATGCTAGTGGGCGTAGTGGGGCGGAGTGGCTCTGGTAAAAGTACACTTTCTAAGCTGATTCAACGACTGTATCCAGTCGAATCAGGTCGCATTTTGATTGATGGGTTTGATATCAAGAGTGCCGACCTTATGTCACTGCGTCAACAGGTTGCTGTAGTGCTGCAAGAAGACTTTCTCTTCAATGGGTCGGTGCTAGAAAATATCAGCCTTGGCAACCCAGATATCGGTGCTGAGCAGGTGATTGAAGCAGCACGACTGGCAGTTGCCCACGATTTTATTAGTGAATTGCAGCACGGCTACGAAACTAGCGTCGGCGAACGGGGCACTGCTTTATCGGGTGGACAGCGCCAGCGTATTGCGTTGGCACGACTATTCCTCTCCAATGCACCGCTACTGGTATTAGATGAAGCAACCAGTGCGCTGGACGCAGAAACCGAACAGCAGGTTCTACAAAACATTCAGAAAGTGTCGCAAAACCGTACGGTGTTCTTAATTGCCCATCGCTTTGCACCGCTGAAACGAGCTGATTTAATCGTGGTGCTGGAGAAGGGGGTACTAGTTGAAAAGGGTACTCACGATGATCTGCTGCGGAGTAAAGGCTTGTATTGGTCTCTCTACCAGCGTCAGCAAGCATCGGTTTAGGTGACTACGCCTTCTAAGTAACTGCGTCAAAGTTAATCATCCGCCCAGTGATACTACTGTAACCTATCAGGGTTTCTACGTAGAAACCCTGATTTTTTAGTTGCAAAACAGGAGTTCTGTAAAGATATACAAAATAATTTGTTACTTTGTAAGCAAAACATGATGGGAGGGGCACCATAGCAAAGATATCGTAGGTGTGACAACAATGCCCGCAGATTCCATCGGTAACACGTTAGCGACCGCTAAACCTATCTTCCCAATCGCGAGTACACAGACGTTTACCGAGTTTATCGGTGTAGACGCTGGCACTCTCGATTCTGACGACTATTACAGCTTCAAACTAACCCGTGCTAGCAGCTTTACGTTATCGCTAACGGGGTTAAGCGCTAATGCAGATGTCCAAATACTAAACAGCGCTGGAGCGATCGCTATAGACACAGACGGCTCCCCGCTGAGTTCACTTAACACTGGCACGCTGGCAGAGTCCATCAACGGCATTCTCAACCCTGGCACCTACTACATTCGCGTCTTGCCAGGACCGGCTACTGACCCACTCAATCCACTTGGCACAACCCCCAGCACCAACTACAACCTCAACGTCACTGCAAATAGCAACACCAAAACAGACATTCTCTGGCGCAACTATCAAACGGGAGAAAACACCGTTTGGGTGATGGATGGCATTACTCGAGTCTCTAGTGTAAATATCCAACCAGTTGGAGACCCTAACTGGGCAATTCAAGCAACAGGAGATTTTGATGCCAATGGCAGCACTGACATTGCTTGGCGTAATTATGCAACCGGGCAAAATGTGATTTGGGCGATGAATGGGACAACATTTGTCACTAGTACCCCAATTCCTCCTGTTGCCGACCCTAACTGGAAAATTCAAGGAGCGGGTGACTTTAACGGTGATGGCACGAGCGATCTTGTCTGGCACAACTCCGCAACTGGGGAAAATTCTGTCTGGTTTATCCAAGGGCGTACATTTGCTTCAAGTGTTTATTTAGAGTCGTTAACGGGTTCTAGTTATAATATCCAGGCAGTTGCTGACTTTAACAATGACGGTAGTCCTGATATTGTGTGGCGTGACAACACACCGTCGAACACCAACAACTTCATTTGGATAATGAACGGCACAACGAAAGTTGGCACAGCTACTCTGCCACCCGTTGCCGACCTTAACTGGCAAATACAGGGGGTTGTTGATCTAAACAATGACGGCAATTCAGATCTGCTCTGGCGTAACTTCTCAACAGGGCGAAATGATGTTTGGTTTCTCAAAGGCACAACTTTTGTTTCATCAACCGAGCTAGTTATCACGACTGACACAAATTGGCGTGCAACGCCGTCATTCAGTCGAACTCTTCCGGTAGTACGTGCTGATGCCGCTGGCGATACAATTACTACAGCCTTCTCGATCGGTCCTGTTAATGGCAACGGCACCTATCGTGATGCGGTTGGTGGCACCGATGTAAACGATTACTACCAGTTTTCTGTTGGTAGTACCACACAACTGAGCTTGGCATTGAACGGCTCAGGCGGCGGCACACTTAACGGCAATCTAGATTTACGGTTATATGATGCCTCTGGCATCGGTGTTGTACAAAGTTCCTTAAATGGCGGAAATGCTTCTGAAGCAATCACCGTCGATAGTTTGATAGCAGGAACCTACTACATTCAAGTTGAGGCAGTGGCTGGCAGTAGTAGTGCCTATGCCCTGAACAT
>JBGTJW010000255.1:0-2511 GCA_041744955.1 Stenomitos sp. | reverse complement strand
TCTGCAAAGCTCTCCGCTTCAGCCAATATTTCTCCATAGATAGTTTGGTCTAATTCTGCCTCAGTCGTATAGGGGATTGAAAGGACATACTCACATTGATTCTTGTGAGGTTTCTCCATGGCAAAGCGGCTCAGTACGCATCGCTCAATTTCGGCTCTTGCCCGGCTCTTGCCTCGAACAAATTTGCTGGTGTTCTCTACCCGTAACCACAACTTTACCTTCATCACTTGATGCTGAGGTGAAATTGGTTCATATGAGGGCAGCTGATCTTCCGACTTGAGATGGCTTTGCTGCTCTGTGGTTGGCTGCTTTGATGGTGCAAGGTTGTCTTGGGAACGTGTGTACTTGTAATAGGTATTGCGGGAAATTCCCACGATCTCACAAATCTCTTTCACACTCCGTTCCCGGTCTTGCTTCAACGCCAGAACTGCCTTCTTCTTCTTTTCATCTATCCCTTTGGGTCTGCCCCCTTTTCTCCCTCGTGCCCGTGCAGCAGACAATCCAGCGTTGGTACGCTCACGGATGATGTCCCGCTCGAATTCAGCCAGCGATGCGAAAAGATGGAAGATGAGCTTACCACCCGAGGTTGTCGTATCAATGCTCTCCTGCAAACTTTGAAACCCAATACCGCCCGCCACCAAGTCCCGTACTGTTTGAACTAAATGGGAGAGTGAGCGTCCTAAGCGGTCTAGTTTCCAAACCACCAGGGTATCGCCAGGGCGACAATGTTGAAGGGCTTCGGAGAGTCCCGGTCGCTGGGTTTTGGCTCCACTGGCTGTATCCGTAAAGATGATTGCACACCCTGCTAGAAGCAGAGCATCTTTTTGAAGGTTAAGGTTCTGGTCTGGGGTTGAGATTCTAGCATAGCCAATCAGCATAACAGCCATCTCTGGGATGATGTATTCATACCACGAAACTCAACTCATCCTTTGAGGTTAGTACTTAGATTTTATAGATGAGTTTCATGGTATATAAAGAGAGCACCAAAACGGTTGAAAATCAATGGTTCAGGAAGCAGAAGCAACTGTACCAAAGAAACGTTCGTTTTTTTGACTACTTAAGCAATCACTGAGTCTCTATGTCCCTATCCGGTTCTTTACCTTGCCCACGATTCAGGAAACAGCCTATCCTCGGTTAAAGACTTATATTTCCAGTCGCGATTTGAGTGCCATCTACACTCCAACCCCAGACGATCTGACTCTCTCGAAGCGAGTTACCCGTGGAAAAGTAGCCAATCTGGGCTTTCTAATTCTTTTAAAAACTTTTCAACGACTAGGATACTTTGTCCCAGTTTGCCAAGTACCGATGGCTATTACTGAACATATCGCTGGTCTCACCCAAAGTTCTAGCGTCGTTCCAGATTTGGTAGTCTATGACCTCTCCAAAACTCGTAAACGTCATGTGCAAATGATCCGCCGCACCCTCCATATTCAGTGCTATGACAAGGAAGCACGTCATGTCATGATGATGATGATGGGGGAAGCAGCCAGAACCAAGGAAGACCCCGCTGACCTGATCAATGTTGCAATTGAAGAGTTAGTTCGTAAGCGATATGAGTTACCGGCCTTCGATACTTTGCTTCGAGGGGCACGTCATGTCCGCAGTATTCTCTATCGCCAGTTCTATCAACAGGTAGACACTTTATTGAGCCAAGGGGAGAAAGCTAGTCTGGGTGCTCTCTTTATTCCGGCGGCAGAATCTCGTTTCACCCCCTGGAACCAACTCAAGCAGGAGCCTGGCAGCCCTACCCTGACGCACCTAAAGGTCTGGTTAGATCGGCAAGCTTGGCTGACCCAATATCACATTAGGCAAGAGGTTTTGCAGGGCATCCCTGATAGCAAGATCCAACACTTTGCGGCAGAAGCCAGAACTTTAGACGCAGCGCGAATGCTGGAGATGGAATCGCGAAAACGGCTAACCCTGGCAGCTTCATTACTCAAAATGCAGTCAGCGCGTGTTTTGGATGACTTGGCTGAGATGTTAATTAAACGCATGTCCGTGATTCATCAGAGAGGCAAAGAAGCACTCGCAGGCTACCATATCCAGAATCAACAGCGTGTGAATGAGTTGATCCAGACCCTCTGCGATCTAGTCACTGCTTACCAGATCGATGGAACTGACCTAGAGAGAATGGCGGCGATCAAAACTGTGCTGCCGGATCAGGGCGATGCAGTCCTGCAACGCTGCCAGGATCACATGGCTCATGCAGGAAACAATTATTTTCCGTTTCTCTGGCGTTTTTACAAAAGCCATCGTGCTGCCCTATTTCGCCTACTCAGGAGCATAACTGTGCGGGCGACTACACAGGATACAGCGTTTGAAGCAGCCCTCAGCTTCCTGCTGCAACACGAACATAAAACCGGCGAATGGCTGACGATGACCAAAGGGATCTCCTTGGACCTCTCCTGGATGTCAGATACTTGGCGACGGTTGGTGAGAGAGCAGCCCAATCAAAATAACGCTAGCGCTTCCCAGCGTTTACATCGTCGTGATTTTGAGATATGTGTCTTC
>JBGTJW010000254.1:0-2761 GCA_041744955.1 Stenomitos sp. | reverse complement strand
ATTTTTTCTGAGCTATTACTTCTGTTTTTGTTTGCAAAACTTCATCAAATTCAAAGCAGCGCTCAGGCGCTAGACGTTTCTACCTGCCTCTTGCCATTGGAAAGAGAAGGCGCAGGGATCGCGTCGATCGCCCTTGAAATGCAATGTAGGGAAGGGGGGAAAGAGTTTTGAGTTTTACTTACTGCCCTCATTTCCCCTACTCCCCACTCCCTACCCCCCACTAATGACCATTCAGATAATAGTCCCGTGTGCCTTTCGCGCTGATGGCTTCACCGAGGCGGGTGAGGGCATGGACGTAGGCGGCGGTTCGCAGGTCGATCGACAAATCGCGGGCAACTAACCAGATTGACTCTGCTTCTTCCACAATGCGAAGCTTCAGCCGTTGGTTGATTTCGGCTAGCGTCCAGTACAAACCGCTGCGGTTTTGCACCCATTCAAAGTAGCTGACGGTGACACCACCCGCGTTTACGAGAATGTCTGGAAAGACATAAATACCTTTGTCGGTCAGAATGCGATCGGCGGCAGAGGTAATGGGACCATTGGCAACTTCGTAGATCAGTTTTGCCCGAATAGTATCGGCATTCGCTTCGGTAATTTGATTTTCGAGGGCAGCAGGCACCAGGATATCCACATCCAGGGCTAACAGTTCGGCATTGGTGAGGACAGCTTCGGCGGCAGTATGGCAGACCGTATTGTCACAGTAGAGCGCTTTGACACCCCTACTCGCATCTTTGAACTGGCGAAGACTGGGAATGTCTAGCCCATTTTTGCTGTAGATGCCTCCTTGAGAGTCGCTGACGGCAACAACTTTATAGCCTGCTCGAAAGAGCAATTCTGCAAGGATCGCTCCGGCGTTACCAAACCCCTGCACGGCAACAGTTGTAGTGCTTGGATCTCGATCGAACTTCGGTAGCGTTGATTCAATGACAAAAAAGGCACCCATTGCCGTTGCCGCTTCACGCCCCAGACTGCCGCCCATACTGACAGGTTTGCCTGTAACCACAGCAGGACAAATTTGGCGCTTGATGATGCTGTATTGATCCATCATCCAGCCCATGATCATGGCGTTGGTGTAAACGTCGGGGGCGAGGATGTCTACATCGGGTCCAATGAAGTCGGCGATCGCATCAATGTAGCCACGGCTCAGACGTTCCAGTTCCATTCGGGACAGTTCTTTGGGGTTCACCGTGATGCCACCCTTCGCGCCACCAAACGGGAGATTTAAGGCGGCACACTTAAAGGTCATCCAAAACGCCAGCGATTGCACCTCATCCAGCGACACATGGGGATGGTAGCGCACGCCCCCTTTGCCTGGTCCTCTGGTGTCGTCGTAGCGCACACGATAGCCCTGAAAAATTTTGAGGGCACCGTTATCCATGCGAACCGGAATCGAGACTGTGAGACTGGTCTGGGGAAATTTCAGCGTTTCAACAGCATCATCTGAAATGGATGTGTATTTTAACGCTTGTTCCAGGCGTTGATTGGCATCGGCTAAAATTGAACCGGGTAGCATAGAATTTTCCCTCTAAAGTAAAGGCGCGATCGCGCCGATCGTTAAAAAAGCAATGTTGGAATAAAAGCTGTTTTCTTCAGCAATCCTGTCAGTGATAGTAATGTCTCTGACAGTAGTGAAATTGGTTAATGCCTCGCTTTTATTTATAGTTCCCAACCGCTGTATAACCTACGACATAGCGATCCCCATTGTTTAGAAAAAACATTCAAGGCTTCTGGGTTAACACGAAATCCTTCTAAAAAGAGTAAACATTTGAAACGTTTTTTGGTAATCCCTCATAGCAACCCATGAGTTTATAACCACCCTCTTAAACGATAAACGACTAGCCCCAGATATTCTTTCAAAGCTCGTGTTGTGCGGCTAAAGCGATCGGCTTCTGGTAAGGCACTAAGTACCATCGCTTCGGTACTGCCCTGCATCGTCTGCCAATCGCGCTCGGTTGTGTTGAAATCGGTGGGCGCGGCGATCGCATCAATGCCCAGATGCTTGAAAATCAGGAGCGATCGTGGCATGTGCAGCGCCGATGTCACCAGCAAGACACGACGGATGCCTTGTGCTGCCATAATTTGCTTAACATTGACTGCATTTTCGTAGGTGTTAAGTGAGGATGGGTCCTGTAAAATCGCCGTTTTGGGCACTCCCATCGTCTCAATCAGTTGTGCCATATCATCGGCTTCTGACAGCCCGCCCTCCCCTTTCCAAGCAACCCGACCACCGCTGAGAATAATCCGGGGCGCTTTGCCGTCTCGATACAGTTTGGCTCCATACAGCACACGATCGCCCTCTTCACTGACTTCTACCCAGGGTCGTGGCGGTACGGCTGGCTTGGTGCAGCCACCCAAAATGACGATCGCGTCTGCCTGAGGCACTTCGGTCAGTGGAAGATGTTGAAACTCTAGCGATCGCACCAGCCATTCGCCAACCCAGCCATTGCCACCCGCCAGCAGCAGCACCAGCGACAGCACGATCGGCATAGCTGTCCACCGCGATCGTCGCCAAAGCAGCACCAGTGACAGCAGCAGTAGCAAACACGTCAACCCCAGGGGGTAAAGAAAGAGCGGTAGTAATTTGGAAAGATAGAGAAACATAGTGCAATCTCGCGTTTAGCGGTGTTTTGAGCAGGAGGTTGGCTCAAGAATAACGGTCAGCTATGATTTGCAGACGTTAATCTTATGGACTTGAGACGTTTGCTCTCAGGGTAAAACACAAAAGATGAATCAAAGGGTTGCAAACCTTTGCAGAGTATAT
>JBGTJW010000253.1:0-8693 GCA_041744955.1 Stenomitos sp. | reverse complement strand
GAACGGGCGCTCATCCCCCGCATTGTTCCCGCCGATGCCGTTAGCATCGCCGCTCACCGTGAAGCCGCCGCCCACAAAGCTGATGTCGCTGTCGATCACCACCGTCGGAGCCGCAGTAAACCGCACACCATTTAGCAGTGTCACGGTGTCTGCACCAGCGGCGATATTAGCCTGGTTGATTGCCCAACTCAAAGTGTTGGCGGTTGCCCCAGTACCGTTATCTGTCGCCACATTCACATCGAAGTTTGCCAGGGTGTGCTGGTAGTTGACTCCAGATAAAACAGTGGGCGCTTCAATGGAGCCTGTCTGATACTCCAGCGTCCAATCCCCATCCAGGGCGCTACTCCCCGTCAGGTCATCCGAAGCCGCCACATCCGCCCCCGTCAACTGCCCCAGGATCTGCACAAACGCCTTACCCACCTCTCCCTGCGCCACATTGCAGCCATAGAGCAAAATATCCGCATCCTCCGTCAGCGCCTGCTCCCAACTCTGCAACTGGGCCGCATACCCCGGCAAGTCCGTCAGGTTCAGCCGACTAGAGCCGAAGTCCAGCCCCCCGCTCTCCCCGTGGGAAACAATGTGCAAGCTAGAGATCCCTTCTCGCCCCAGCAGCGCCTGCGTGATCTGCGCCACCGCATCCTGCACCGGGTCAAGCACATGCACTTCCGTCCCCGCCGCCACCCCTGCTACTAGCTGCTGATAGTCCGACACTCCACTATCCACAAATAAGAGCGACTGGCTCGATCGTCCTATCCCTGGCAAAGCAGTAGTCAAATTGGCTTTGTCTAGTACAGGCGTTAGGTCAGCGATCGACAAAACAGTAGCAGAAGCGGTGGCTGATCCAGGAAGCTCAAAAGGCATCAGATTTTTTCCAAACTCTAAGAAAACTAGAACTCAGCTGTAGCATCAGTGCCGCAGCGATTAACCTTTCAACGTGCTTACGTAAAACTTTTAAAGACTTCAAATAATGCTCGGCTCCTACAGTGTTCCCTAACCTCAGGGCCATTCATCATGAAGTTTGTGTTGTTCCGGTCAAGTTTTGACTAAGCTTCTGGGAGCCGACCGACGGGCAAAAAGGTGCCAGTACAGCTTTGACTGGCATTTCTTTTGACGATGGAACCGCTTTGGGACTCAAGGCTCCCACTGGCACAGGTCTCAAAGGTCGATGCCTCGGCTGCAAGGCATTGACCCTTGAGGCCTCTATGGCACTTTTTTGTCCGCAGGCCGGCTCACCCCCAAGTGCCTTTACCGTTCCACTGCTCCCCAAACCCCCTTGGCCCTGGCACTAATTGCGGATCGCGTGGGCAAAGGCTTTGACTTGAGGTGCCACTGTCACCCAGAGCCGCTGAGCTTCACGCCTGGAACTCTGCGTGTGGGGCTGGAGGAACGGCTCATACACACGTTGGCTGTTCCAGGTAACGACTAAAACCGGTCAGATGAATGACTGAACGCTTTCATGACGGGCTGCCGACCAACGCTCTGAGCGCGGCCATGTTTTTGTGCCAGCCTGAGCCAGAGCAAACTCCCAGAGGCGATCACGTTGGTGAGTTGCACCCCGGAGCAACGGGGCCACGTAGAATGGGGCTTGCAGCCGCTGCAAACGGGCAAATTTGCCGCTGTACTACCGCTTTTCGCGTCAAAAAAGTCCAAAGCGAGGCCAGAGCCACTAGTACACCCCCTCAAAACCGCTTGCGGTGCGACCATTCGTTACACTACTTTGACTCAGCGATCGCGGTTGGTTCCTGGTCGATGATTGTCGGGTATGGCAACGATCCGTGTAATTGAGCATTATTCTGACTTTTCTCTCATTCCAAAGTCGCTCAAACCCGCATTCTTACGTTCTAAACCCGTCAATCAGATCTGTCAGAAAGCAACTCCTGAAAGTATTACTGAACAGGCGGTACAAGCTTGTCGTGATACAAAATTGCACGAATCGTTGTCATACCCGTACATGACGAGGCATGTCAAGCGCTTTGGAGACTATGTGCTAGATTTACAGAACATTCCACAGCCACTAGAGACGGCAATACATCTACCGATAGAAGTGAATAAAAGCAAAGTTAGAGTAAAGCTGTAAGCTTCCTTGGCATAAAATTACACGTATCTCGGCTCAATGCCAAATCCGTTGTTCGCAAGCGGAACCCATGACCACCACTGCATTGCCTCACTTTGGTGACCAATGCAGTGGTGGTGTGGAATACAGTCTATATGACGGCAGTGCTAGACCAGTTGCAGCGTGAAACCTTCACGCTTGCGCCGGAGGCTCGCGCGCCTCTATCACCCACCCGGTATGAACATATCAATCCTCACGGCAAATACCTGTTTGACTTGGAGATGGAAGCCAAACGCACAGGGCTACGTAGTCTCCGCTCTGATTAGATTCCAGCCTTAGCGTTGTTTTTAGTCCAATTGCTACGGGAACGCCCAATTGCGACAGCGTCTGACGCTTTTACCTCCGACTACGTCTCGCTGAGCGTGAAAAGTGCTTTTTGAGATGTTTGTGCAGTCAAGCTTTCGACCTTAGCTAACTTGCAGTTCTGGTGCGAAGCAAAAGCAAAGTTTGGGCACTTTAGAGAGGTACTGAAGTGGCAAAAACTATGAAACGGCGTCATTTTCTCTGGAGTAGCTTTTTGTTTGCGGCTGGTTGTACAACCGTCACGAGCACCGCAACGAAGCAAACTTCTACGCTAAAAACACTCAGCCAACCTGAGAAACTACGCTTTGCTGTATCAGATGTGAAAGGACTCGCTGACTTGCAGAAAGACTATGGAGCCTTGCGGACTCTTTTAGAGGAAATTTTAGCAAAGAAGATTGAGTTCTTTCCTGTAGAAAGCTATGTGGCGGCGGCGGCGGCACTGCAGCTGAATCAGGTAGATTTAGTCTTTACAGGCCCATCTGAATATGTCGTCATGCGCGCTAGAACCAACGCTGTTCCAGTTGTGGCGATCGAGCGTCAGAAATATTACGCTGTCATTGCAACACAACGAGGCAGCGGTGTGCAGTCGGTCGCAGAGTTGAAAGGCAAGACGATCGCCATGTGGGAAATTGGCTCAACCAGCGGTCACTTGGGACCAACCAAGCTATTGATTGATGCCGGCTTAGATCCTAAAGCCGATCTCAAAATTCAGCTGGTGGGTAAGCAAGGCTTACCGGCACTCCAGAAAGGCACCGTTGCTGCTTGGGGTGGCTCAGTCAGCCGCTACGACAAGTTTCTCAAGTCTAAGGGACTGTCTGAAAAGGATTTTCCGATTCTCGCTAAGGGTCCGACCTTACCATCTGATCCGTTCGTCGCCAGCAGCCAGCTCGATCCAGCTTTTGTGGAGCAGATGCAGCAGCGAC
Organism: Stenomitos sp.; assembly: GCA_041744955.1. Taxonomy (GTDB): domain Bacteria; phylum Cyanobacteriota; class Cyanobacteriia; order Leptolyngbyales; family Leptolyngbyaceae; genus Stenomitos. Next base: position 5,354 of record JBGTJW010000253.1, on the reverse strand, counting down.
TGCTGCAAAATCAGGACAGGATACTACAGGCGATCGCACCTGCCGATGGCAACAAATTTGAGGGTGCCAAAATGGTGCAGGTGAATGACACCGACTACAACATGATTCGTGATGTTTATAAAGCCATTGGGCAGGGTAACGCTATCTCTTGAGCGAGTTTTTGCCCTCTTGCTGAAACACCTAGTTCGCTGCCTGTAGCAAGCCTATAAGGCGAGTTTTCTATGCTATTTCGATCGCTTCAACGTTTTGTAAAGAAAGTAGATAGCCCTTCTGCATTCCCCCTTCAGCACGCTCTACAAACGCCTTTGCTCAAACGACTAAGCCAGCATTGGAGCATTGCACACAAAATCAGTGCTGGCTATGCTTTGTCAATTGGTATATCCGTCTTGGGCACAACCATTGGGTTGGTGACCGGAAATTACTATCAGGAACAAGCCCAGCAACAGCAGGCGCTTACAAACCAGCAGCAACACCTTTTGAGTGAGCTAGAGAACACGGTTAATCTGATTAGGATTCATCCGCAACGGCTGATGGGGGTGCTGGGAGAATCGGTCTGGTTTGACTATGAAAGAACCAAGTTTCTGGGTTCAATGAGTCAGGTGAAAGCCCTGCTAGTCGAATTTGAGTCTTTCACCAACCAACATGCTGCCGCATTGGCAATCGATGCCCAAGCATTAAAGGATTTAGCAAAAGGTTATACGGTTAACATTGAAGCCTATGGGCAACTGACAGAAGTTCTGTGGCAGCAGTTGAAGCCTACAGATTTAACGGCAACAGAAATAGCCGCCGCCCAACAACAGCTTCTAGCGTCACTAAGGAACCCGTCCTCCAGCAAGACCAACATTGAACTAGACCGCTTGACAGAGAGCTTGACTCGTCTTAAAGCTGCTGCTGAAGTGCAACATGAGCAAGCGATCACTCAGATGGCACAAGCTGAAACACTGCGGATGCAAATTGTCGTAGGCAGTATGCTGCTCTCTGTTGTCATGGCAGCAGCGCTAGCGGTAACGACTTCACGCGCGATCGCGCGTCCGCTTAAGACGGTGACCGAATTTGCCAAAGCAGTGGTTCAAGAGTCTAACTTTAAACTACAAAGCTCAGTCAGCACACAGGATGAAGTAGGGTCACTAGCAATGTCGTTGAATCAATTGGTGCAGTGGGTTGGAGAATACACCAGCGCCCTAGAACAAGCTCGGCACACAATGGAACAGCAGGTTGAGGAGCGTACCCAGGATTTAACTGAAGCGCTGCAAGAACTTAGACAAACTCAATCACAATTGATTCAAAGTGAGAAAATGTCTAGTCTGGGTCAGTTAGTGGCTGGCATTGCCCACGAAGTTAACAATCCTATTAATTTCATTCACGGAAATCTTAAACACGCTGAGGAATACTGTCAGAACTTGCTGGCGTTGATGCGGCTTTATCGGCAACAATACCCACAGCCAACTGCGGCGGTGCAGACCTACGTTGATGCGATCGACTTAGATTTTCTTGAGGAAGATCTGCCCAAGCTGCTTGCCTCAATGCAAATGGGGACTGAACGCATTCGGCAAATTGTGTTGTCCTTACGCAACTTCTCCCGTCTGGACGAAGCCGAAATGAAACCGGTTGATCTTCACGAAGGCATCGAAAACACACTGCTAATCCTCAATAGTCGTCTGAAGCATGGCATTCACCTGAGCAAGGAATACAGCAGCTTACCATTGGTGGACTGCTATCCAGCTCAGCTCAATCAGGTCTTCATGAATCTCATTGCAAACGCGATCGATGCATTAGAAGAAAGCCAGAACTCAGAAGTAGCCTGCAGGATGGGCAACGCTCAACCCTCAGGCTTTAAGGCTACACTCTCAGCCCCTAGCATCACCATTCGCACAGGGCGGGTAGACCAGCATCACGTTTCTATTCAGATTTGTGATAACGGTCCAGGTATTTCACCTGACGTTCAAGCGAAACTGTTCGATCCTTTTTTCACAACAAAAGCGGTTGGTAAAGGTACAGGGTTAGGACTTTCGATCTGTTATCAGATTATTGAAAAACATCAAGGAACCATTAAAGTCGTCTCAGCCGTGGGGCAAGGCACAGAGTTTTCCATTCTGCTGCCTTTACAAGGGGTCTGACACTGTTCCCAGACATGAAGTGCCACATCGCCTGAAGCTTTGCTGAGAAAAGCCTTTAGACTGCGGTCTTTGCTGTTTGATTCAAAGTTGATGATACTGGCTGGCGTTCCCGTAGCTTTTGGATCAAAACCAACGTTAAGCCTGAAAGCGCTTCTGGGATTAGTTCACGCTGTTTGGGGTAATTGAAGCGAACGTGCAATGAGGGGCAATTAGGGCCAATGCGAAGCCTGAAATGGCGTAAATTCATTGACTGTTAAAGGCAAATTTCAGGTGGTTCGGAATTTATTAGTACAGAAAAACCAATCTAAAACCTAAGGTGGGCAAGGATTCTAGCCTAATTGCCCCGTATAGCAGCTTCGCTTCAATTACCCCTAATTGGCAGCTCACGCTGCACCCTCTTGCGAATATAGATGCTGTTGAAACTCAATAAACACAGTTCGGATATTGTTGACGTTTCCCAAGTCTGCCACCGCGTCTCTAAGGTCGTGGTATTTCAGCTCTAGCAATTGTGGCAGCTTCTCTTGGTCGAGTTCCCTTACCCCTTCCTTGATGTACTGATCCAGTACAAAGTCTAGAAATTCTTGCTGTTTGCCAAAGTACCGAGAGAAGATTAGTGCCTTATGGGATATAACTCGCTCTCGACGGCTAATAGGCTCAGCGGCATAGGCGATGTAGGTCAGCACGTCATACAGGTCGCTTTTCTCGGCATCAATCAGGCGACTAATTTCAGTGAGTTGCTCCTCTCCATAGCCTTTTTCTGCCAGCCCTTCTAACAGAGCCTTACGCGTGTCGGGGCGGCTCCATAGTGCCCGTAGTTCGTCTTCATTCTTAAATAGTTCTGGAATTTCACCAAAGAGTCGTTCCACAAAAGCGGCGGCGGTCATGGGCTTACCGTCTGGACTCCAGAAACTGGTGGACATCTGGTGCTGAAGTTCTCGTTCTTTGCCATCGGCCAGCTTGATTCTGATCACCTCAGGACGGCGACGGGCTTCTGTAGCTTCATCTTCTTGGCTGCCTGTGCCTATGGTTGTGTTGTATTCACCGCCTGACTCACGAGCCCGTGGATAAGTGACGCGTACCGGTTCTTGCGGTTCACCATCCCATTCGGGGTCGTTGAAGTGTTCATAGGCTTCGACGAAATCGTAAATGGTGAAGTAGTCTTTGCCGTCAAACAGTCGGGTGCCACGACCGATGATTTGCTTGAATTCAATCATGGTCTTGATCGGGCGCATCAGCACAATGTTGCGGACGTTGCGCGCATCAACCCCGGTGGAAAGCTTTTGGGAAGTGGTGAGAATAGTGGGAATGCTTTTCTCGTTGTCTTGAAAGGTGCTGAGGTGCTGTTCGCCTAGCTTCCCATCGTTGGCGGTGACACGGACGCAGTAATTTGGCTCAGTGCTGACCTTCATCTGGTTGATGAGGTCGCGTACGGCCAGGGCATGATCCTGATTGGCACAAAAAACTAGGGTCTTTTGGTTCTGGTCGATCGCGTCCATAAACAACTGCACCCGGTAGCGTTCGCGATCGGCAATCTCAATGATGCGGTTGAAGTCGGCTTCAGTGTAGGTTCTGGTTTCGTCGATCGCACCTTCAACCAGTTCGTCTTCAGCGCTGTAAATGTATTCGTCTAGAGTGGTATCAATTTGCCTGACTTTGAAAGGGGTAAGGTAGCCGTCGTTAATACCGTCTTTGAGGGCGTAGGTGTAGACGGGATCACCGAAGTAGGCATAAGTGTCGGCGTTGTTAGCCCGTTTTGGGGTGGCAGTGAGTCCCAGTTGGACGGCTGGGGAGAAGTATTCCAGGATGCCACGCCAGTTGCTTTCGTCGCTGGCTCCACCCCGGTGACATTCATCAATGATGATGAAGTCGAAGAAATCGGGCGGGTAGTCGCCGAAGTTAGGGACGGGGTTGCCTGCTACGTCGGTTCCTGCCATGAAGGTCTGGAAGATAGTAAAGAAGACGCTACCATTTTTGGGAACTCTACCCCGTTTTTTGATAATTTCAGGGTCGATTCGCACGAGAGCATCGTCGGGGAAGGCGGAGAAGGCATTGTATGCCTGGTTTGCAAGGATGTTGCGATCGGCTAAGAATAAAATCCGGGGGCGACGACTCGGTTGGCGGCTGAGGTTCCAGCGACTCTGAAAGAGTTTCCAGGTGAGTTGGAAGGCGACGAGGGTTTTGCCTGTGCCGGTTGCCATTGTCAGCAGAATACGATCGCGCCCCTCAGTAATGGCTTCTAGTACATGCTTGATGGCGTTGTGCTGGTAGTAGCGGGTTTCCCAGGTACCGCTGCGGGTTTCAAAGGGGATGTCGGCAAAGCGATCGCGCCATTCGTTGACTTTGCTAAAAGTAGCATTCCACAGTTCATCAGGGCTGGGGTATTGGCTGATGTAGCCTTCTGCCCCAGTCCGCATATCAATCTGGTAGATGCCGTCGCCATTAGTGGAGTAGGTAAAGCGGGTTTCTAGTTTTTCGGCATATTTTTTGGCTTGACCAACCCCTTGAGTGTCAGGTTCGCTGCGCTTCTTAGCTTCAATGACAGCGAGTTTTTGGCTGCGATAGACCAGCACGTAATCAGCAAATTCTGCTTGAGCACGTTTGCCATTACCTACCAAGCGACCAGGGGCAATGACTTCCCGGCGAATTTGGCTGCCTTCAATGACTCCCCAGCCTGCATCTCTCAAGGCTGGGTCGATTAGTTCGGCGCGGGTTTCGGCTTCGTTCATGGTCTTTACTTGGAGGACGGCAGTACCTGAATCAACCCGGTCTGGAAAGCTTCGTCGTAGGTGAGGATGGGCAAATTTTCGAGTTCTGCTTGAGCCATGAGCATGCGATCGAACGGGTCGCGATGAGCAATGGGTAGGCTTCCGGCTCTGAGGGCATGGGCAGACGTGATGGGAAGTTCAATGAAGTTAGCCTGACGCAAGATTTGCGGGTATGACTCGACTAGCTGTTTGGCTTCAGGAAGTTTGCCGATGCGGTATTTGGTGGCAACTTCCCAGGCAGAGACGCTGCTGACGAGAATGCGATGCTCGGGATTGCGAATGATGTTCTGGCAGTCGGTGTCTAGCTTGGGGTCGTTAAAGAGCCACCACAGCAGGATATGGGTATCGAGGAGGTAGCTCATTCCCATTGCTGGAGTTCCTCTTCTGGCAGAGGTTCAAAGAACGCATCGCCGAGTTGTCCCGTGAGGAGTCCGGGGGTGCGAGGCTGAGCGGTGTCTTTACTTAGTCCCAG
>JBGTJW010000252.1:0-4252 GCA_041744955.1 Stenomitos sp. | reverse complement strand
AATTTAATGCTAGCTCGATTTTAGGAAGAAAGGCAAGAACAACCTTATAACTCGCCCCGAAAGAGCCGATGCAAGACAGTTTGAAACAAATGCCCTGTCTGCGATTGGCTTCTCGCTGCTGAATCCGAAGCCGTTCAAACTGCTACATAATCTGAGCAAATTTTTCTCGAAGGGGAACAGGTGGAAGGGGTATTGCTAATTCTTTAATTAGTCCCATATTAAGCCTAGGCATAACGGTCGCCTGATGCAAAGATAAGGTGGTCTTGGCATCAGGCGGCGGCGTTATAATGCAGCTCAATTGTTCACTCCCCTCACTGAAACCTCTGTAGAAAAGTTAGATGTTCGAGCAAACGTTTAAAAACATTGATGACGTTCTCTGGAAGGAGGCGGGCTGTACGACGGAGCTGGACTATACGGAGCAAACGTCCTGGCTGCTGTTTCTGAAGTATCTGGATGACCTGGAGCAAGAGAAGGCGCTGGAAGCGGAGTTAGTGGGCAAGTCCTACACGTTCATTCTGGATGGGTCGCATCGTTGGTCGGCTTGGGCTGCGCCGAAAAAGGCAGACGGCACCGTCGATCATGACAATGCTCTGATTGGGGATGACCTGATTGATTATGTGAACCGCGAGCTATTCCCGTATCTTCAGGGATTCAAGTTGCGAGCCACCAGCCCAGCCACGATCGAATACAAGATTGGTGAGATTTTCAGCGAGATTAAGAACCGCTTCCAGAGTGGCTATAGCCTGCGGGATGCGCTGGAATATGTGGACGAGCTGCGGTTTCGCTCCCAGCAGGAGAAGCATGAGCTATCCCATCTCTACGAAGCCAAGATTCGGAACATGGGCAATGCGGGGCGGAATGGGGGCGAGTATTACACCCCGCGTCCGCTAATTCGCGCCATGATTCAGGTGTTAAAGCCGCAGCTTGGCGATCGCATCTATGACGGAGCCTGCGGGTCGGCTGGGTTCTTGTGCGAGAGCTACGATTACCTGCGCCAGGGCAAACTGACCACAAAGCAGCTTGAGCAACTCCAGACCAGCACCTTTACGGGCAAGGAGAAGAAGAGCCTCGCCTATGTGATTGCCATCATGAATATGATTTTGCATGGCATTGATGCGCCCAACATCATCCACACCAACACGCTGACGGAAAACCTGAGCGACATCCAGGACAAAAACCGCTTCGATGTGATCCTGGCAAATCCGCCCTTTGGGGGCAAGGAGCGCAAGGAAATCCAGCAAAACTTTCCGATTAAAACGGGAGAAACGGCGTTTCTGTTTTTGCAGCACTTCATCAAAATGCTGAAGGTCGGCGGCAGAGCAGCAGTGGTGATCAAAAATACGTTCCTGTCGAACTCCGACAACGCTTCCCGTGCCCTGCGTCAGGAACTACTCAGTAGCTGCAACCTTTACACCATTCTGGACTGCCCTGGTGGCACGTTCATTGGAGCCGGAGTTAAAACGGTGGTGCTGTTCTTTGAGAAAGGGTCGCCCACTCAGAAAATCTGGTACTACCAACTCGACCCAGGGCGGAGCATGGGCAAGACCAACGCTCTGAATGATGAGGATCTGCGAGCGTTTGTGGAGTTGCAGGCGACGTTTGCCGAGACAGAAAAATCCTGGCTGGTGGATATCACCGATGTAGCGCGGGAGTCGTTTGATCTGTTGGTGAAGAACCCGAATAAAGCAGAGGAATCACCGCTCCGAGAACCGCAAGAAATTATGGATGAGATTGCAGCACTGGACGCAGAAAGCGCAGAGATTTTGGCTGGGATTGGAGGGATGTTGTGATGAAGGGATGGAGTAAAAAACGTTTAATAGAAATCACGGAAAAAATTGGCAGTGGTGCTACGCCTAGAGGAGGGCAAGACGCTTACAAAGAGTCTGGAATATCTCTTTTTAGAAGTCTCAATGTTTATGATGGATTCTTCAAAAAGAAGAACCTAGCTTTTATAGATGAAGACCAAGCAAATAAACTTTCTAATGTAGTAGTTCAAAAAGGTGATGTGCTTCTAAATATTACTGGTGCTTCGATCGCTCGATGTTGTGTAGCACCTTCAGAGCTTCTTCCTGCCAGAGTTAATCAGCACGTTACAATCATTCGACCTGATCTCGCTCATATTGACTCCAGGTTTCTTGCATACTTGCTTATCTCTAAGCAGTACAAAGATGCTCTACTTAACACGGGTGAAAAAGCAGGGTCAACACGTCAAGCTTTAACAAAAGCACAAATAGAAAGCTTTGAAGTTACTATTCCGAAACTTTCTGAACAAAAGCGGATTGTAGCGATCGTAGACGAAGCGTTTGAGGGAATCGATCGCGCGATCGCCAACACCCAAAAGAACCTCACTAACGCCCGCGAACTCTTTGAAAGCTATCTAAACGCCATCTTCATCCAGAAAGGGAATGGATGGGAGGAGAAAAAGCTAGATGTAATTTGTGTAGTGGAAAGGGGCAGTTCACCGCGTCCAATCAAGCAGTACTTAACTGAATCTCCAGATGGTGTTAACTGGGTAAAGATTAGCGACACTCAGGGTGTACACAAGCGTATTCATTCAACCAAGCAGAAAATTACAAAAGAGGGTGCAAAGCGATCACGTAAAGTAGAGCCTGGAGATTTTATCCTAACCAACTCGATGTCGTATGGTAAGCCATACATCATGGCGACTACAGGCTATATACATGACGGTTGGTTTGTCTTGAGGCTGGCAAACACCATCAACACCGACTTCTTCTATTACCTACTTTCCTCCAATTTAGTTCAGGAGCAATTCAAATCGCTAGCAGCTGGCTCAGTTGTAAAAAACATTAGCAGTGACCTCGTTAAGAGAGCAGCACTTCCTATTCCTCCTTTATCTGAGCAAACGACAATAGTTGATGCTATTGAAGAATTAGTAGTCGAAACCCAACGTCTTGAAGGCATCTACCAACGAAAACTCGCAGCTCTCAACGAACTCAAACAATCCATCCTGCAAAAAGCCTTCACTGGTGAACTCACCGCCGACACCACTAACCAGGCAATAAAAACCACCAAGGAGGTCATTGCTGCATGAGCGATGACCTGACTCAGCCAAGCGATCTCCTGTTTCAAGAAATCAGGCAACTGATTGATGCTGCCAAATACCGTGCGGCTGTTGCCATCAATGCCGAAATCACCCTGCTCTATTGGCAAGTCGGCAAACGCATCCAATCCGAAGTCTTGCAAGGTCAACGCGCCGAATACGGCAAACAGGTGCTGCTGAAACTCTCTCAATCCCTCACCCAGGCTTACGGTAAAGGTTGGGGTGAGCGGCAATTGCACTACTGTGTCGTCCTGGCAGATGCGTTTCCCGATCGAGAGATTTTGCAGACAGTGTGTGCAAAATTAAGCTGGTCGCATCTCAGACTGCTCATTGGCATCGATGATCCCCTCAAACGTGATTTCTACATCGAACTGGCACAACTCGAACAATGGAGCGTGCGTCAACTGCAAGAGCGCCTCAACTCCATGCTCTTCGAGCGCACCGCCCTCTCCCGCAAACCCGAAGACACCATTCGCCACGACCTCGCCCAACTGCGCCAGGATCAGCAACTCTCTCCAGACTTACTCCTGAAAGACCCGTACATCCTGGACTTCCTGGATTTAAGCGATCGCTACATGGAAACCGACCTCGAAGATGCCATCCTGCGAGAAATTGAGCAATTCTTGCTAGAACTGGGTGCAGGCTTTACCTTTGTTGCTCGTCAAAAACGTCTGCAAATCGACAACGATGATTTTTACATCGACCTGCTGTTCTACAACCGCAAACTCAAACGCCTCGTCGCGATCGAGCTAAAGCTGGGCAACTTCCGCCCCGAATACAAAAGCCAGATGGAGCTTTACCTGCGCTGGCTCGCCAAATACGACCAGGAAAGTGATGAACAACCGCCACTGGGCATCATCTTATGTGCAGGCAAAAAGCAAGAGCAGATCGAGCTACTAGAACTCGATAAAAGCGGCATCCATGTTGCCGAATACCTGACCGTTCTGCCTCTCAAAGAAGTGCTGCAAAACAAGCTGCATGACGCGATCGCTTCTGCCCGCCGCCGTTTGCAATCCTCACAAGATGAGCCATCATGAACGAAGCAGAACCCTGACGAATTGATTCATCACCAACCACCGGAGCGATTGATTCATGCTGATTCAGAAAATCATCCAGGAACTACAAGACATCCCCGAAGAAAAGCTAGCAGAGCTTTACGACGTGATTCATTACTTTCGCCTGGGACTAAGT
>JBGTJW010000251.1:0-12801 GCA_041744955.1 Stenomitos sp. | reverse complement strand
AGCCTTCTTTCGCTGCATACGCGGCAACGATTCGTTGCCGTAAATCGACAGATAGGGGGGCAGGCATGAGTGACTATTTCCGATTTCGCTGGGCTTGCTTAGGCTACCAAATTGTGGCTTACTCAATCAACAACCGCTGTACGAGTTTCCGATGTTAATCCAGCGGATACAAACTCGCGGCACATGGGTTCGCCAGTGCCTTCAGTTCTTAGAATCAATTCAGACAAAGAAGTTCTCAGAACCACTAAACCGATCGTGCGACCTTTGGGAAAGTTTTCGTAGGTAGCGGCAAAGAACGGGTTCAGTTTTTCGATCGACATAACAAATTCCTCAGTAATGGATCAACGAATGACAAATCCATGGCTAGGCAGCCGTTTCTTCAGCCCCTTGGTTGCCGACTTCCGCTTGTTTGCTGGCTTCCGCCTTTGCTCTCACGTCTCGACGCGCTTCTTCTAAGAAAAAGAGATAGGCGGCTTCCAGGTTTTTCTGATCGCTCAACAGCTTATCTGGACGACCTTGATAGACTTCTTCATAAAGTTTGCGAATCACAGTGTAGTAGCTTTTAATGTGTTCCAACTTAGTCAAACCCACGCCATGTTCTCGAATGCGATCGAGGCGAGTATGGTATTTCTGTACTAGCGCCGCGAACATAAAGTCCAAATCCATATAAGCTTTTTGAGAACGAGCGGCTGTGGTGAATTCTGTAAAAGGTTCTGCGAGGGACGTTCGCTTCTCGGCAGAACTTCCCCAGAGTTTGGCTTCTGCGGCAATTTGAGCCGCTTCTTTTAAGTACTTGGTTAATGCAGAATGATCGTTTGGCATAAGGCTCCTCAGTAAGATGTGTAAGGGTTCCCGAATTCGATTCCAGTTAAAGCCAAGATTGGGGTCATCTTGCTCTCGCAAAATCCAGCGCAACAGCACGAAGTAAAGGCTAAATGGCTCGGCACAGGCACGGGCAAGGTCATAAAGGCAGTCATCTAATTTCGACAATTTGACGATCGCGATCGCCAAATCTGATAAGCACCGCAACCGGTTAAGAATTTCTTCCGCCTCAAAGCGGTCATACATCCCAATTCCGAGTTGAGAGTCTTCGATTCTCAAGAGAGGTTGCAGTGCTGAAGGGATGCCTTCAACCCAACCAAAAATGTTGGTTGTGATATCTACTTGCAGTCCAGCACTGAGTACAAAGGGAAACCCAAATTCTGGTGCTAATGAAAGCTCTAATGCTAAGCGCAATGATTTCAACAGAGACAATGATGCTGTAGTATCTCCCCAGGTAATGGGAATAGTCACTGTGGCATGGACAAAATCGCGTCGCTTCGGCAAAGCAAAGCCAACAACTTTGTTTGCCTTGAAGGCGATCACCTTATCTCGATAAAGCCTCAGTTCATCCATGGTGACGGGTCCACCTTCAGCGTTGGTTGCTGCTGTATCTTCCAACCAATCTCGCCAAATTCTCAGTAGATCTGGACAAGAACCTTGCGGCAACGCGAAGTGTAAATAATAAGGTGGCTCCTTTTTCGCGACTGGAAAATGAGCGCCAACCGTCATCAGTTGATAAGCAAGGGCTGCCATTGGTTCAGCTTGTCTTACTGGATCACTCGTCATCCCACCGGGTAGACGATTGGAGAACATTTGCACTTTTGTTCCGATCGGCATTTTGTCAGAACTGAGTGTGCTCGTTTCGCTAATGGTTGCCCCTAGAGAACAACGCTGGCGTGGGTTTGCGTCAATGTAAGCGGCTAATTCACTGCTGCCAGCGGCATTTCTGACAAAAGGACAACTGAGCGATCGCTGCACTGCTGTGATGACTTCTTCTGACACATCGGCAGGACCCGCTTGAGTCTCGCCATTGCGTAGCTCTAACGATTCCTGCAACGCCACAATGACTCCCTGTATGCCAGTCGGCGAGGCTTTGGCAGCAAAGAGCGAGCGCCCATACAGGGCATCAAATGGTTCCAACGCCAAGCGCTGCGGCTCCGATAAACCGGCATGAGCCGCAATTCGATCCCAAGCTTGTTTGGGAGTTAGTTCTGGCTCCACTTCTCGGTAGCTGAGATAAGCGGCTTTCATCCCTTCTGAAATGCCAAAATCCTCTGCACTGGCAACGGCAGCAAGTCCCGCTTCTAACGCCGTCTGTAATGCCGTAGGCTCCACTTTTTGGTTGCCCCATTTTTCGACATCCCCTTGAACTTTCTCTAATTTGAAGCCAGCTTTCTTTTTCTCCAAAAGTGCCAGCACTACATTCAACACTTCATCGCGATCGTGCTGCACAGCTTGATTAGAGACTTTAACTCCATCCTTAGTCGCTCTGACCAACTGCTCAATATTGCCACCAAAGACCTGATCAATTTTGGTTTGCCAAACAGCAGCGATTTCTGCGGTCAAGTCCAAGTCCGAATTTGCTATCCCTTCAACTAGAATGCCACCGGGAAACACTGACAGCACATTGTATTGATGTTGATGCAATACGTCCTCACAGGCGCTCAAAAGCAGGGCAGTAATATACCCTCGGTCTTCTGTGATCCTGACTCGATACAACTCACAGGGACGACCCAGCGCATGAATTAACTCCGTCCGCATCTTCTGAGCCAGCTTTTCTTCTGTTAGCTCTAAATCAAATAAATCTGCTGCTCGCAGAATGGATGCCCATCGTTCAATTTGCGGGTCTTCTGGCAGAAATCTCGCACCATCACTGACGTTATGCCCAGAATGCCGCTCAATTAATTTCCGTGCCAGTTCCAAATCTGCATCGGTTTGCATTAAAGCGGCAACGCCTGCCTGCTCTAGCTGTTCTTTGAGAAAGGTCTGATTTCTTGCCAGCGCTTTCACGTTACGCCCGTTTGCCCCATCCAGCTTATTCAGATCATGAACGGCTGTTGCTGCCAGCAGCACGGCTCTTTGCGGCTCTGGCACATCCGCTAAACGGCTGACTGTCAAACTGAATTGACACGCCGAATCTAAGTGTTCAGCCAAAGTCCGACTCTCTCGAACGCGGCGCTGTCGGTGTTTGCCATGCAGCTCATAAAGCTTAGGGCGAACTTCCTGGAAGTAGTGATCTTCGAGCGTCTTTGGAACCCGATTGAGTAATGACATTAGGGAATACTTTGACCGATTACAGATCGACTTTGAGTTGAGATGTACGTGACAGGTTGCGTTAGTTCTATATTGGCAGCGAAAATAGAAACTGTTCAGTACAAAGTGTACGTACAAATAGAGGAAGCAATGGGTCGTCGTGGTGAGTCGGTTACGCTGTCGATTTCGGATAGCGATAAAACGCAGTTAGAGCAGATTGCACTCGAACAGGGAATGATGTGGGGCGATCGCCCCAACATTTCTCGACTGGTGGAAGCGATCGCCCGTCGAGAGTTGCTGCTTGGACGCAACAACGATTGGTCAGATGATCGCATTCGGGCACTCCAGCAAGCTATGCGATCGCTCACTGATACTGGGCAACTTGACGAAGCCCGGATGATCGCTCAGCTTTTGCTCGAACGCAGTGAATTAACGCTGCCCTTACGTAGTGCAATCGAGCTGCTACTGGCAACCCCTATCCTTCCCTGGCGGCTAGAGATTGATCAGTACATTCGCCAGCAGCAACCTTTTCAACTGACCTATCGTGATGCCGCTGATCGCCCGTGGATGTTCACCATTCGCCATGCCAAAATCACCTTTCGAGAAAAGCGACAATACCTGGAATGTTGGTGTGACCAAACCGAAGGCAACCAGGATTTGCCAGAGTTGCAGCACAACTGGAGTCTGCGACTCGATCGCATTCCTGATGCCGCCTTAGCCTCTGCGCGTGGACAATGGCATTCTGAGTTAGACACCCTTGAAGCAGAGATACACTTGTTTGGCGGCTTAGCCTTTGCCTATCAGGCAGAACCCGAAGATACGTTGAGTGAGTGGCTGCCAGATCAACCTAACACCCGTCGAGTCATGCGGCGCATCACCAATACCTTTTGGTTCTTCCGCGAAATTCTACCCTATGGGGAAGATTGCGTCATTGTCGGATCAGAGCGCCTCCGTGATCGCTTCTTCACCAAGTTGCGATCACTCCATGAACGGTATAAGCCTTGCAAGGATGGCGACGCAGCCAAGTAAGACATTGCCAGTAGCGTCTGTTACTAAGCACTCCCAACTTGCGTTCCTCACGTTAGCGTCTACCTTGTAGCTGGCTTTGCAGTTCAAACAAAAAGAGTTCCCAATCACCCTCAGTCAGATCCGCTTCCGACCGCTGAAACAGTGACAGCACAAAGCGAGTACGCTGCTCCAACGTCCAACCCAATTGCTGCACTCGCTGGTTGATCGCCCCTCGAAGGCTCGCTTCAGTCATGGGATACTGCTGCACCACATCACGCAACAGCACGGGTGACTCTAGAAACGTGGTCAAGTCCGATCGCACATACCAGTCCGCTTGCTCCAACGCAAAGTCCGGTGGTGGCGCTGTAAAGTAGATGGCATCGAGTTTATCTTCAACCAAGAGCCAGCCCACCAGACGTGCCAGAGCCAGCCAGTCTTCCTCCTCAGGCTCTAAGTAACGGGCACCCGCTGCCAGCAAATCCACCTTTGCCAGTGGGTTATAAACACCAGCAGACCAAGCCAAAGCCAGTGCTTCTGGATGTTCTTGCTGGTACTGAGCAAAGAACGCTTCCACTTCTGCCTGCATAGCCGGATTCACCTCAGGCTCTTGCACTGGTGATTGAGGCGCAACACTCAGTTGCCGGATCTCCTGCAAAGCGGTCTTACCACCTCGACGTTGCGGTTGCACGCGTCCAAACCCACCTGACATCACTACTCCCTCGCTCAAACAACCTTCGGCTGGCTCCGGTGCCACAACGTCCGTGCTGACGAGACTGACTGACTCTTGCTGTGCTTGAACGGTAAGCACTGCTGGGCTTCCGCGACCAAAATCGGGTCACCACTCTCTAACCATACCCGCATCTTAGCAAGCTGTTGCTTCGCCTTATCAGACTGCTGAGTCATAACTTCACCGGGGACACCTGTGGAAAGCCCCCAGACTCTTGGAACCTCAACCGCTTGCCAGTCAGGGGCAGCGGCGAGGGGTCGCGGAATAGACAAGCCAGACTACAATAAGCGTATTCTGACAGCAGCAGCAACCTCTTTAAGACCTGAGCTATGAGTGCTTTGGAAACCATCGATTTAACAGATTGGAACCGCTTTACCGAATTATGGAGTACGGATGTTACTCGTGTTTTTGAGTGGCTCGAAGGTGCTGAAACGTGTCTCCAAGTTGTTCGAGAGCATGAATTGTCAGACCAGTTAGTCAACGACATTAAACTCAGCAAAGCTCGCCTAGAAACGGGCAGTAAGATTGTTGATGAAATCTCGAATGTGTTCTCAACCATTTCTAAACCGCTTGCTTACCAGGATCAATATGATCAATTTCAGAAGGAACTGGAAAGGCTAGAAAGCCGCATCAGATTGCTAAACGGTGAATTAGAAGACCTCATCACTTCGAGTATTATCAACTCTCCCAAAGAAGCCGAACTTTTTCTCAACCAAGTGATTGAGCCAATCCCTACAGGCGCACCCTTCATCAGCTCCTTAGAGTCGCAGCTCAGAAGGGATCTTTGGCGCGATCGAGATGGTGTGGCAGTCTTCTCTAAAATTGCTAAAAGCAATCCCCAGAACTACATCGAGCATTACATTTCAAACCCTGGTGATGTCACTACACTGCCTTGGGATGCGGCTGAGAAGATCATCAATAATTTTGGGTTTAATACCGTCAAGCTCCAATTGATTTTGGCAGCCCACGCGATGAATCAGGAAGAACCCTGGAGCGGTAGTTTTACCTTATCTGGGGAGGATGTCATTCGGAACCTTGGCTGGAACAACCGCAAGGATATTCCTCTTAGCCAAAAACTGTCTGAATTAGCGAGTTGTGCCTTTGCTTTAGACTGCCTACTGGTGAAGGTTGAGTGGAAAGAAGGGCAGATCAGTCGGCGTAGAACCCAGGTAACGGTGCAAACTTCTCGGATGTGGAATATCAGTATTAGTGCGACTGGACAGAAGAGTTTGCTGACCGGGAAGATAGAGAATTTGGAGAAGGTTGAGCTTCAAGTGCAGCCAGGGCTTTGGACAAAGGGCTTTCTCAATCGCGGTGGTGCAAAAGCTAAAGAAGCCCTCCATCAGTTTGGTTACTTAGCTCAAAGCGTTTTGAGGATTGATCCTTACCATAATGAACTTGCCCTGCGCCTAGCCCTTCACCTCACGATGGAGAGCCGCATTCATACCTCTGGGGAGTACAGAGTCAGAACACTCCTTGGATCACTTTTAGTTGGCTACCATACCAAGCTAGAGCAAGCGCTACAAGACCGCTACAAAGCTCGAGATCTGGTAGACCAATGGAATGAAGCTCTGAAAACTCTGATGAAACTGAGCTGGACTGTTGATTTTGATCAGAGCTACCCCGAATCGCTCAGACCTGACAGCCAGTCACGAAAGCCCAAAGGTTACATCAACGTTTTGCTTTCCAGCAAGCTTACTATTCGCCCTCCTGAACCAATCCCAGAGTTGTTAGAGCGTAGAAAAGGTGGTAGGTTGAGCGATCGCCGCCAACCGAAGCCGCAACTTACTGCTGTGCCAGCCATTCCCCTTTCTGCTGACCAGATCCGCGAAGCTCGCAAGAGTAAAGGGTGGAGCCAAGCCAAGCTCGCAGGTACCTTAGGTGTTTCCCAACAGTTGATTTCTCATCTTGAATCTGGTCGGCGAGAACCAACCCCGGAAGTAGAAGCAGTTTTAAGATCAGTCTTAAAGCTGTGAATATAAATTTTAGAGCACTCATACTCTGGAAACCCTGAGCGCACATCAGTGCGAAGCTTTTGGGTTAAACGTGGAATGGTCAAAACTAGGGTGATCGCCCTTCCAATGTCGAATAGGATTAAGGCTTTAATTACATAGCTTTACTACAGACTCAGTTTGTAGTAAGAGCTTTTCACTCCATGTTCGGCTACAAGTGCTGAAAAACAGTGCTTTCAAGCTTATATAGGGACTCAATCCGCATCTATAAATCTGCCCGAATCCGCTCACAAATTTCTTTCTACCTCTCGCAAGCTGTCCTACTTTACTACAAGTTAACTTTGTAGTAAAAGTAGGACTCTCTATACTGGACTGTAAGCACCGCCCAGCAAGATTCTCAAAGCATGATCGTGACTAGCTTCAGTTGACAAAATACCCGAATCAGCTCACAAAAAGATCTCAGCTACTCATTGACTCAAGCGGTAGATCACTACAAAGCTGTCTTGTAGTAAAGAAAAAACTGCTCGAAATTAGTTTCAAACCCAGTGCTAGAAGAGATTTGAGGATACTACAGTAGCCCCCGAATGTGCTCACAAAAAGACCCGGATCAACTCACAAAAAGCCCGGATTGGCTCACATTGGGTACAGTACGATCTTTGCAGAGAAAGCCTTTCAGCACTTTTACTACAGCCTGATCAGTTTAAATAAACTGATCGTCCGCAAAACGGGTTTTTGAAGATCTGACAGAATTTGGCATCCATTTTCTGTCAAAAAAGAGTGAAGGCTCGATGAGCACCTTGATCTCAACTCGTTTTAGCAGCGTCTCTCGCTCCCCATTTGCATACGTGCGGGAATGGGCAGACGACTTTCTGGCGCTGTTTCCGCATCGCTACGACTACATCTGGTCCAAGCGCCCGCAGCCTGGTGAGAAACCTGCTTGGAAGACCGAGAAGAAGCACCCCTTGAGCGATCGGGTGCTGCGCCAAGGAAAAGACCTTTATGGCGTGCGCTGCGGTCAGAGTACCAACTATCTGCTGCTCGACATTGACATTGCGAGCCCCTACCATCCCCAACAAGACCTACAAGCGATCCCGCGTTTGTTAGGGGCACTAGAAGGACTAGAGTTGGTCACGCCGATCGCCTGCACCAGTTCCTATAGTGGTGGTATCCACCTGTACTTCCCCTTTAAGGAAGCGCAAAATTCCTATCAACTGGCAGACGCGACCACGGCATTGCTAGAACATAGCGGCTTCCAGCTTGCCCCTGGTCAACTCGAACTCTTCCCCAACCTCAAGCTCTACGTCACCGACAGCGAACCGAGCCTCTTTGCCGCTCATCGTCTACCGCTCCAGGAACCTGGTTCCTACATCCTTAACTGCGATTGGGAATCAACCTACACCGACACCAACGAATTCGTGCGGCGCTGGCAGTTCGCCCAGACACGCAATACCCTTACCAGCGAGACCCTCGCGCAAGTGCTGCGAACCCGCAAGCGTAAATACTACAAACGACTTTCCAAAAATGCGGCTAAATTCCTGAGCGATTTAGACACGGAGATCGAGGCTGGTTGGACGGGACCCGGACAGACCAACTATCTGCTAGGGCGGCTGACGATGCGGGAGTACGTCTTTCATCATGTCATCAACGGTGGCTCCCCCTTAGCAGGCGAAGCACTGATCAAAGCAGTCATTGCGATCGCCCAGGCGCTCCCTGGCTATGCCGAGTGGTGTCGTCATCAGCACGAACTCGACAAGAAGGTCGTGGAGTGGGCACGAAGCATTGAAGCCAGCCATTACTACCACTATGGTGACCAGCCCGAAACGAAAAAGAGTACGGCATCGAACTGGAACCAGCAACAGCAAGATGCTGCCCGTACCCGCATCACGCAAGCGATCGCCGACCTGCTTAACAGCAGCAACCTGCCCAGCGGCATCACCGCCCGTCGCAACGCCATCATCCAATATGGCATCAGCCAGAGCACCCTCACGAAGCACAAAGACCTGTGGCACCCCCAGTTTCTAACGGAGCCACCAGCACTTCCATCGACCCAGGCATTACACCCTGATGTTGAAAATCCTGCCCCTTTGCAACAGGCAGAAGCCGCTCCAGAGGGTTTGCTACAACCAGCCACCACCAATAAGCTTATAACCCCTGCTGGCTCGGATGCGCCTCAGCAAGCATCCGAAGGCAGTAGATTGATTGAAGCAGGGGGGTGCAGGGGGATTTCCACAGGGGGAGGTCTTTTCGGTGCTGGCTTCCCTGTGATGCCTGAGAGCCAGGGTGTCACTGGTGCCGAGACGAAAGCGACCTTGGACGCGCTCAAGGTCGCGAAAGTCGAAGCGCGAGCGGCTGCCTATGTAGCCCGGATGCAGCAATATTTGGAGTCAGGTGATCCCATTTTGATGGCTGAAGCCTTCGTGTGGGCAAAAAGGAATCCCGGTCTTGTGCCGCAAGTGTGCGCGTCTTTCCCCATGCCAGAACAACCCAATCTGGACGATCGCCCTCTTCATCTAGCAGACTTACTGGCGGTGATCGCGGTGCTGCTTCAGCGTTTGCAATGGACATGCACTCAGGTGAGCGATCACTTGTGGACACTGTTTGGTAAACGCAGTCAGGCTCATCTCGATGATCGAGAGTTGGCACGCTGGCGGTTATGGCTAGAAGAGCAAGTTGTTGGAGAGTGCGGGTGAAGCAGCTCTCGGCTGGCGTAACGGGTTGCCGCACTGCTCAATGTCGATCGACAAAGGCTTGATGCCTTGGGCACTGAGGCTTTGGGTATTGAGTCAGCGGTGCTCTCGCTCCTGCCAGAACACGGAACCTCCTTCTCTCCAAAACTCTTATGTACAAATCATTTTCTTGTGTACAGCTTGAGTGCAACACATCTTAGTCCCGGCTAGGCAACCGCCTCCAAAGCTCTGTTACTTAACGATCATCATCACGTTGCTCAACAACTTCTGTACCTAAGAAATAACTTCTGTACCTAAGAAACAATGCCTCAGCGATCCAACTTCGACAAACTCCGTACCGCGCTCCAGCAGCTCAACCTGGAGCAGGCGAGGCAACTCTATGCCGAGCTGGGTGCTATTGTGCAAGCGCTGGAGCAACAAGCAAGCACTCCAGCGTCAGGCGGGGCAAATAGTCGCGAGATCGTAGAGACGCAACGCTTGGGCGATCGTCTCTATCAATTAGAACGGGTGCGTTGTGGCAAAGTGGGCTGCAAGTGTGCTGGAGCGCAGGGCGAGTTACACGGTCCCTATTGGTATGCTTATTGGCGGGATGATGGCAAGCTAAAGAGTCGGTATGTGGGCAAGCAGTTGCGGCAAGTGGAATGAAAGGAGAAGGCAAAGCCATCGCTTTCAGTTGGGGAATTGTTTTCTTAGGTACAGAAGTTGTTTCTTAGGTAATGAGCGCCGCCTAAGGTGAGTAGTGAGTGGTGTTGGGCTGTGTACAGAAGAAACTGCTCACTGTACCCAAGAAAAGCGCATGGTTGGCAGCAGCGGTAGCACTTGGACTGAACCCAATCATGCTATTGAGTCTTATGTACAGCCGAGGCTGTACATAAGACTCCTGAAACTGTAGGGACGATAGGAAGGTACTTGCATTGGCTGCGGTAGTGTAACCTGTCCGCGCTACGTCAACGCTGAGGTTCATTCAACCCCGCGATCGCAGCTTCAATTACCTGCAACTCTTCCGAGCCATGCTGGATGTCATGCTTTGGCTGAACCTTTGAGCAGGACTTGGTCTCATCAACGGAACAGGACATCTGATTGCTTTCGCCGGTAATGAGCGGTCATGAACTGTTGCCACTGCCCATCATCGCGCAACATATGGGAGGTCAAGACCCGGTGATCGTCGCTCTTGAACTCGATCACGTCTTTGTACTTTCCGAGTTTCTCCTCACCCGTCATGACCGGTCCCTCAGAGTTGAGCATTAGCACCGTTTCTTCTGCGTCTAGTTCACCATCGTATCGCCAGAGATACGTCATCATTGATCCGACCCAGGTGCCCACATAACGCTGTTTCTGTGGGTCGTAGCCAAGGGTCATCAGGGTCGTTGCAGGACCACAGCCGGGCATCTCGCCTTGCCCTTCCGCTAAAATCCAAAGCCCACCCAGCGATCGTACATTCTCAATTCCTGTTGATTTTACAGGAGGTTGATCGGGTCCCATCATCGCTTCAATTTCATAGGTCCAATCACCAACTAGCTTCTGAAGCCATTGATGTTCTTTTTGCGGTTGAGCAGGCATGGATGAGGTTTGTTCGGTTTGGATGGTTTCCATTTTTTATCTCCTTGTGATGAATGATAGAGGCTTGCGATCGCATTAAAAGCGCTTAAAAAGTGCCACTTTTACCTATACGTTGGCTTTTGCGGATACCCAGGTGAGGAATCCTCAAAGTCTTCCTGTCGTCCGTAAGGAGTCATATCCAGCAGGCTGTAGGTATCGGTGAGGGATTCAACGCCACGGGCATAGGTTGAGTAAGTATGGAAAACATTTTCACCCAGGCGAAAGAAAACACTGAGACCGTGGCTCTCACCCTGCATCACATTCGGTCCATTTAATTTCTCTAACTCAGCTTTGTCTCGATAGTTGTATTTAATGGGTGCAATGGCTTCGTCCAGCGTGACGTGGAAATCGTAGTTGAAATCGCTGCCAAAGGAGGAATACCAGGGAACCGTCCATTCCTTCAGATCCTTGTAGG
The DNA here is from genome assembly GCA_041744955.1 of Stenomitos sp. GTDB lineage: Bacteria > Cyanobacteriota > Cyanobacteriia > Leptolyngbyales > Leptolyngbyaceae > Stenomitos. Next base: position 1,338 of record JBGTJW010000251.1, on the reverse strand, counting down.
CTTCCAGCTTGGGTAGCGGGGCACGGGAAACCAGCACGAAGGTTGTATCACGCTGATTCAACATTGACAGATCACCCAAGGCATTCACATAGCCTGTACAGCCCATACAGCCTTTCTCCCACTCTGGCGCAAACATGAAGTGGTAGATGATCAATTGGGTTCGTTCATCAAACAGATCAATGAGCTTTGTGGAACCCTCTGATCCTTCAAAAATATATTCCTTTTCAAGTTTGACCATTGACAGCCTGCGTCGTTCTGCATTGACGCGATCGCGATGCTTGGTTAACTCTTTTTCATGTTCCAGCAATGTCTTACGAGCAGTCAGCCACTCGTCTCTGCCAGCAACTTTTGGATGGGCAATTGCGTTCTGAATCATGGTGAATCCTCATAGTGTAATGGTTGAAGCAGGACGAAGTGTGCGGCTTATACCTCTACCTTTTCCTTGGTCGATTCCGCCTGCTTGATCGCGCTGGGTTCCATATAAATCAGCTCCCAAATATGACCATCTAAATCCTGAAAACCATGACCGTACATGAATCCGTGGTCTTGAGGTTCGTTATAGGTTATGCCACCAGCAGCAACTGCTTCACGAACCATCTCATCCACTTTTGCTCGGCTCTCAACCGATAAGCACGTCAACACTTCGGTACTTTTTGTGGCATCGCAAATCGCGTTTGGTGTAAATGCCTTGAACTTCTCATAGGTCAGGAGCATTACGAAGATATTCTCGGAGACAATCATGCAGGTGGCAGTTTCATCGGTGAATTGGGGATTGAACTGAAAGCCGAGTTTTGTAAAGAACGCGATCGATTGCTGGAGATCTTTAACAGGTAAATTGACGAAAATTTGAGTACTCATGATTTCTCCTGCGTAGTGCTTTGAAATTTATCTGTGAAAAGCTGAAAGTAGGTTGGGAGGCGGTAAAAAGCTCAAACGACCTGCTCACAGTTGACCATCCACGGTGTACCAAACTGATCAATCAACATGCCAAAGCGAACAGACCAGAACGTTTGAGCGATCGCCATTTTCACCTTGCCGTCTTCTGCAAGAGCATGAAAAATTCGTTCTGCCTCAGCGACTTCAGGCACGCTAATTTGTACGTAGAAGCCTTGCGGAGTTTCAAAATATCCCGGTGGGCAGTCAGATCCCATTAACAAGCGCTCTCCCAGATCAAGGCAGGCGTGCATAATTTTGTCCTGCCATTCCGGTGCAATCTCTTCTGCGGAGGGAGCCTCTTTGTGTGTCATCATCATGGTGATCTTGCCACCAAGAGATTGTTCGTAAAACTTGAATGCGGCTTCACAATTGCCATCGAACATGAGATAAGAATTGAGTTGC
>JBGTJW010000250.1:0-7581 GCA_041744955.1 Stenomitos sp. | reverse complement strand
ATTGCAGCCGGGGCGCTGGGAGGCAAGAGTTCGATCGGGTCGTTGGTTGTACCCTTACGCCGCTTTTTGTTGAGCAAATCGCGGTTGCGATAGTAGTAACGACGCTTAGGGCAAATGGCTTGCACCCAGCAGCCAGTACCCACCGCACCGTAGAGCACGATCGCCTCATTGGCTGAGAGCTTGGCGCACGCTCGGCACTTCTGGACCATTCCTTTAGGCATGGAACCTACTTTGTACCTGACTGTGGTTGCACGATAAAATCAAGCGCCTCTTCAGGAAAGAGCCGCTCGTTGCCAATATTGGCAAGCTCATAAAACCAAAGCTGCTCATTGAAATCAAGCCAGCGTTTAACGACTCGTCCTTGTGCAGTGCGGTCATTCCAGTGCAGTTTAACGATTTCGTAGAGATCAAACTTTGGTGCGGGGACTGAAATGTGTTGACGCATAGCGGCAGCAGTCAAGAGCGGTAATGTTTCCTGATTTTAGCCTTACTTCGCTAGATTTTCGCTAGATTTTTCCCCTGGTGCGACAGCAGGCTGCCAGCGTGCTTGCCTCCGATGGCGCTTTGGGAGCAAGCACGGGTGCTCCCTGGAGGCTCGTCCAACACTCATTAACTTCTCGTCAATAGTTAATGGGTAGAGGAGTAGGATAGAAAGACGGCTGCGGTTGACTTTGAGTGTAGCGCGGTGGAGACGGGCCAAAATTAGACGGTGGCTCACTGACTAAGTATTCAGGCTAAAATGTGGGGAAGTTAATCAAGTGAAAGGGTGATCATGATGCCGTTTCCCAAGGGTCAAAATCCCAATCATCCGACTGCCGGATCAACGATTAAGGTGGAGCCGATTCGGGATAGAAAGGCGATAGCCCGGATCAAAAAAATTCTGGCAGACCGTCCCCGTGATCTATGCCTGTTTACGCTGGGCATTAACACGGCGTATCGTGCCAATGAGTTGCTGTCGCTGAAGGTCGGTCAGGTGCAAGCGTTACGAGCCGGAGATGTACTTGACCTGAAGCAACGCAAAACGCATAAGTACCGTCCAGTAACGTTGAATGCCACGGCTGTCGCGGCGATTCAAGCTTGGTTAGCGATCAGGGACTTGCAACCGGAAGACTATCTCTTCACGGGGCAACGGGGTTGCTTGACAGTGGAGACAATGAGTACACGGGTGAAGACCTGGTGCCAGGATGTGGGGCTGAAGGGCAACTACGGTAGTCATACGCTGCGGAAGACATGGGGCTATTGGCAACGCTTAGAGCGCGGTACGGCGATCCCACTGCTGATGGAAGCGTTTGGTCATGCGACGCAGCAGCAAACGCTGGCATATCTAGGTATCCAATCGGATGAGATTGCTCAAATCTATGAGTTGGAGCTGTAAAGGCTTTTGACTTTACCGGAAATGACCGTTGAGATGATGGCGGCAGCGACGGGTATGGCAATGATACGTGTGATTCTGGATCATCGTCTGTCGGAACTGCTTGTTTAGCCAAGCCTGTCAGGAGTTACCTCCTGACAGGCTTGATAGATGCTTTTGTAACTTTTGCTACTTACCAATTTCGACAGAAGCAGTGTAATGCGGGGGGTATCAAGGGTTATGGAGAGTTGATATGTACTTAACTCCCAGAGAAATGGAGCGGTTAACGATTTTTACGGCGGCAGAAATTGCCCGTCGTCGTAAGGAAAAGGGTCTCAAGCTGAATGTGCCAGAGGCGATCGCCTACATTACAGATGTCATGATCGAGGGCGCACGCGAAGACAAAAGTGTGGCGCAGCTAATGTCTGAAGGCGCAACGTTGCTGACGATCGACGACGTGCTGCCAGGTGTCACTGAGCTGATTCCACTGATCCAAGTGGAAGCCCATTTTGCCGATGGCACCAAGCTGATCAGTATTCACAATCCCATTCGTAGTGCTGGAGTTTGATGCCATGACCACTGACTCAAACGCCTTTCCGGGCGAAGTGTTATGTGCGCCTGGAACCCTGCAACTCAATGCTGGGCGGGAAACTAAAACCTTAACAGTGGCTAACCTGGGCGATCGCCCTATTCAAGTGGGTTCTCACTATCACTTTTTTGAAGTGAACCGCGCCTTGCAATTTGATCGCGCGGAAGCGTATGGCTTCCGGCTGGATATTCCGGCAGGGACAGCGGTACGGTTTGAACCTGGTGACACCAAAACGGTGGTACTTGTGGCGATTGGCGGTACACGCTCCATGTATGGACTCAATAGCCTAGTGAATCAAGCATTAGATGCACCTGACTCGAAAGCAACGGCACTAGAGCGCGTGCGATCGCTGGGCTACAGCACACGTTTTCCGGTGAACGAGTCTGCGGTGAACGAGTCTGCGGTGAATGTGTCAGCGGAGAACGATCATGGAAATTAGTCGGGAGCGCTATGCCGAGTTATTTGGTCCTACAACGGGCGATCGCATTCGGTTAGGCGATACCTCTTTAATCGCTGAAGTTGAGCGCGACACTACTGTTTATGGTGACGAATGCGTCTTTGGGGGTGGGAAAACCTTGCGCGATGGTTTGGGGTTGGCTCCGGGCGTGACGGCTGCCGACGGTGCATTGGATCTGGTGATCACCAATGTCGTACTGATGGACCCGGTGCAGGGCATTGTTAAAACGGATATTGGTATCAAGAATGGTCGGATTGTGGGCATTGGTAAAGCAGGTAATCCCGGTGTGATGGATGGCGTACAGCCCAACCTGGTGATTAGCGCCAATACCGATGTGCGATCGGCAGAAGGACTGATTGCGACTCCCGGCGGCATTGATTGTCACGTTCACTTTGACAGCGCTGGACTCTGTGCCGAAGCGCTTTCTAGCGGGCTGACAACGATGATTGGCGGCGGCTTGGGTCCGGTGACGGTGGGTATCTGTTCGGGTGGTGCCTACAACATGGGTTTGATGCTGCAAGCCTCCGAAGGCTTTGCCATGAACTTTGGGTTTCTCGGCAAAGGGAGTTCCAGCTTGCCTGCCAGTTTGGTGGAGCAGGTGGAAGGGGGCGCGATCGGTCTTAAAATCCATGAAGACTGGGGTGCTATGCCTGCTGTAATCGATACCTGTCTTTCGGTTGCCGATGCACACGACCTTCAGGTACAAATTCACACCGACACCTTGAATGAGTCGGGCTATGTGGAAGATACAATGGCAGCCATTCGGGGACGCACCATCCATATGTATCACACCGAAGGCGCAGGCGGTGGACACGCTCCCGACATCATTAAGGTCGCGGGTTACAGCCACTGTCTCCCCTCTTCCACCAATCCCACCAATCCCTATACCGTTAACACCTTTGATGAACACCTGGATATGGTGATGGTATGTCATCATCTGAACCCCAGAGTACCGGAGGATGTTGCCTTTGCCGAATCACGCATTCGGGCTGAGACCATCGCGGCAGAAGACATCCTGCACGATATGGGCGCAATTAGCATGATGGGTTCGGACAGTCAGGGCATGGGGCGCATTGGCGAAGTCATCTGTCGTACCTGGCAGTTGGCATCCAAGATGAAAGACCAGCGCGGGGCACTGCCGGAAGATAATGAGCGCAATGATAACCAGCGCATTCTACGCTATCTAGCAAAGTACACCATCAATCCAGCAAAAACCTGTGGCATTGATGCTCATATCGGTTCCATCGAACCCGGAAAGGTGGCGGATATTGTGCTGTGGCAACCGGGCTTTTTTGGCATCAAGCCCGAACTCATCATCAAAGGCGGCTTTATTGCCTGGTCGCCGATGGGTGAATCCAATGCCTCGCTGATGACCTGTGAACCGATTCTCTACCGTCCTCAATGGGGCAGTTTTGGCAGTGCCAAGCAATCCACATCGTTTTGCTTTGTCACTCAAACCGCATTAGATCAGGGCTTGCCCGATAAGCTGAAGCTACGTAAACAACTGTTACCTGTTAAGGGTACTCGGTCATTAAGCAAAGCGGATATGTTACATAACAACGCCTGCCCAGAGATTGAGGTTGATCCAGATACCTTTCAGGTGCGGGTAAATGGCGACATTGCCACCTGTGAACCCGTCTCGCGGGTGCCGCTGGGTCGGCTGTATATGTTTCGCTAAAGGGTGTTTCGAGTAAGGACTGTTTCAGTAAATCCAGCGTGAAGGCAAAGATGCAAAAAACGGTGGCTCGTTTAGGGGTGGGGGGACCCGTTGGCAGTGGTAAAACGGCACTGCTGGAACGGTTGGTGCCGTTGCTGATGCAGCAAGGCATTGAAGTTGCCGTCGTTACCAATGATTTGCTGACGCAGGAAGATGCCGATCGCCTCAAGCGCAAAGGCTTTTTATCTGCCGATCGTATCATTGGGGTGGAAACAGGTAGTTGCCCCCATACTGCCATTCGTGAAGATCCCACCATGAATCTGCTGGCGATCCGCAACCTGGAGCGCTCGTTCCCTGAACTCGACCTCGTTTTTGTGGAAAGCGGGGGTGATAATCTCGCTTCGACCTTCAGCTATGACTTAATCGACGCGTATATCTTTGTGCTGGATGTAGGCGCAGGCGATGATATACCCCGCAAAAATGGTCCTGGTTTCATGCAGGCAGACTTGGTGGTCATTAACAAAATTGACCTTGCTCCTTACGTTGAAGCCGATTTAGACTTGATTCACCGTGAAGCCACAGAACGCCGACGTGGTAAACCGATCGCCTATACCAACTGCAAAACAGGTGAAGGTCTGGATCAGGTAATGCAATTTATTTTTGACAAACTACTGTTTCGACCGATCGCCACACTGGTTCAGTAACTTCAATAAGCACACGGGTAGACGACAGGTATGGTTGCTGAACTGATCAATCCATCAATGAATCCACCCCTGGTTGCGCTCGATCGCGCAGCCCCCAATCAGCTTGCTGTCCAAATTGGGCTGGATCAAAACCAGCAATCCTTTGTGCAGCGTCAGTATGCCACTTACCCCTTCAGACTCTCACGAGCATTGCGACTTGATCCAACTGATGCCCACCGCACCTACCTTTACATCATGAACTCGTCACCGGGTCTGCTGGCAGGGGATGCATTTCAAATGAGTGTCCGACTGCGCGATCGCACTGCCCTTTACCTCACCGATCAATCAGCAACGAAGGTGCATCAAATGGCAGTGGATCAACGTGCCTACCTTCACCACGACGTTGAAATTGGCTCTGGCGCGAGTTTAGAGTACGTCCCAGAACCCATCATTCTCTACCGCAGTGCCAGTCTAGAACAGACGATGCGGGTCACGCTAGCATCTACAGGAAGCCTCTTTCTCAGCGACATCATGGTTCCTGGTCGGTTGGCGCGAGGCGAATGCTTTCACTTCCATCAGTATGTCAATCGGCTCAAAGTCTACACACCAGATGGAGACTTGATTTTCACTGATGCCATGCAGTTAAAGGGACAAGGTAAGCGTCACTTGACCGGTAGCCCTCTTTTTGCGTCTCACCCTATCCTCGCCAGTGTGATTCTGGTGATGCCTGACGCCGATTTACACGCTCTGGAGCTGGATTTAGAGCAGTTTGCCGAAACTCAGCCAATGCTCACTGCTGCCAGTTCTCCCTTACCCAACTATCATGGTTTGTTGGTGCGAATAATGGCATCAAATGTGCCGATCGCCAAAGCTTACATCAACTATGCACTAACGCGAATGCGCCAGCTCAACGGTCAACCCACCTTACCAGAGGTGCCAAAGTGACCATTCTTGCAGAAACCTATTTAGGCAACCAAGCGGACTCGGCACTACAGCAACAGGTGGAACAAGCTCGACACGCCGGAACCTTGTTAGAGGTCTACCTGCAAACAGACGATCGCGCCAAAGGTAGAATTCATGCCCACTCTACGACAGGTATTGAGCTTGGTATCATGAAAAGCCGCGACCATGCCTTGAATCCGGGCGATGTGTTCGTCACCCAATCAAAACAACTGCTGTTGATTCATCTCCATGCCCAGACGGTGATGGTCTTAAGCTTTCAGGGCGATGCAACGGGTCATGCGATCGACCTTATTTATCTGGGTCATGTGCTGGGTAATCATCATTGGTCAATCCTGGTGGAGAACGATCGTATTTATGTGGAAATGGTGGCGGATGCAGCCGTGATGGAAGCTACTGTGAGAACCGTCAAGATTCCAGGTTTGTGCATTGACTATGAAGTGCGATCGCCCGCCGCCCCGCTACAATTCTCTTCCCATGCTCATCACTAGAGGTATAAACGACCGCTATGGTTGATTCTCGGCTGGCGCTGATGCAATTGTCTGACTCCTTTTTCCCCTCAGGCTCCTTTACCCTGTCTCACGGGTTAGAAAGCCTGGTGCAAACTCACCAGATCCGCACGGCAGCAGATGTGGAAACGTTTCTTTACCTGCTGTTGCACCATAAAGTTGGCTGCTCAGATTTGGTTGCTTTGATCCATGCCTATCGCGCCAGTGTCGCTAATGACCTTGGCGAAATTCGACGAGCCGATGCCTGCCTTTATGCCCAGACCCTCATTCAAGCCACGCGTGAAGCCCAAAGTCGAAGTGGGCAAGCACTGTTGATGGTGGCACGATCGACCTGGAGCGATCGACAGCTAGAGGCATTACAGGACGCGATTGATACCAGGCAAACGATCGGCTTGCACCCGATTATCTTTGCCGTTGTCGGTCGTGCCGTGCATCTGAGCGAGCGTGACACCAGCCTTGCCTTTCTCCACAGTTTTATCACTGGTATCGTTGGAGCGGCAATTCGCTTGGGCCTTTTGGGGCACTTGGGCGCACAGACGATGCTCTCTACGATGGCAGCAGACATAGAGATGCTTGTCACTCAAGTCCCAGCGTCTTTAGATGAGATGTGGTCGTGTACACCTGCGATCGACGTGGCTCAAATGTCGCATCAACGCCTGCGTAGCAAGCAATTTGCGACTTGATCAACGCCTGTAGGGAAACCGATCGTGCTCATCATGATGCATATTCTGAACACCATCATGACCACTCCAAAGGCTGGTTAGCCTAGGTCTGCCTCTCGATCGAACTCCTCAACCACAGCCGCCACAGCCTCAATCTCATGTTGTAGGTCTTCAATCTAAGGCAGCTTCGCCTTGAACTCGTCCGGTAGTGCCGCCGTGGTGCGATAGGTCGAGACGCTAATCGGTTGGCTCATACCCCGTAGCGCGTACTCGACAACCGCCTTTTTCTTAGAGCGGCAAAGGACGATGCCGATCGTTGGATTGTCAGTCGGGCGGCGTAACTTATCATCAATCACATTGACATAGAAGTTGATCTGCCCTGAATACTCAGGCTTAAAGTCGGTCGTTTTTAACTCGATCACCACAAAGCAACTCAGGGCAAGGTGGTAAAAAAGGAGATCGACGAAAAACTCGTCGCCCTCAACATCAAGCCGATATTGACTACCGACAAAGGCAAAGCCGACACCCAGTTCCAGCAGAAACTTCTGCATATGTTCGAGCAAGTCACGTTCTACAGCGGTTGTTGATTGAGTAAGCCACAATTTGGTAGCCTAAGCAAGCCCAGCGAAATCGGAAATAGTCACTCATGCCTGCCCCCCTATCTGTCGATTTACGGCAACGAATCGTTGCCGCGTATGCAGCGAAAGAAGGCT
>JBGTJW010000249.1:0-24512 GCA_041744955.1 Stenomitos sp. | reverse complement strand
CCTGCATGGTTCGTTCAGGGTATTCATCCAAATCGCTGGCTTGACCGATTGAACAGGCTGAAGTGGCTGTTGATGGGTTCATGCCGCTTTGCTGTGCATTCTGAACACACTCCTCATACCGTCGTCGCTGTAAAGTGCATTGACGAGCATATTCGGCTAAGTCTGTTTTAAAAAGTACTGACATAGGTTTGTCCTCCTGAGGATCTTAATGAATCGCCAAGCCAAAAGAAAAGTTGATTTGAGGCACATTCTTAAGGCGCTGATACTCTTTACAAAAGGCAATAGAAAATGGTTTTTCTATACCCGCTGCGATCGCTGACCCACAATTTCTTCGGTGCAGCTTAAACAGTGCCTCAACTTACTTTTAGTACCCAAAAATAAACTGTTATTCGCACCTTTAATATGACTCTTTCTTATCTAGTTTTTCATTCTGCGACGAGTGCTGGTCGATTTTTGCTGTTGACAAGGCTGGGATCGCCCATTGGCTATGTCTTAACCGCAAGTTAAGATCTACAACCAATGATTTCTTTATGTAAAGCTCTTTTAAGTTACATCTGTACAGTTGTCTACAATCGCCTCCGTACTGACTTTTAGAATCATTTCTAGATGCTTTTTAAGCGTGCAATGATCATCCTTATACTTATTGCCAGTTAATTGTCTGTGTGGCTCTACATTCTCAAACGTTTGCTTGGACTACTACCCGTTTTAGTTGGTATCACCTGGCTAGTATCCAGTTTTTTGTATTTCATCCCTGGCGATCCAGCGGTTGTGATCCTGGGTGATCGGGCAACACCGGAGCAGATTGCCGCTCTGAGAGAGCAACTTGGGTTAAACCGATCGCTGCTGGTGCAGTACTTTGCGTTTCTCAACCAACTGCTCCATTTAGATCTGGGTGTCAGCATCATTAGCGGTATCCCTGTGGCTGACGAAATTCGCAATCGGTTTCCCGCAACGTTAGAACTAGCGGTGGCGGCGATGGCGATCGCGTTAGTGATCGGCGTGCCTGCTGGCATTCTGGCTGCGGTTCGCAAAAATAGCTGGCTCGATAACCTGGCGATGACTGGTTCGCTGCTGGGTGTCTCTTTGCCCGTCTATTGGCTGGGGCTGCTGTTGGTCTATCTGTTTGCCATTAATTTGCACTGGTTGCCGCCCAGCGGACGGATCAGCGTTGAAGCGGGTTTTAACTTCCAGCCCCTTACAGGCTTCTACGTTCTGGATGCACTCATCAGGCTAGATGGGGTCGTTCTTAGAGATGTGTTGGCGCATCTCATCTTGCCAGCCGTTGCCCTGGGTACAATTCCCCTGGCGATCGTCGCTCGTATTACCCGCAGCGCCATGCTAGAAACCCTTTCTCAGGACTATATCCGCACCGCTCGCGCTAAAGGAGTGCCAGAACGCTGGGTTATTTTGCGACACGCGCTCAAGAATGCACTCTTGCCGATCACGACGATCGCGGGCTTACAGTTTGGGGCGTTGCTGACCGGCGCAATTCTGACTGAAACTATTTTCTCCTGGGCTGGTATCGGCTCCTGGATTTATGAAGGCATCCTGGCGCGTGATTATCCTGTGGTGCAGGGTGGTGTCATTTTGGTTGCCATCGCCTTCGTCCTCGTCAACTTACTGGTCGATCTTTCCTACGCTTTGTTTGATCCGAGGATTCAACTTCGGTAAGGAAGGAATATGAGAGTTTCGAGTTTTGAGGTGCAAGCTTTAGACGTTGGAAGTTATAGCCTTTGCCTTCTATCTTCTTCCATAGCAGTCGAAGCGAACGTGAGGACAGACATCAACCTTGAAACGTCCTTGGAGCCAGGGCTTCGATTCATCCCTCATCCTACCGCTGAGCGGAAGCAAGCTACATCCTTTTGCAATACCCATTCCCTTACAGACTACAAAGCAAGATCCTTCTTGCGGCTCTTATGGAGGAGGATTGTGGGAAATAAGGGAATCTGTAGCGATCGCTGCTTGCATTGATACAAGCAGGGCAATGGGTTTTGTCAAAGCAAGTCACGGAGCGTCACTCCCTAAATAAAAATCGGCATAAGAGTCGTTAACAGCTAAATTTTCTGGTTGTCAGGATATTGTGATGTAGGGGATGTATAGCCTTAAAGGGCGGCTGCATTTTCTGAACAATCCAGGTGCATTGCTAGCCTTGCTTGAACTGTAAAGAACGAACGGCACCCGTTGAGCGGCTTAGAATACACGCCATCCGAAAGGGCGTTGAGCCACCGTTCAGCATTCTTCAGTCCAATATTTAATGTGGTGAAGCGAAGCTGAGAGTACCCGTGATTGCTAAATTGAAACGATGCCGCCATGGGTGGCTAACGTTAACGCCTCTGCCAGCGATCGTGATGGTGCAGCTAGCGATCGTGGTGACCAGTGCATCCGTAACCGGAGTTTTACTGGGTGTGCGACAGATGGGTTGGCTGCAACCGCTGGAACTTGCCAGCTATGATTTGATGGTGCGTTTGCGCCCCGACCAGGATGCTGACCCACGCTTGCTGCTTGTGACGATCACCGAGGCAGACATCAAAGCACAAAAGCGGTGGCCCCTCTCAGATTGGACGATCGCGACAGCACTACAAACCTTGCAGCAGCAGCAGCCCAGTGTGATTGGCTTAGACCTGTATCGTGATTTGCCCCAGGAGCCAGGTACTGCTGCCCTCGCCAAGCAACTGCGACGGTCAAACGTCATTGCCATTACTAAAGTTCCGGATGCGGATGATATTGGGGTCAAGCCGCCGCCCGGTGTGCCTGACGATCGGGTTGGTTTTAACGATATTGCTAGCGACCCGGATGGTGTCATTCGTCGTGGGCTGCTGTTTGTCGATACTGAGGCAACAACGCTCTACGCCTTTTCGCTACGGTTGGCGATCGCCCACCTCCAGCAGCAGGGCATCTCACCACAGGCGGGATTACGTGATGCCAACCATCTACGCCTGGGTGCTGCCGAATTTATCCCCCTGGAACCGACCACTGGCGCGTACCAAACGTTGGATGCTGGCGGCTATCAAATCTTGCTGAACTATCGGGCACGTCACAAGCTGGCACGTCAGGTCACTCTCACTCAGGTGTTAAACGGCGCGATCGATCCCAGTTGGGTCAAGGGCAAAATTGTGCTGATTGGCACCACAGCTCGCAGTGCTAAAGATCTGTTTCTTACGCCCTATAGTGCTGCCGAAACACAAAACCACCTGATGCCCGGAGTCGTAATCCACGCTCAACTGGTGAGTCAGTTGCTTACTGCTGCCTCAAACGAGGTGGCGCTTTTTGGGTACTGGGCTGACTGGGTAGAAATGCTTTGGCTAGGGGGATGGGTTCTGCTGGGTGCCAGCCTTGCCTGGTTTGTGCGCCACCCGCTAGGGCTAGCCCTGGCAATGATCACGACAATGACAGCGTTGCTGGCAACCTGCTACACCCTTTTTCTGCATCAACTCTGGGTGCCCGTTGCCCTGCCTGTGGTCGGTGTTCTGGTTATTGCCATGCTGGTTGTCTCCTACCGGGCACAACGAGCGCAGCGTCAGCAGCAGATGATAATGAAACTGCTGGGGCAAAGCACGTCGCCAGAAATCGCCACAGCGCTATGGCAAAGCCGCGATCGCCTGCTCAAGGCTGGCAAACTACCAGGGCAACGGCTGACTGCGACCATGCTGTTTACCGACATTCGCAACTTCAGCGTCCTTTCAGAACAATTGCCACCTGAAGACTTGCTGGAATGGCTCAACGAGTATCTCAGTGCCATTACCGAGGAGGTGAAAGCCAATCAGGGCATCATCAACAAATTCACAGGCGATGGCTTGCTTGCTGTTTTTGGAGTGCCTATGAACCGTCTCACGCCGATCGAAGTATCGCAGGATGCTTGCCTTGCAGTCGAGTGTGCGCTTGCAATGGGCGATCGCCTGGAGCAGCTTAATCAAGACTGGCAGACGCGCAACCAACCCCTTGCCCAGATGCGAGTCGGTATTTTCACTGGACCGATCGTGGCAGGCAGTTTGGGTGGTAAAGATCGGCTGGAATATGGCGTGATTGGTGACAGCGTTAACATTGCCTCTCGCTTAGAAAGCTACGAAAAAGACCGTCAAACCGAAACGTGCCGCATTCTTATTGCCCAAGAAACCCTTGTGCATCTACAAAACAAATTTGTTGTTGAACCGTGGGGGCTACTTGCACTCAAAGGCAAACAGCAAATGGTTGATGTCTATCGGGTGCTGGGTCACGCCCGTGCGTTGAAGGATTAGCGTTGTGGTTAAGGTGCAGTCATACGACCAAGCAAGCTGAAGCGCTTCGTTGCCAAGTTTTAATCTTGCTTAGAACGAGCGTATAAATGGAACCATCAAATTTCAGTAACAAGCCGATAGAGATGCTGAACATACCTGGCTAGACGCTGAAACTCAAACACAATTTTCCGTAGGCCTGTATGCCAAGTCAGTAGTTATAATCGCCTTCGGTCTTACAGTTCCTCTCTAAAACCATGGTTGTAACGGTTAAAGCTGCTTAACTATGCGCCTTCAAAACAAGCGAAAATTGATGCTTGCCTGCCTGTTTAGTGTTTTAAGCGTGGCTGTGTGTAGTACGCCACTGTTGGCGATCGCGCAAGAGTATCGACCGCCCCAGCGCGGCATCCCTGGGCGGCGTGAAGGTGCAGGCACACGCGGTACTTGCCTTCGGGGACCAAAGCTACTCATGCCCTTAATCCCGATCGACAACTTCAGTGCCACCGTGTCCAGCAGTCCTACCTTTTTCTGGTACGTGCCTAGAACAGCAGCGCAGACAGCCGAGTTTGCACTGTTAGATAGCAATGACCAAACGCTTTACAAAACCATCATTAAGCTGCCAAACACACCAGGCATCGTGAGCTTCAACGTACCGACCAACGTTACCGCGTCTGTTTTGACGGTTGGCAAAGACTTTCACTGGCAGCTTTCGCTTCTCTGTGATCCTGGACAGCCATCGGTCAATCCGTTTGTAGAAGGGGTTGTGCAGCGCATGAAACCGTCTGCCGCCTTAGCCAGTCAACTAAAAAAAGCAAGTGTGCGCGATCGCCCTGCTGTTTACGCGACCGCAGGCATCTGGCAGGATGCGATCGCTACTCTAGCGCAGCAACGCTGTGCCAATCCTCAAGATCCACGCCTGGTTGAAAGTTGGTCACGGCTATTGCAGTCGGTTCAGCTCGAAGACTTTGCCAAAGAGCCGCTTCAGTTCTGTCCAACCGTGCCCCAACGGTGATCGTTCAGATATGGCATTGCCGTGCCCTTACCAAACGATTCATTTGTAGTGGCAATGTCTTACACCAATGCAAAAAGTGCTGGTTACAGAGAATTAGCCTTAGAGGACGGTGCCGGAACATAGCCACAAAAAAACAGCATTAAAGATACTCCTTAATGCTGGTTGAATCTAAGGCGTTAGTGACAGGTTGATGGCGCAATCGCAACCGAATACCTGGTAATCAACCGCGTTTCAGACTCTAGGGTGCAAGCGCATTGCCACGAATCAAGCTTCCGATCGTCTTTGCTGTGATCTTAAGCTGCGTGAATGGATTCGCTGGCACCACTGTTTTGTACAGGTAGCTGTCGAAGGTGAGCTTTTGCACATCCAGGTCAGAGCACATTTCAACAAACGCCTCGCGGGTCGCATCCGAGCGATAGAAGACGGTTTGCAGAATATCTAGCACCTTGTAGGTCAAGCCATATTGCTTGTCCCAACGCTTGATGTAGACCTTGAGATCGGCTTCGGTGGGCACGCGATCGCCCTTGCCAGAAAATTCCACAATGGCTTCAGCACACATCCGTGCCGACTTCGCTGCAAAGTAAATGCCTTCACCGGAGGACTTTGTAACCGTTCCAGCCGCATCACCGACCAAAGCGACCCGACCCACCACGCGGCGCGGTCTGGGATGCTCTGGAATGGGGTGTGCTTCAACCCGAATGATTTTGCCGCCTCGTAGTTTCTCGGCTGCACGAGCGCGAATGCCCGCTTGCAGTTGCTTGATCTTTGCCTGGTTCGGCTTCATTGTGCCCGTGCCAACCGCAACGTGGTCGTACTTGGGGAACACCCAGGCGTAAAAGTCAGGCGAGACATCATCACCGACATACATTTCTGCCAGTTCGTTGTAGTACGCCATTTTGTCTTCAGGCAGACGAATCCGCTCCTGGAAGGCGATCGCGTAGTTATAGTCACCCGCATCGATCGCTTTTGCCACCCGCGAATTGGCACCATCCGCACCAATTACTAGATCCACTTTTAAGGTTTTGGGTGTGCCTTCCAGACTGCCATTGGAATGATCTGCGTAGTGCAGCGTGTAAGAGTCTTTGTCATTGTTAGGAATTTCTAGCTTGTGCATCGTACCGTTGATGACTTTAGTGCCCAGCTTTTCAGCACGATCGCGCATAAAGCCATCCAGCACCTCCCGACGGCACATTCCAATGTACTCATCATCCTTCAGCGTGCCGCCAATGTTGACCTCCACATTTGAGGGCGAGATCATCTTCATCTTGCGAACACGGCGATCGATAATTTCTGGCGGCAGGTCAAATTCGCTTACCATGCATAGCGGAATGGCTCCACCGCACGGCTTCACGTTGTTTAACTTACGCTCAATCAAATAGGTTTCGATACCTGCTTTTGCCAAAACTTCCGCCGCAGAGGAGCCTGCTGGACCGCCACCGACAACCGCAACCCGTAGTGCCAAAGGTTTTCTCCTAAAATCGCTAGAAGCTACAGGATGCATGGTATCACGGAGCTTTAACAGACACCCGTGAGTTGGAGTAGATCCCACCAAGTTGAAACAGAGCTTAACAAACTTGGAGGAGGGAGGAGAAGACAAGGCGGCATTAGGAGCACCGGAAGATCGGGAAGAGGGAGAGCTTTGAAACAACTGCCTTGCTTCCTCGGCTTCCCTTGCCTCCCTGCGTTTTGTCTGCTACTTGCCAATATTCGCTGGAGTCAGAATACGCGGCGGCAGAAGAGGGCTACGGGTTGGTGTTTGAGGGCTACCAGTCGTTGTGCCATTAGTTGCGCCGCCAGGAGCCGCTGTGGGTGCCGTTGAAGGATTGGCAGGAGTCGATCGCGGTTGGGGTGCTGTTGACGTTGCAGCCGGACTCGAGTTTGTAATGCTTGGCTGAGCGGCTGTTCCGGTTCTAGCGGGTGCTGTATTCATCCCCAGGAGTGCTTTGGCGGTGCGGTAGTAGGTTGCCCAACGACGTGCATCGGGCTGACCGCGCCACTGAGAGCGGGTTGTGGTGAGTGACAGCACTGGCACCGTAGAGGTCGCGTTCTGAGCAATCACAACGATCGCCACATCCGTCACCAAAATATCGCGATCGAAGCTGCGTTGTGTGGCGGCTCTGGCGATCGCTTCAGCCCGCCGTACTAGCGTGTCATAGGTTTCGTTAGCCTGCACGTCGATCGTCACATTTACCGTCCCTGTATACGCATGAACGGCAGAGGGTGCGATCGCATGGGTAATCATCATGCCTCCAGCAAGCCCCACGATCACTGCTAAATTTGTCCCCGATGCCCGCCGTTTCAACCAGTAGCAGGCTTTACGCACGGCTGGAACAATAGCTAATGGCAAAGAAGAGTACGGTTGAGCCAACTCCAAGTGCGACATAATTTCTCCTGGTTGCAGTGAAAAGTGGGGCTTGCGGATGAGATGCCCCATTATGATTCAGCCTGCCCAAAAAACGATCGCTAGTTTCGTTGTGCAGTGAGCCAGTAATGATTTATTGGCTGTAAACCGTCCTTAAAGTAATCTTTACTCAGTAAAATCCACATATCCTTGATGTGTCTTTTGTATAAAGCTGCGTAGAATTGCTAACCGTACCGAGAAGACTTAAGCTAAATTTTCTACAGGAGCGAAATTCAAGTTGAACAAGCCAATCATCTATCCGTCATTCGACTCAATAGAGTTTCTAGGTTTTTGTAGCATCACTCATCCCTGTGCATCACTTAACCAATCAGTGTTGAAGTGCTATTTAGTTCAGGGAGGCAAGGTTCGTATGGCAAAAATGACTGGTCAACGAGAATCATTTCTCCACGTTCGCTCTCAGGATGGTTCTACTGTCCATCCCTCCAGTGGAGTACAGGGTAATCCTGTTTGTTAAAGAGCAGAGGATAACAGCTATTTTTAGAAGTCTTGCTAGGTAGGACTCCCGAAATCAAGCGTTTCTCTATCTTTTACGTAAGGACATTACCAAATCGGCATTTGTTAGTAAATGTCACGTGCATCTACCTTCGGAATTTTGTAAATAAAACGAAGGAGATTACCTGTGTCGAGTTCAAAGCGTTTCTCATTTGCTATTGTAGGAGCCATTGCCCTTACAGCTACAGGAAGTATTTTTTCAGGTGTTGCTACAGCAGCAAATATTGGTGTCTCTTCTTACAACATCACCAATGCATCCCCTGCTGGTTTCGGCGGTTGGAACCATTTCTACAACGGCACGATTACAAACAACAGCGGAACTTCTAACTATTCAGGTGGATCTGGGACACTTAATGATGGGCTGATTGGAACAAACGAACAAAATACGCAGCTTTTTTCAACGCCTGCTGCATCCACAATCACAATTTTTCTAAATCAAATTGCGAAAGTTGAAAACATCAAACTGTTCTCGTTCGATGCTTCAGGTCGCAATACCATCCCAGGTAACATTAGTTCCTTAAATGTCACCATTAACGGAATCACTCAGAACTTCGGTACTACAGGTTTTGGTCCTGTAGCGTTTAACGGTCCTGTGCATGAACTGATTGATTTTACATCTTCAGCATTTGCAAATCTAGCAACAGATCGAATCACTTTCTCCAACTTTCTAACAGTTGGAAGGTTCCCTCAAGCCTACAGTATTTCAGAGATTACAGTTGATGGTAATCCTGCTACCGCCGTTCCAACGCCTGCGCTGCTGCCAGGTTTGATTGGTCTGGGGTTTAGTATGTTGCGGAAGCGCAAGGCAGAAGCGGCTAAACAAACCAGCGAAGTTTAGTTTAGCCGCGTTCTCGAATCGTTAACCCTTGTTGATGCAAGTGCTGTGCTCTTTACTAGAGGGCACAGCTTTTTTAAGGTTAAGGGTTAACCGATCGCGCTTCAGTTCAGTGTGTGACAGTTCGTTTATCTTTGTTGGTTTGTCTTGTTTCACCGAGCGATCGCTTAACTAACTAGCCTCAATTTAGAATTTTGCCTTCTGGAGAGAGCGTGTCATGATAGACATGACTGGGAATGCTAGGTCAAGCGATAGCGGGGACGGCTGGTATGAGACACTGGGCAATCAGCATCGGCATCAATCAGTATGAGTTTTTGCAGCCTTTGAGCTACGCCCAGCATGATGCTCAGGCGATGCATCGATTTCTAATTGAAGCGGGTGGCGTTCCGGCTGAACAATGCCTCCTGCTTACAGAGACCTCGCCACCCCAATGGGGCAAAGCGACCTCCCCCGATCGCGTAACCATTCAAAGCTGGCTTGACCTACTCATCCAGCGATATGTTCAACCAGGCGATGTGCTGTGGTGCTTTTTTAGCGGATATGGCGTATGCCAGCAGGGGCAAGATTATTTGATGCCGATCGAGGGCAACCCGGCAGCGATCGCCACGACTGCCATACCGCTTGAAGCGATTTTTCGCAGTTTGAGGCAGGTGGCAGAGGCAACCGTTTTAGTGCTGCTAGATATCAACCGCAACGAAAGCAGTTCGCGTGAAACAGTCGGCACCCATACAGAGCATTTAGCAAGCATTACGGGCATTTCCACCATCTTGTCCTGCCAGTCAGGTCAGTTCTCCCGTGAAACGTCAGCGTTGGGACATGGTTTTTTCACCGCAGCGCTGCTAGAAGGCTTGCGAGACAACCGCTCTACCACACTGGCGGCGGTGGAGCAGTATTTGAGCGATCGCCTGCCGGAGTTGAGTGAGCACTATTGGCGACCGATTCAGCAAGCCGTCACCATTTGTCCCGACGAAAAACGACAACAGCCTCTACTACCGCTGGCTCCTGGAGCGGCGACTCAGCAGAACGGCGATCGCTATGCTACCCCTCAAACGGCTGTACAGACTGGTGCAACTGCGACTGGTGCCCTTGCTACCGTCGTTGGAACGCGACCTGATGCAGGCAACTCTTCTGTACCTTATGGTAGTGTCGCCAACGGTAATGGTTGGAAGCCTTCGATCGATAGGCAGTCGCTTGATACGAAGGACAGGGCGATCGTGGCATCAGGCTACTCATCCCCTCGTGACCTTAGTGTGACCAGGGGTGAGACAAACGGCTCTACCGATCGTCTCAACGGTTTAGCCTCTGCCCCGCCGCAGACAGATGGCAGCACGCCACCGCCGAATACTCCGACGGGACTACCTATCGACAGTGTTGCCCAAAATCACGACAATAGAGTTGCTCAACCCGTTCTAGTGCCTACCGTGCCACAGCCGTATTCTGACGCTCCCGAAGACGCGAACGAAATCCCTGATGCTCTTTTCTGGCGACCAGTGCTGCGGTGGGGTGGGTTTGCTGCCGTTGCCTTGACTCTGGGTGTACTGTTGCGTAACTGTGCAGCCTTTACGCCTCTAGCACCAGCAACCGTGCAGCAACCGGGTACTACTGCCTTGCGTCCATCGCCATCTGGTACAGGTCAACCGGATGTGGCATCGCTGACAACGCCATCACCGTCCGTCAGCACACGACCGATCGTTCCAGCCCCTACAACCCCTGCTGCGGCAAAAGTGATTCCACCTCAGTCGATCGCTACGGCTCAAGACTTTGGCGTTTCGGGTGCGAGTCGGCTAACACCAGCAGTTGTCTCGACTGGTAAGCCGGAACCTGCAACACAGGCTCAACCGGCTCAGGTAATGGGTGCAGCACCGATCGCCCAACCAGCACCACCATCTCCGTTAACGAAGGCAAGAACACTGGCGGCGGCGAATAGAGGGCAGGCATCATCCTACTCGTCTGCGATCCAGGCAGCTAAGACGGTGAAACCCGGTCAGCCAGAATATGCCCAGGCTCAGAAAGAGATTGCTTCGTGGAGCCGTCAAATTTTGGCGATCGCCCGCGAACGGGGTAGACAGGGACGTTATGATGCGGCGATCGTGTCAGCGCAATTAGTACCGCAAAACCAACCCGTTTACTCTGAGACAACGGGCGTACTCCTCCGCTGGTGCTTTGGACTCGATCGTCAGCGAAACGCTAATCCAGTGCAACGACGACAAGCAAGAACGATCTGCCGTAATCGTGGTTGAGGCATCGCAAGGTAGGAGTAGTTACTGTTTCACAGTGACTCCACAGTGACTAAGGTTGCTGCACGTTTTCGTGCGACTGCGCTGCGTCTGGTTCAATGTTGTAGTAAGGCAAAAGCACTGAGCTACCCCAGAGCAAAACCACGCCAACGAGAATGCCCGTAAGCAACCGCACACGCTGCTGTAGTCGCCGAATTTGACGATCGCTCTCCAGGCTAGGGGCGGCATTGACTGCCAGGGCTGCACTACCTGGCTGAGCGGCAGCATCAGTCAGCGGTGCAGGGACAGGTGCAGGGGCTTCCTGTGCCTCTATCACTTTCGCTACCGTCACGGCAGGCTGAGTGTCTGGCGCACTGAAGCGTACTTTTTGATGTAGCCAGTTGGCAATTAAGCTAGGACAGTTTTTGTATAACCAGCGCAACGCAAACACTTTGAAGGCAGGCTTCGACATCACCGCGATCGCCTTCATCAATTGATTGAATGGCTGCGAAGGAACCTTTTGGTTGATCAAGTTAACCGAGCCAACATCATAAAGGCAGTCCAGGATAAACTTAAGCGTTACATCCTCTTGCCTAAGCATATGAGCGAGCAAAAGCTCCACGTCTCGCATACGCTCAATTTGCATCTGCGCTTCTTCTGTCAACTGTCTTGACTTTTCTGTTTGTCCTGATAAAGCCAGTTTAGCCATCACAAACCTGGTTCAGCCTGTTGGTACATTCAACTATGGATGCGTCTCACTCCAGCATGACAAAGATTGTGGCGGTTCTCCTTCTGTCTAAAGGCAATATCCTTTCATCCTGGTACACCCTTCCACTTCTTCACCCTTCCACTCCTTCACCCTTCCACTCTTCCACTCCTTCACCCTTCCACTCTTCCACTCTTCCACTCTCCTTTAAAAATTACTCTAACCTAACCACAGGCAGCAAAACCTGAGAAGGTCGATCGCCGCCACTAGCCACTGTCACTGTAATAATTTGTTGATCCATCAAGCGCGTTTCACCAGGAGGTGTCCCTGTACCTGCATTCACTGGATAGGCAGGAAAACACGCTGCACTCAGACTCAGGCGAATGGCGTTGCCTTTTGGAATGCAGATGCAAGTCGGTTGGAGTGAAATTTGTAGTGGTGTAGTGGGCTGTGGAAACACATGGATGTAGCCCTGAGTGACGTTATAGACAGTACCATTGGGATGCAC
This sequence comes from Stenomitos sp., assembly GCA_041744955.1. GTDB lineage: Bacteria > Cyanobacteriota > Cyanobacteriia > Leptolyngbyales > Leptolyngbyaceae > Stenomitos. The sequence goes on along the minus strand of JBGTJW010000249.1, from coordinate 12,110 downwards.
GTTAGACAAAACGGCACACAGATCAAAACCAGGCAGATCAGCAGCGCCATAAATCAAGGCTGATACCTCACCTACCAGATGCAAGTCTTCGGTAAGCGGTTCGGAGGTATAGGTAAGAATATCGGTGCGGCAGTCGAGGCTAGAGCGATCGTAGGGTCCAGAGGGCGCAGAGGCATGACCACCACTTGCGGGAACAGGTCGCCAGGGATCGTGGACGAGAACATCGGCTGAAGGGGTGAAGGACTGAGGCGGTAAGGGAGTAAGGGTGCCTTCCTGGTCGCTCATGCTGGCAAGTCCGGTGCTGGCGAGAAAAAAAGGCGTTGGGTCAGCGCTGTGCCATGTGTCAAAGCTGCGCCACTGGTTGCTGCCCATTTCAAAGAGGGCGATCGGGGGTTCAGTCAGTAGTCCTGTATTCACGCCTTTGAGCCACTGATCGAACCAGCGAATTTGCAGGCGATCGCAGGGGCTAGCGGCGGCGGCTCCAAAGTCGATCGCCCCTACCTTGCGTCCCCATGGCAAATGCGCCCAGGGTCCCACAATCAACTGTTGACGATCGGCGCTCCGGGCTGCCATTTCTTTGTAAAGATGGATCGTGCCCCGCAGGAACGTGTCGAACCAACCGCCAATATGTAACATCGGCAAATCGACTGCGTGTAGGTGCGACTTCGGCGAAAGCTGCTCCCAGTAGTCGTCTGGTGCAGAATGTTGCAGCCACTCGTGGTAAAACGAATCAGGATAAAGATCTCGAAGGGTATCCGGATCAGCAGGCACGGAGTCGCTCAGGGGCAGATGTTTCGCCGCTGTTGCCAGCGTCTGATACGCTGCAACATCCCCCTTCAAACGAGCCGTTTCAGCCGCAATCTGGATTGCCCAGCTTAAATTGGCTTGCAAACAAAAGGCTCCACCTTCATACGCCCAGTCGGTATACAGGTCGTAGCCAATCATGGCAGGGCAAATCGCTTTAAGGGCAGGTGGTTTGGCAGCAGCAGCATACAGTTGGGTCATGCCCTGATAGGAAAAGCCGTACATCCCCACCTGTCCGGTGCTGCCAGCAAGCGCCGCTGCCCACTGAACCGTATCCTCGCCATCCTCAATTTCATGGGCAAAAAGCTTGAAGTTGCCTTCTGACGTACCGCGTCCACGTACATCCTGAATCACCACAATATAGCCATGAGCGGCATACCAGGTGGGATGAGCATAGACGATCGTAGACGCGATCGCCCGTCCGTAGGGTTGCCGAATCAGTAAAACAGGGAACTTCCCCTCTGCCTCAGGGCGATAGATATCTGCATCTAATCGCACCCCGTCGCGGGTGAGCATCGACGCAGTTTCTTTAAGACGAACGTTGAACATGAGGAAGGGCTTTGAGTGTGCAGCGGGAGAAGGTGAAAGGCAAAAGGCAAAAGGCAAAAGGCAGAAGGTAAAAGGCAAAAGGCAAAAGGCAAAAGGTAAAAGGTAAAAGGCAAAAGTAATCAACCCCGGACTGCCTGACACATCTCTATGTTTGGCAGTTGAAACAGCAGCTACAGGAGCACTAGCGTAGCCATGCCCAAAGGGTTATAACCTGCCGCCGCAGGTTCCTCCAATCTCTTGTTGATGCTAGTCCGCGAAGGCGAAATTCGTTGTTGTAGACGCGATTTTAATCGCCAGCCCAAGCCACAACTCATCCTTCTCAACACAATACGGGCGCTGGTGTACGGCGCAAAACCGCCATATCTTCCTCATCGAGTTCAGCCGGAATGCCGCTGCGGATGAGTTCAGCAAAATCTTCATTCGGTATCATAAAACAGAGTGCGTACAGCCGTCCTGATCCTATATTTTCAATGCCATGAATGCCAGTTGGCGGTACTAGAATGCTGTCTCCTGCCTGCACATGAACTGTCTTGCCATCACAGGTTGCCAGCCCTTCACCTTTGAGAACAAAAAACATTTCGACTGCCAACTGATGACGGTTGGGCGGAGTCTTGCCGCCAATATCAAAGATTTCGACGCACAGGGTCAGCGACATATTCGCAATTTGAGGATCAAACACGATCGCCAACCGATTGGTATCTTGAGGACTGATCCGAAACGCTTGATAATCGATCGGTGATTTCACAACCGGGATAACGCAACTTTCAGAAGCCATTGGGTGTTCCTCAAAAAATGGGAGAGACAATGTAAGGGTGCTCTGAGTAGCGCTTGATGACGCTTTGCTGAAAAGTTTTGAGTTAATTCGGGCTGCTGACTTCTGTTTCCCCTTTTTCTACTTCATCGCGGTTAAAAGGGCGTGAGAATCAGTGACAAAGCCAAAGCATTGATTGACGTTGTAGAGTGTGGCTTTCCAGCAATAGTCGGGGGATGTGGTCGCACTGCAATCGGTGAGCAAAAGGCAATCGTAGCCCAGAAAATTGGCATCTTGTAGCGTTGCCATCACGCATTGGTCGGCGTTGACACCCGCAAAGAAAAGGGTGGTCTTGCCCAAATTTTTGAGAATGCTGTCGAGGGGTGTGTCCCAAAAGCCGCTCATGCGGTATTTATCAACCCGAATGTCGTCGGGTTTGGGTGCTAATTCATCGACAATGGCGGCTGCCCAGCTATCTTTGGTCAGTACGGGGGCACCGTTAGCTGGCAGACGATCGCCCAGCCCTACCCCGTCTCCTGTCGGATTATAGACATGGCGTGAGGCAGCGCTGATGTTGAGTAAATCAGGACGGTTGCCCCAGTTGACCCACACGATCGGCACCTGAACGGACCGCAAAAGCGGCAACAAGCCTTGCAAGGGAGCGATCGGCGTGCGTGCAGGGCTGACATCTACCCCAATGTGCGCTAACCAGCCATCGGGATGGCAAAAATCGTTCTGCATATCAATGACCAGGAGGGCGGCTTTCGCCAGATCCAGGCGCAGCGTTTTGGTTTCAGTGGTCAGCGTAATGACGTGAGGATCTAAGGGCGGACGGGTAATGTCTGCGATCGCAGCATTCACTGACCAGGCATTGGGTGGTACTCCTAATGTCCGAAGTGGTGATGTCATTCCAATGCAAAAGTTCTACGGCTTTTCCTAGTATGAAGCGTGGAACGTTATAAGACTGTATTGCAGTATCCACATCCAGTTCTTTACGACGAAGCTGCTCTTCAATGAAGCGTGGAACGTTATAAGACTGTATTGCAGACAATAAAAAAAGGGGCAGTGCAGCCCCCAACGTTAATGACTTGTTCATGTACAGCGATCGGATCTGGTTTAGATCCCCGACTTTTTCAAAAAGTCGGGGATCTGAGCGCATTCCACTCTAGACGAGTTTCAAGTCTGGGTACTGCACCACTACATCTTCATTCGTGAGAACATCACCTTCCGCTTGAGGTGTCCACAGCACTTCCAGCGCCAGGAGACGATCGCTCGACACGCCACCCAACTGTTGCAACGCCAACTTCAAGTCATCCGAACTGTTTACTTTAGGCAGTTCTAGCTTGCCTTGAGTACCCACCAACAGCGTGACCACGATATATTCACCGGGACCCTCTGCCTGAGCCAATGCGCCGCCCTTCTCTGCAACCGCAAGGTTGCTCGTTGACGCTTGCTTAAGCTGATTGTTGACGTTAGAAAGGGTCTCGCCGCTAAACTTGCTGCGTTCAGACAACAGCAGACGGTTGAATTGAGCTTCTGCCCCTTCTAACCGCGTTTGCTGCACGGTCGAACCTGCGTAGATCCAGTACTCTGGATGGCGCAGGAGTGCCAGCGTCGATTCTTGCAGCACTTCTGTCAACCCAGCCGTCGAGCTAGTATCAGCTTTCTCGGCAATACGGTTCAGGTCAGCCTGTAGCTCTCTTGCTTCTGCCAGAAGACCGACTTGAAGCTTGGCAACGGAGATGGTTGGATTTTCACTGCTGGAACCCAGCCCATCGTCGGAGCGCGATCGACGGAAGCTTTGTACCAGGAAGTTGGCAACCGCCAGGAAAATCAGGATGCTGAACAGCCCGCCTGCTCCACCACCAATGCTAAAGAAGGGAAACAGGAAGGGAAAGCCGAAGCCGCCACCAGGATAGTAACCGCGATTGTAGCCACCACCATAGCCGCCGCCCGGTGCATAGCTACGGGGAGCCGTATAGGTTCGGCTAGGTGCGCGGAAAGAGCCACCGCCCATGCGACCGCCACGCGCTGCGAGTGCGCCATCCGCATGACCAAAGGACAGCGCGACCACCAAACCGATCGCCATGAGCGCTTTGACCCACGACTTCATCATTGAACGTAATACTTTGTGCATAAACAGCCTACCCAAACGCTTGCTAAATGACAGTGAAACTCTGTCGGCTCCCTGTTCCATTTTGCCTGAAACTTCGCAGCGGTTGACTAAAAACGAAAGCCACTGGTACTACCCTATGAGCCGAGTAGAGCGGTCTAAAACGTCCTGGCTCTGTTAAGAGTTGTTACTTTAGACCTCCCTACTACTGTATCGTCTCCCCTCTGGCTTGCAAATCAATTAAAGGGTGTAGTTATGGGTAGAAAGCCGTACGATCGTGTTCGTTGATCGTCCTTTTGACTCCCCTGGAAAATTAATACGGGTGCCAGTTTTTACTGGCGAAATTTTTTTGTTTTAACGGGTTCAAAAGGGGGCGATCGCCGTATTGTTGCAAGCAACCGTTACAATAGAAGATGTAAATATTTGTAACCCCCGTTTGATAGATCTTTGGAGTGAGTCTCAAGCCCAACCAGGACTGTCAAAGGGGCAGGATTGCATTTCCGCCTTATTGAGAGCGATCGACTCATGACTCAACCCCAACCAACCGTCACGCCTAAGTTAGAAGAACCAAAGTTTGGCTTTAGCGGCTATGCAGAGCGCCTCAATGGACGCGCTGCCATGATTGGTTTTGCCCTTACCTTAATCATCGAATACGCGACCGGACAAGGCGTATTAGCTTGGTTAGGGCTTGGTTAATTGAGACCTGTTCTCGATCGAGCGGTGCGTTCTGGCACCTAGCGTTAAAGGCGAGCTTCAACTGCCATGAGCCACACCCTGGTCACCGCAGCGCCTTGAGTTAAAAAGGCATTGCTCATTCAAGGTATGAACCGATGGTGGAAAGCTCTGGAAACTCATTCAGGATTTTGCAAAATCATACCGCCACTCAGCAACGCCCATTGAGTGAAAAACCCTAACAATAACTAAAGCTTAAACCAGTGTTAGCGTGTTGTTGACTGTAGTTAAATATACTGAGAGCGTTATTTCGTAGGCGTGAACAGCTTCATGAGTGTTTCTCGACGTAAGTTTTTGACAATAGCTGGTGCATCTGCCGCTGGCGTAACGATGGTTTCTCCTTTAGAAGCCTTCTATGCACGAGTTGCCAATGGTCAAGTTGCTAACGGCATTGGTGGCTATGGTCCACTGTCACCCAGACTTCCTAACAATGCGGACGAACTCCAAGGTCTCGTCATTGGTGGGATTGACATGGGGAGAACGCCCCTGCTAGAGCTTCCTCGTGGTTTTAACTACACTGCCATTTCAATCACAGGTCAGCCTATGTCTGATGGTGGTACTGTGCCAGGTCTCCATGATGGTATGGCTGCTTTCAAAGGACCTAAGAACACAACCATTCTGGTACGGAACCATGAAGTCGGTGCTGGCGGATCTAACCCAGCGGTTACGCCTGTTCGTTTTGACCAGTTGGGTGGAGGCACAACGACTCTGGTAGTCGGTCCCGATCGCCGAGTTCAATCGCAATACGCTTCTCTCGGCGGTACAATTCGCAACTGTGCTGGTGGTCCTACTCCCTGGGGTTCCTGGGTAAGCTGTGAAGAAAACTTTAGTGTCGGTCCGACGGGTCTTCGTCATGGTTACAACTTTGAGGTTCCTGCCAGCGCTGCAATCCAAGTTGCCAATCCCGTGCCTCTAAAAGCAATGGGTCGCTTTAACCATGAAGCGGTGGCAGTTGAGCCAGACACTGGCTGGGTTTATCAAACTGAAGATAGAGGAGATAGCTGTTTCTATCGCTTCACTCCTAACAAGAAGGGCAATCTACAGAGCGGCGGCGTTCTTGAAGCGCTCAAAATCACGGACAGCAGAGCGGTTAATGTTGAAGCTGCCACAGGTAGCGCCAATACCAGCACAGGCTATCTGGGCCTTAAAAATGTACCGTTGTCTGTCACCTGGGTGAAGATCGATGACGTTGATCCGGTTGCAGATACCGTGCGGATAGAAGCGCGATCGAAGGGCGCTGCTCGCTTCTCTCGTGGGGAAGGTGCTTGGTATGGTAACGAAGTAACCTACTTTGTTTGTAGCAATGGTGGCGATGCGAGAGTCGGACAGGTCTTTGCATACAAATCCGATCCAGAAAACCCTAGTGCTGGTACGTTGACGTTGGTGGTAGAAGCGCTTGCCAATGACGTTCTCGCGGCTCCAGACAACATTTGCGTGGCACCCTTTGAAGATCTCTTCCTCTGTGAAGACGGTAGTGGTACCGAATACGTTGTTGGTGTCACCGAAGACGGTGACCTGTATCGCTTTGCTACTAATGCGCTGAACGGCAGTGAGTTTGCTGGTGCCTGCTTCTCGCCTAATGGCAAGACCATGTTTGTGAATATCCAGAGCCCCGGCATTACCCTTGCCATTTGGGGACCCTGGGGTCGTAAACGCAGTTAAGGTTGGTTAGACGCCTGGGTGCTTTTGCCCTGGGCATCTTTAAAGCTCTGAGGGCTACCCCAACAACTGATTGGAGTAGCCCTTTTCTAAAGCGATGTCTCTACGTTTCAGCGATGTAGAGACGGAGTACTGTTCTTTGAATGTTCTTTGAAATGTTGAAACTGTTTGCATTCGCTGGAAAGCAGATTAGGCATGTTGGACGATCGCCCGGTCTCTTCATCTTGCTATTAGCATCTGCTGCGATCGGTGTTCTTCATAATCCACAAGCTGCTTTGTCTCAAGCCAGAGTGCTAACGGCACTCAACCCGGACGATTTTATTTGTTACATGAAAACAAGTGATGGGCGGGTGCTGAATCTAACGAAGCTGTGCGGCGGGAAAGAAGGGACTGCCAACGCTTTTTCAGAGAACGATCAGGGTTTTTTGAACGATTATCGAGCGTTCTTAAGCAAGCGATCGACGCGCTCACCAGCCGCACAGGCTGCTCTTTCGCTGGCTCAACAGAACCCTCAATCAGTCTTACAGCGTGCCCAGGCGGTGTGTACCGCGCTGAGAACGGGGCAACCCCAACCAACGACAGCAGGGCAAGTTGACGGTGATTTATTCGAGACCCTGGCTCCTGAATATTTCTGTCCTGAGCTGGATGAGTAATTTTTTGGTGTGTCTTTGGGTGTATAAACGTTGCCCTTAACCAGCGGTGCTACCGCCTTTGAGCCAGGGCTTCTATTCATCCCTCAGCCTTTTGCTATATCTTCAGGCAAGATGCGTACACGGGCATACTTCAAGCCAGTCACACCTTGAAGCGGCTGGACGGTGCCACGCTCAATCTGCTCATCGACCCAACCTTCCCGCATCAGATAGCGGAAATACTGCTGGTATTCCGTCCACTCTTCGTCAGTACAGAAGACCAGGGTCAGCATTCCGGGTTGGGTAATACGAGTGTTTGTTTTCTCGTCGATCGCTTTATCAATGCGCTTTTTGACAATTTCATAGCGGGTATCGCGACTGCCGCGCACATCAAACATCCGCTCGGTGGTTTCATCGTGGAAGATGTCAATGGTTGCATCCTGAACAAGCACAAGATGTGTGATCTGCATGTGCGTGCTGTGTTTTTCCAATAGGTGGAACGCGGTTCTGGCACAGGCACACACGGCACGAAGCTGTTCATAGCGCAGGCTCCGAAGCTGAAAGCGACCAAATTTAGGGTCGATCGAGGCTCCGGCGTAGATCATGTGATCGATGCCATCGGTTGCCTCAAGATCGCAGTAGTGGGGCGTGATCTGCTGCATTGACTCCTGCCAGCTCTCCCAGGTTTCCCGCAGCAGCGTGTTGATGTTATGCACCATTGCGTCATAGTCGGTGCGCGCCCGATAAACGCATTCATGATCATTGGCACACGCAGTACGGTACGTGTTGATGGCAGCGATCGCCGCTTCACCGCATTGGTCAAAATAGTCAAAGTAAATTTCGAGATGATCCCGCAGATAGCGTAGTCGGCTCACTTCAGCATCGACGGTGATGCCTGCTTGCAGTTGGCGGATGTGTTCCAGTAAATCCAACCGCAGTTGCTCGCCCAGCGCTGTCGTCGTGGCGTTGCAGGCAGAATCAACGATCGCCAGTGCCAGATGAAACTGCTCTAACAAATCGGCTTGAATGGCTAGATTGCGTTCATGAGACGAACCGCGAATGTCGGAAATGCCGTAAAGAGGATACACATTGTGAAACGCAATGGATTCTGGCGGTAAGCCCATGCTCCGACGCTCTGCTTCCTGCAAAAAGCGCCACTCTACAGATGGGTGGATATTGGTCGTTAACCGCTGTTGTACCAGTTGTCGCTGGGCAGTGGTGAGCGCTTGTGTGAAGGCAAGAATCAACTGCTCGGCGTGGCGGCAATCCAGCGCATCAAAGATGTGGGGTTGATCGCTCAACAGTGCCACAATCCCCACGGCTCCCGCAGGCTTCAGTGCTGGGGGTGCTGGTTGCAGACCATTGTTGCTGGATGCGTCTACCGCTTCTGTCCGATCGCCCAGGCCACCGTTGAGGGCTACCAGCGGGATGAGCAACAAAGAGCGTACGCCCATTTTCACCAGTTGCCGTCCGCCATCGGTACGCGGATCTTGGGCTAGATCGGCAACGACAGACACCTGATTGGTGCGGAGCGCGTGCATAAAGTGAGAATCTTGCAGCGCCTCCAGTGGATAGAGCGTGGGATGCGCCTGGTCACTGATGGAACCCATAAACAACCGAATCTGATCGGTTTCAATGCTCAACAGCAGCGTATTCTGAGCGCGAAAGAGCGATCGTATCTGCTGGTTCAACTCGCGAAATTTGTGGGTACGCAGAATTGAATCGCGATCGACCAGCAATTGAGTAATGCGGCGAATAATCTCCCGCTCGGTCACGTCCAAGCCTTCCAGCAGCAGACAGCCTTCGGGTTGATACTGCTGTAGCTCTAGTTGCTCCTCCAAACGCTCAAACTGCGTTGGATCGGCGAGTGCGGCTTCGATCGCTGGCAGCGTCAGTTGCTCCCGCTCAAGAGCAGCAGGCTCCTCCAGTTGGCTGTCGAGGCGTGTGAGTTGCAGTTGCTCAGAGCGTAGCCAGAACTCGACGTAGCGTGGTTCCGTATGCAATGGACTTTGCAGCGCAATCATCACAGGTTCGTCTAACAGACGGCAGCCTTGCAGATCAACCTGGTAAAACTGTTGCAGCACTCGATAGAGCAAGTGTCGGCGATACAAGCGCTGGATTGCCCCACTGTCTGCGGCACCCATTAATTGCTGGAGAATGTGCTCCAATACCCCTGGTGTGTCGGTTGCTGGAAGACCGAGAAGCCGACCGAAGTAAGCATTGGCATACTGCAACGTCATGGACTTCGGCTCGATCGTCGCGATGAGTAGCCGACTACATTGCTGGAAGTAGCTCAACCAGGCATGAGTGTTTTCGGTTTGGGTTTCTGGTAATGTGGAGGCGATCGGAGCCGTCTCAGTACCTAAAGCTTCAGTGCCCAAAGCCTCAATGCCCAAAGCTTCAGTGCCCAAAGCCTCGATGCTTAAATGCAATGGCGCTGATGGTTGCTCCAGCGCGATCGTTGGGCGATCGGGCAACGGCAGCGCTGCACCAATGGTCTGAGTCGCAGCGGTTTGATGCTCGTTCAATGGCACATTCGTCACCGACTCAGAAGGATGCATGGTAATCTGCCTCAGGTGAATGGACACTTATAAAGTGAGTAACGCTTCAGACTAATTCAGTAACTCGATGGCATAAGCATAAGAAGGCTGCTGAGGGTAGAGTTTTCTGCCTCAGAGTACTACTCCAAACCCTCTCCTCCAATTTATACGACGACCTGATTAACAGTCTTACAGCACTGATGAAGATTCTGTAGTGATCCAGGTAGTCAATCGTTAGAAGCTTTCCAGCGGTGGCTAACCTCATAGATAGAATGGAAGCTGTTAACAGCGGCAATAGCGATCGCCAAACTGTTGAGAAGGCGGCTTTGGGCGTTCTTTTTGTTGATAAGAACACGTGAGGATCGAGGTCTCAAACGCTCAATTTATCGATTCACCGGATTCAGACGAACCGAAAGCGCTAATCTGGATAAAGATCAGGCAGCGATTTGCTGTCAGGCAGTTTTTCGTGTAACAGTGCCACATCGGTGGACAACTAACTAGCTGGCAAAAAACGAGTCATGTTTGAAGCACTCTCCGATCGCCTGGAGTCTACCTGGAAAAAGCTGCGCGGTCAGGACAAAATCTCAGAATCGAACATTAAGGACGCAGTGCGTGAAGTCCGGCGGGCGCTGCTAGAAGCGGATGTCAGCCTTCAGGTCGTTAAAGACTTTGTGACCGCGGTCGAGACAAACGCCCAGGGTGCCGCAGTCATTGCCGGAGTGCGCCCCGACCAGCAGTTTATTGAGATTGTCCACAACGAGCTGGTGCGGGTCATGGGCGGCGACAATGCGCCCCTTGCCAATGCCGCTACTGCGCCAACGGTCATCCTCATGGCAGGTTTGCAGGGGACTGGTAAAACCACTGCTACAGCAAAACTGGCGCTGCATTTACGCAAGGAAAACCGCTCCACGCTCCTGGTCGCAACGGATGTGTATCGTCCAGCGGCGATCGATCAGTTGCTGACCCTCGGTCGCCAAATTGACGTACCCGTTTTTGAGCTGGGGTCGGATGCAAACCCCGTTGAGATTGCGCGTCAGGGTGTCGCGAAGGCTAAAGCCGATGGCATCAACACCGTCATTATTGACACTGCTGGACGTTTGCAGATTGACGAAAGCATGATGGCAGAGCTGGCGCAGATCAAAGAGACGGTGCAGCCTCACGAAGTCTTGCTGGTGGTTGATGCCATGACAGGGCAGGAAGCCGCCAGCCTGACCGAGACCTTCCATAGCCAAATTGGTATTACGGGTGCCATTTTGACCAAGATGGATGGCGATACGCGGGGTGGTGCAGCGCTTTCGGTGCGGCAAATTTCTGGTCAGCCGATCAAATTCATTGGTGTTGGCGAAAAAGTTGAGGCATTGCAGCCCTTCTACCCCGATCGCATGGCATCGCGCATTCTGGGCATGGGTGACGTACTGACCCTCGTCGAGAAGGCACAGGAAGAAGTAGACCTGGCAGATGCCGAAAAGATGCAGGAGAAGATTCTCTCTGCCAAGTTCGACTTCACCGACTTTTTGAAGCAAACCCGGATGCTCAAAAACATGGGTTCGCTGGGCGGCATCATGAAAATGCTCCCCGGCATGGGCAAAATCAGCGATGAACAGTTGCAGCAGGGCGAAAAGCAGCTTAAACGCGCCGAAGCGATGATCGGCTCGATGACGGTGGCAGAACGCAAAAATCCTGAACTCTTGTCCGGTTCGCCCAGCCGTCGTCGTCGGGTGGCGCGTGGCGCTGGCTATGCCGAAAGCGATGTCAGCAAGCTGGTAAGTGATTTTCAAAAAATGCGATCGCTCATGCAGCAAATGGGACAGGGACGCTTTCCGGGTATGGGTGGGATGCCTGGAATGGGTGGGATGCCCGGTATGCCCGGCATGGGCAGTGCGCCTGGAGGCAACCGCCCCCAACAACCCGGCTGGCGTGGCTATGCGACAGGCACTAATAAAAAGAAGAAAGACAAGAAGAAGAAGGGCTTTGGCAATTTGTAAGTAGGGCGACATCATTCAAGGCAAGCCCCTTTATAGTCTGGTAGGGCGATCGCACGTATGTCGTAGAGGCGTGACATCGCACCTCTCTACTTTTTTGGGATTCCGCTACCATAAGAAGCTTGTGCAATGTATGGAGAGCGTCTCGCGATGAAACGAATGCTTATTGCTACGTGTTTGGCAGTGGCTAGTGTCGGCGCAGTGGCTTTTTACTACTGGCAGCAAGCAACCCAACTGCCCGACTGGTATGGCTCTAGCCAGCCTGATTCTGGGTATGGTTTTAGCCAGCCTGATTCATTGAGTCAGACAGGTCAAACCAGCGCACCAACAGCCCCACTTGGTAACGGTATA
>JBGTJW010000248.1:0-2713 GCA_041744955.1 Stenomitos sp. | reverse complement strand
CGATTTCTCCCATTCGATGATCTTCGGGAATGCTAACTTTTGCCAATCCATATTCAAGATGACCTGTTAAATTTCGCTTTCCACCATAGAACGTTTTGACTGATGCTGTATCTACGTGCTGCCGGTCAGTAGCAAAAAATACAGGAATTTCGATCCTTGGAGCTTTAGATTGAACTTTAAGTCCTTTTTCGGGAGATGAAGATGGTTGCCAAGATTGTTCAGTCGAATCGACATTCAATGTGCCGCCGGATTGTCCAATTGAATCAGCAGCATATGTGTCGCCGATGTTGAGGTTTTGGGCACTACCCAAATTAACGTTGTACTTCCCTCTCTGCGTCACATTTCTCTGTACAACATTCCCACTGCCAACGATATTGCTATGACCAGTGACGATCGTGGCACCGTTGGCATCTCTACCAATTGCAACGGCTCCATCTCCCGACGCTTCTACGTGTTGTAAATGGCCATTCAATTGCCCCGGTTTTGTCTCAATCCTGGGTTGATCCTCTAGCCCGTTCGGCAAGCCCTTAGGTTGCAGTCCACCTGCTGAATAATAGGCTAGAGCAAAATTGTCTGCTTTCTCAATATCCAGTACCGGATGCTGCTTATCCTCCGTTAGCGTCGGCACAACTCTGCTGGCATACATCGCCAAGTCTGTTGCTCGGATATATCCATCCTGTTTCACTGCCCCTTGACCGCATAGCCCCTTCATCAAGGCATAAGTAAAAGCACTGTAGGGATCACCCGCATAGGACAGCTCGTTCGATTGAGAAGAGCCAATCATGATTCGCCCTCCCCCCGACGCAAACATCTGCGTAGCTTCGGGCGGTAAGGGAGCCTTGGCGATCTTCATCCCAGATAGATCCGTTACCCCCCCGGCATGACAGCAATCCAGCAAAACCAGCAGCTTTTGAGCTGGAATGGCCTGTAAACACGCGAGAAACTCGCCACTACTAATCGCAGTGTCAGATAGTTCCTCTTTGTTGTATCCAAAGGGCATCAAATAGTACAACTTGAAGGGCTGAGTAATCTGCAACCCATGCCCCGAAAAGTAGACCAAAACCGTCGATTCTGCCGTCGTTGCTTTGGCTAATGCTCTTAGTGTCGTCAGAATATTCTGGCGGGTCGCCTGTTCAGACGTAAGAAGGTGAACCTGATTCTCTGGGTAAGCACAGCGTTCTGGGTCCTGTAAGATACTGGCAAGTCCCTTTGCATCCCTAGCCGTACTGGGCAAATCTCCACCAATGCCAATCACACAGGCATGACCTTGCTCAAAGCGATTACTCATATCAGTTGCCACCTTTCTGCAAAATTAGGGACTCTAGCTAATTATGTCCTTTGCAAAAAAGCATCCACAGCCTTTTGGTAACAAAACTTTACGAATAATACATACAGAGAATTTTCTGGCTACAGTCTGTAGAAGATGAACTGTTTCAGGCGATTGCTCACTTCTATTTGCCCCTCCGTCTTGCCTTCATGATGAAAAGCTTCCGCTACAGCCTACTCAGTCTGACCGTATTAACGCTGGCATTTCTCTTCAGTGATCCAGCCTTGGCGCAAGTAAAAGTATTGGTAACACCAGATGCCTTAACGGTGACAGGAATTCGCGGGAACGTTGCTCGCGAGACCCGCACATTGACCGTACGTTCAACTGCGCCTGTTACGAACTTACGCATTTATGCATTTGATTTGTACAACGCTGATCGCGATCACGTCTTTCCCAAGCGCCTGATCACCCTACCGCCTACTATTGCTCAGGTCAACGTCGATAATCTAGAGAGTTTACCTGTGGAATTTAATCTACAGGAATCACCCAGTGGTGAATTTCGGGGCGATATCTTGCTCAGCTACCAGGGCACTGAGCTTACCGTTCCTGTCATTGTGCGGGTGAAAGATCCCTGGTACCTGCCCTTTAGCCTGCTGGTATTGGGCGTAATTTTAGGCACGACTGTCTCCAGCTACAGCCGTTGGGGCCGAACCACCGATGAGATCACGGTAAGTTTAGAAAGTCTGCGTACTCAAGTTGAAAGTGATAAGGAGATACCATCATCCTTTGCATCACGCATCTCAGCATGCCTAGTTGATGCCAAACTCGCACGGGATACCAAGCAACTGGAAGCCGCCCGGCAGTCTCTTACGGAAGCCAGGGCTCTTTGGAGCAAGTGGTTTCGCCAGAGAGCAGAGTGGTTAGAGGCATTAAAAATCGGCACCGCAATAGTAGATAACCTGGCAAGCCTCCCCCCTCAAGAAGCTCAAACGCGCTATCTCCAGGCCATACTCCGTGATGTAAAAGACACGCTTGCTAAAGCGGTAGACTTCGCCAATCCGAATGAGTTAGGGCAACAAATTAATCGTTGCTCTCGCCAACAGGTGCTGTGCCTGCGGGTTTATCATCAATTCCTCAATTTTCAGAAGACGCTGGATGCCTTTAAGTCGAGCACATTGGCACAGATTGATCGTGATGAGCTGCAAACTCTGAATAACACAGCCTCAAGCCTCAAGCAACGGTTGAGCAGTCTTTTACCCACCGACCAACCAGATCAAGCCGAACTACAGGTGATCGAGACAGAGATTAATCATGCGGGTGAAGACTTTAAGGCTTTGAAAGCTAAAGTTGAGGATATTCCACCGGTCGAGGACATAAGAGACTTCAAGCGTGGGGACGGCAAGTCCGTCGCAGGTGAAACACCCACGATTGAGCCCGCGATCGAAG
>JBGTJW010000247.1:0-2063 GCA_041744955.1 Stenomitos sp. | reverse complement strand
CAGCAGCTACTGGTTGTAAGGAGGGAGCTTCTCAATCTCAAGGGTCTTTCTACTATAGCGATCGCGTCAATCAACTCATCGATCAAGAAAGGCAAGAACCAGATCCAGCCAAACGCAAACGGATTTTTGCCGAAATTCAAGATATCTTGGCTGAGGATGTTCCTTTTGTGCCTCTTTGGCAAAATGAGGATTATGCTTTTGCTCAGCTAGGTCTTGATGGTGTCCGTTTAGAACCCACCCAGCAGTTTCTGTTCTGGTCCATTAAGAAGTCGTGAAGGGGTGAGACTCCTATTGTTAGTATCCAGAGTTCCTTTGTCCAGTCTTGGTAGAGCCGTCCACTTGTACATCCTACGAACTAATGGGATAGATATGTGGAGGAATGAAGTGCTTGAAGAGATTTACAGAATTAGAGAAGAACACCCCAAGCTTTCCACTACGATCTACAAGCAATTTGTGACGGCTTTGGGAAAAAGCAGGCTGACGGTGGTAAGCAGATAATTTCAATGCCTCTCAAACAACCTAGCCAGCAGCATAATGGAAACTATACTGAAAGTTTTGAGACAATTTCCTGAATAGCAGATATTATTCTGTAACTTGCAGGATAAATCATCATACGGGGGAATGTACTGAAACTCTTGGGATAACTACCTTGTAGAGGGTATTATCCTGCAATATGCAGGATAAGTAATAGTTATACAAAAGAAAGACAAGTTAGGATTTAGCTTTTTCTCGTCAATATTTTAGAGTGGAACCTTTGCAATGAAGCTTGTCAGTGCGTATGTCACAAATTTTAGGTCTATTGAGGATAGTAATAAATTTGAAATTGGGGATCTGACTTGCCTAGTTGGAAAGAACGAAGCAGGTAAAACTGCTATCCTTCAGGCATTTTACGGCATTAGTCCGTTTGCATCTTTTGTTTACGATAGAACTCGTGACTATCCCCGTCGTCACCTCAGTCGTTTTGATGATCGACATCCAGATGGTAAATCCGAGGTCATCGAAACGTGTTGGATTCTATCACCTGCCGATATAAAGCTCGTAAGCGAAATTTATGGGCCGGACGCGCTGAAAAGCAATGAAATTACCATTTCTAGATACATTGGAGACAATAGCCAATACTGGCATATCTCTTGCGATGAAAGAGCATGTATAGATCACTTAATTAATGAATTTAACTTAGATGAAGTAGAGAAAAATCCCTTAAAGAATGCCAAAGATGGGGAAGAAGCTATTTCGATATTGACAGGGCTTTCTCAGCGTTCAGATAAGCTCGAAGAGTTGCTCGCAAGTTTAAGTAAGTTAAAAAATGGTAGCTTTCATTCGGAGATGCTAAAAATTCTTTCTCCGAATATGCCAAAATTCTTTTATACGTCGCATTTTGATCGAATGTCGGGAGAGGTTTCAATCAATCAAATTCAGACTGATATTCAACAAAACACGGTGAACCCATCAGATCAAATATTTCTTGATTTTCTTGAGTACGCTGGCACTTCTATTGATGAGTTAAAGGGAGCTTCAAGGCACGAAGATTTAAAGGCAAAGTGTGAAGGGGCTTCAAACGAGATAACAGATGAGATCTTCCAATTCTGGAGCCAGAATGACGCGCTAAAAGTGGTAATTGACATAGCTGAAGGCAAGGTTGGAGATAAGCATCCATTCAACTCTGGAACTATTGTCAAAATTCGTATTGAAAACAGTAATCATCGTGTGACTGTACCACTTTCCGAGCGAAGTGCTGGCTTTGTATGGTTCTTTTCCTTCCTATCCCAGTTCAAACAACTTAAGAAGACTGCGGGTAATGCCATCATTCTGCTAGATGAGCCAGGATTAACTCTACATGGAAAAGCTCAATCTGATTTGCTACGGTACATTGAGGAGAGGCTTCTTCCTGAGCATCAGGTAATTTTTACAACACACTCTCCGTTCATGGTGCCTGCGGAACGTATGGCAGATGTTCGGATTGTTGAAGATGTAATCAAGTATGAAGGCAGAAAGCCTACTGTACTTGGTACTAAAGTTTCTTCTGACGCATTATTCGTTGATAAAGATACACTATTTCCGCT
>JBGTJW010000246.1:0-2888 GCA_041744955.1 Stenomitos sp. | reverse complement strand
AGAATTTGCTGTGAAGGTTGGGGTGCCGACCAAATCAGGAGTCAGTGGGGCATTGCTAGCAGTGCTTCCAAGGCATGGCGCGATCGCCTGTTATAGTCCGCCCTTAGATGATACCGGGAATTCTGTTGCAGGGCTGTGGTTATTGGAACAACTGGTACGATCGCTCAACCTAAGCCTGTTTGGTTAATCCACTAGTTTTAGATAAATCTAGTGGGGTGTTCAACAAGAGTTGATACGTGAAGGAGTCCAGCAGTATTTACCTCTTTATCCCTTTACCCCCTGATATCAAGTCAGGATGAATACCCATAATTAAACTACAGCCTTTACATCTGGCAACCCGTAGTAAGAGGTGAGTCCACGAATCAATTCTTGCTGCTTGAGTAAGCTTTGACAGCGCTGGTAGATAATCTGTTCAACCTGTGCAATGGAGTCAAACGCTGTGTTAACCAATGGCTCATCCACAAGCACCCACAAGCGCTCGGCGGGTTGTAATTCTGGAGAATAGGGTGGTAAGGGAAACAGATGAATGCCTTCTGGCACTTGCAAGGCTTTGCTCAGATGCCATCCTGCCTGATCGACCGAGAGAATCACTTGCTTGGTTGTGCCCACCTTGAAATGCTCGGCAAAGTCCTGAAGCACTTGATTGAATAAGTCCGTGTTGACGTAGGGTAACAGCCACCAGTAGGTTTCTCCGGTTTGAGGGTGGACAAAGGCATACAGCCATAACCATTCGCGTTTCCAGTTAACGGCGGCAATCGGTTGCTCATCTTGTTCGACCCACACCCGTCGCAACACAGGTTGCAAGCCCAGCCGATGTTCGTCTTCAAACCAGGTTTCAACGTCGTCGTCGGGATGGTCGGCTTGCACTTGCTCCACTTTCTGGTGCAGTTTTTTTTTCCACGCCTGTTGCTCATCTAGGTCTGCTTCCTGATGCATCGGTCGGGGCACTCGTAAGCGCAGTCCCATCTGCTTGAGCAATTCCCACCCTTGTTGACGACTGATTGGGCGAGTGAGCAATTCACTGAGATAATCGGCGACTTTGCGTCCATTCCACAATCCACCGTCTGGGGCAGAACCTCGTATCACCTGCAACAGTTGGGCTTGCTGCACTTCATCGAGCAATGGCGGTGCTCCACCGGTTGCGATGTCGTCCATCTCCCAGGCTTGCTGGACCAATACGGTTGTAGCCCCAGACTAATTCATAGATCCAACTGCGACTGTACCCAGTTATCGCTGCCACCTCTTCAGTCGGTCGTCCTTGAACCAGTAGCCAGATAATTTGGTAATGCGATCGCTCAATCGGATCGCTTGCTTGGCGGTATCGGGTTCCCAATTCCTCTTGACTCAAATGAGGTTGAATGGTGATGCGTTTCGGCATAAGGGAAGCAAGATAAGAGCCTATCTCTATATTATGGTCATTTAAGCCGACCTGATATAACTGTCCCGGACAGGGCGGCGCGGATTTGGGTTGTTTGATTTTGGGGCGGTTCATTCGGATTCCTTTGAGTGGCAAGGATGAAGAGCAGCAGTGCTAAGCAGAGAAAAGCGGTTACTTCCCCAAGGCTTGCAATAGTTCCAAGGCTTCCTTCAATGAGTCGGTCTGGTCAGACTGCTCAGAGTCAATCCGATAGGCTTTCTCCTGATAGCGCTGTTGTTGCAGCTTCAATGCCATCGCTTTGGCTGCGATCGCGTCTTTCGCTTGCTTAGTTTGGTTCAACTTTGCCTTGCGATTATCTAAGTCGGTTTCCATCGCATCGCTGATTTGGTCTGCCACTTCAATGAACTGAGTAGCAACGGCTAAGGGATCTTCAAAGGTGATGGATTTCCCAGTACGCAATGATTCCAGACTGAATGCAGCAGGGAGCTGTGGAGTGGAGAGCACGATCTGATGGTTGCCCACTTCGATGGTGGTCTGGATGGGCACAGGTTCTGGTTCGGATGGTGCGATGTCAAATTCATGTAAAAGGCGATCGCAATCAGCAGGACTGACTCCTTCTGAGGTATCGATGCTCAATTCTTTACAGCGGTTGAAAACGGTCGTTTTGGCAAGGGAGTAGTCTTTGCAAAATTTGGTCAGTGAAGTATTCATGGTTGCCTCCGAACGGTGTGGGCACTGGGGTGGAACGGTTGGAACACGCACGGAACAGGCAAGAACACGATGTTTTGGTTCCCGGTGGCTCTACCCCTGTTCCTGCATTGTTTCAAACTTGAAATGGATGCTAACACATATTGATGTACTTATTACTCAAATAAGAGTAGTATTGATGTCATATGAAGTGATTCTGGTTAGAGCACGTATCATGATAAGTATGACAAAGCGTGTTCAAGTAACCATGCCAGACCGTCTGGCAGAAGATTTAGAGAGGTGGGCTGAGTTTGATGGCAGACCCATTTCAAATCTCTGTGCTTTCCTATTGGAACAAGCAGTGAAAGAAGCCAAAAAAGACGGGTTGGAGTGGACACAGCCAGATCCTGCTCCCAATACAAACAAGTAAGGGGAGCGATCGCTGATGACTACCCAAGTCCTACAAACATCCCAACCGAAACGAGCCAAAGTGATTCACAACGTCAGTTGTCAGCAGCTTGAAGAAATCGATTCTTCTCTGGAAGATTTTCCAGGGCTAAAACTGATTGACCTAGATAGAACGCTCGAGGATGAGGCAATACCGCAATCAATATGATGCGGTGACTAGGTTTTATAAGAGGCAATTCACCAGTAAGTCGTAGATGAGGCAAGGGAGCAAAGATATGACAAAATGCCCGTCTCGTCAAAAAGTTTCTCGAAAAGTGCGACATTTTCCCAGATCTGCGGTTAGATCAGACAGACTCTCTACAGCAAAGACCGCTGGCAACCGTTAAAGCCGCAGATGAGCCAACAAGTTTCCCCG
>JBGTJW010000245.1:0-15356 GCA_041744955.1 Stenomitos sp. | reverse complement strand
GGGCTTTTTCCAAGACATTTTGGCACTGACTCAATACCTCTGGTTTGAAAGTTGGCAACACCTGCTGGATTTTATGCTCTCTGGCTCTCCACCTGCTCAAATGGCTAATTCCTCTTAAGTTTTGAATTTAGAATTGCTGCTAAAGGATTCGTGGCAAAGCGAGTGTCCTCTAACGTATCCGGTACAATCATCAACTGTTCGGGCTGAAGAATGGCATGAGCGCAGAAGGCAATCTCTCTGGGTGCTTCTGTGACGGGTAACCCGACTGTTGACTTAAACCACTGCCGATGTGCATCCGTCAGGCTTAATAAAGAGATCGGGCTACCACAAATGTAGGCTGCCAACGCTGTTAAATCATCGAATGCCTTCTCTGGTACCGTATCGAGAATGTCGTATTGCTGTAGTGCATTGAGTCGGGCGGCTTCATTCGTCGGTACAGGGGGAGCCGTCGGAGCGGATTGAGTTGAAGGTGTTTTCAGCGATGGGTTCGCTGTCTGAGGACGTAAGCGGAGCTTGCTAGCTAGCAACTTGACGCGCTCAAACATCCGTTTAGTCATCCGATCGTTCCGCTCCATTTTAGGTTCAGTAGCCGCTTTGAGGCGTTGAAGGCTTTTTTAGTATGCCCAGCACTTGGAGCCGGATCATTAGGTGATGGAAATGCTGACCAAATGGGGTTCCTCATACAGACATGAATTGCCCCTTCAACCACTGCTGCAATTGCATCTCAGGCCCTCGATCGCTTCTTTAGCCAGGGACAGGCAAGAGACTAGAGCGATCAGAGCGATCGGGTACAGGTTGATATAAGGAAGATTGGATGTCGGCTCAGCGTCCTGGCGTTGCTCAATGGCATTTATGGCAATCTCTTGTGGTCAGAATGTTGTCCCAATAGACTGAGCGCATCAAATTAAAGTTCTTAGTTGCAGCTATGCCAACTGTTCACCGCGAAGATGGCTTCAGAGTAGTCATCTATCCAAATGATCACCTGCCACGCCACGTCCATGTCTTCCGAAGTAATGGAGAAGTTATCATTCGATTAGGGCGTGAGACAGAAACTTCATTGATTGCTCAGATCTACGGCGACATCGGCAATAAAGATATTGCTAAAGCCCTCGAAATTGTGCAAGCGAATCAAGTGAAACTGCTCGAATTGTGGAAAAGCATTCATGGATAGCGTTGAGTTGAACGAAGAACTGATCGTGCAAATCGCTAAAGCGAGAGAGAACGCCGCGATCGCTACTCTCACTGAACCCACGGCTGAAAATGCTTTTTACGATCGCATCTCAGGTCGGGTCGTCATTCAATTACGGTATGGGGCAACCTTCAGCTTTCCGGCAGCCTTGGGGCAGGGCTTGGCAGGTGCATCACCAGACGATTTAGCGGCTGTTGAAGTGTCACCTTCTGGAACTGGTTTGCATTGGGAGAAACTAGATGCCGATCTCAGCGTTCCGGCGTTGCTCAATGGCATTTATGGCAACGCTGCATGGATGGCTGCGATCGACCACTTAGCCACGACCCAAACGCCTTAGCTGTTCTGTGCCGCTGGTTTAGGTTTGTGCGTAGACGTAACGTTGAGTTCCTTGAGTTGCTTGCCATCCACGCTAGAGGGTGCGCCTGTGAGCAAACAACGAGCTTGTTGCGTTTTGGGGAAGGCGATCGCGTCACGAATGGATTCTTCGCCTGTGAGCAGCATTGCCCAGCGATCGAGTCCGTAGGCGATCCCACCGTGGGGCGGGGCACCGTATTCAAAGGCTTCGAGCAAAAAGCCGAACTTATTGTGTGCTTCTTCTTCAGAGAGACCAATCAGTTCAAACACTTGTGCCTGAATATCGGGTTGGTGAATCCGCACACTGCCGCCCCCGACTTCCAAGCCGTTGTAGACCAGATCGTACGCCTGAGCACGAGCCGTTTTGAGATCGTCAATGTCGTTAAGATTGGGCGCGGTAAAGGGATGATGAAGTGCTTCCAGGCGCTTTTCGTCGGCATTCCACTCAAACATGGGGAAGTCTGTCACCCATAACAAATTGATTTTGTTTGGGTCAATTAGATTCAGTTCGCGACCCAGCACCTGACGCAGGCGATCGAGGGTTTTGTTTACAGTTGCCGTGTCTCCTGCGCCAAACAGCAGCAGATATCCCGCTTTTGCGCCTGTACGAGTCAGAATTTCTTGCTTTTGGGCATCGGTAAGGTTGTCTTTGATGGCACCGATCGTATCGATTTCGCCATCATCCCGCACACGAATGTACGCCAAGCCTCGCGCTCCTGCTTCAGCGGCTTCCTTAAACAAATCGCCACCGGGCTTGATTCGTACGTTGGAGATCAGGTCGTTGCCACCGGGAATGGGCAGAATTTTGACAATGCCACCTTTGGCAACGGTATCGGCAAAGACCTTGAAGCCGGAGTCTTGCACAATGTCTGAGACGTTGACCAACTCCAGTCCATAGCGTGTGTCGGGTTTGTCTGAGCCGTAGCGATCCATTGCTTCAGCGTAGGTAATCCGGGGGAAAGGACGGGGGATTTCAATGTCTTTAAGCGTCTTGAGCAGATGACAAACCAAGCCTTCGTTAAGGTTAAGAATTTCCTCTTGCGACATGAAGCTCATTTCCATGTCCAGTTGCGTAAATTCGGGCTGACGATCGGCTCTCAAGTCTTCATCGCGAAAGCAGCGGGCAATTTGATAATAGCGATCGCACCCTGACACCATCAGCAGTTGCTTGAATAGCTGCGGCGACTGTGGCAGCGCGTACCATTCACCCGCGTTGACCCGTGAGGGTACGAGGTAATCACGGGCACCTTCGGGAGTCGATCGCGTCAAAATGGGCGTTTCAACTTCGATGAAGCCTTCCGTATCTTCGAGGTAGCGACGCATGGTTTTGTTCAACGCATGGCGCAGTTGCAGGTTCTGGCTCATGCGCTCACGTCGCAAGTCGAGGTAGCGATACTTGAGACGCAACTCTTCGCGCACCGTTTCGTTTTCAGCCGTGGATACTTGAAAGGGCAGTTGCTTGCGTACCGCGTTAAGGATCTCGATGCGATCGGCATAGACTTCGACTTCGCCTGTCCCCAAGCGTGGATTGAGCGAGTCATCAGGACGCTTGGTCACGCGACCCGAAATTTGTACCACGTACTCGTTGCGGAGATCACCTGCTTGCTGGTAGGAACTGGGCGTACGTTCGGGATCGCTGACGATTTGGATGATGCCGCTACGATCGCGCAGATCCACAAAGATCACGCCGCCATGATCCCGACGACGATCGACCCATCCACAGAGAGAAACTGTCGCTCCAATGTGTTCGGCTCGGAGTTGACCACAGTAATGGGTTCGCATGGCGGGTGAAAGTCTGCTGAAGTGGGGAAGATGAATTTAGTTTAACGACTGGCGGAGACGGTCAATGACTCTTCGCGATCGTGCTTCGATATTAAAAACTTCATCATTATGCCCCATCTAGGCAGCACTGTGAGTGAGGACGAGCAAGTGCCTTCGTCCGGCTGACGGCTTGGGATTGCATGAAGCCTGCGTGAAGCTACGAAAATGAGCGAGTGACAGCAGTAGTCAAGCTAAACCCGTAGAGCGTTAAACCCATGAAACTGCAACCAGGCAAAGTATCACGGCTGGGCTGGAGGCTTTTGGCAGCGCTCTATGCCAGCCTTTTGCTGCTCATTCTGCTGTTGGCGTACACAGGCAACTTGCCGCCACAGCTTGGTCGCATTCCGTTCTACGACAAAGTGGGACATCTGGTGTTGTATGGCATCGCCACCTACTTAGGACATCGCGTGTTGCAGTATCGGTGCTTCCGGCTGGGGACGATCGCGCTACCGCTGTTTCCCTGCCTTTTTGCGATCGGGTCACTGACCGAAGAGTTGCTACAGGTGTTCTCACCCAACCGTACGCTGGATGCCATCGACCTGATCGCCAGTTTTGTGGGCATCATCTTGGGCTACTGGTTAGCAGAAAAAGGACGCTGAAACGGGCTGGGTCAAACTGGAGGGATCGTCATACTTCTACAACAGAGGGCGTATAGGGTGTAGGAAAGGCAAGGGCGCACCACTACCATTCTCTTCCCGCAGGATGGCGCAAAAAACAATATCCTCCCCTTTAATAAGATGTGTTCAACGATGGGACGGTAGGGACGTAATTCAGTAACGTGCTCACTAACAACAGTGGTGCCCATCGACGTATTGAGGAAACATGAATGTTGCTACAAGACAAACGCACTGGTTCGCTGATTGAAGTGGCTGAGATTGTTGATTTGGTCAATCCAGCGAAGGACAAGATTTCAGGGCGTGTGCAGTCGGGTGAAGAAGAGCAAGACCAGGAACCGATCGCCAAAGACACACTGATTTTTCCGTCGGGAGAAGACCTGCCACGCTGCTGGGTGGAGGCTGACTATCGGGAACATGAGACACCGGGAAGCGTTCCTCATTAAGTGAGTAAGGCATCACTGGAGCGATCGCAGTGTTTCTACTCAGACCCACGCTTGTGACTTATTGCTTGTGACTCACGGGGCATTAGCTGAACTGATTGCTTCGAGCGATCGGTTCTTTTGATGTTTTTAAGAAGTAAGCGATAGTCTGGAGTCGAAAGTCTTACGCCCAACTGCATTCTTAAACTTTGCATGGTTAAACGTTTTCGCTGGCGCAGTTCTGTTAGGTTGGCAGTTGTCTTTTTTCTGACTGTAAGCATCGCGAGTTGGGCGGTGCGTGCGCCTGCTCAGAACAATTTGCTGGTGCCGCCAAACCTGCCCCGATCGCTCGATCGTACGGTCAACTGTGAACTACTGGTGGCGGGTGGTGGCGTTGCAGGCGTTGCAACTGCGTACGAAGCACTGCAAGCGGGACGCACCGTTTGTCTAACGGAACTGACGGATTGGGTCGGTGGGCAACTGACATCGCAAGGCACCTCTGCCCTGGATGAAGCGAGGAAGCAACGAGCGCTGTTGTTCTACTCACGGGGCTACAAAGAACTGCGTCAGCGGCTTGAACGTAAGTATGGCAGGCTTAATCCGGGTGAATGCTGGGTGAGTGCCTCCTGCTTTTTACCAAATGATGCCGAGCAAATTTTGACCGAGATGCTGCAAGAAGCAGCGAAAAAGGGTAAAGGTACGCTGCAATGGTTTCCGTCTACGGTGATCAAAAACCTGGATGTGAGCGCTGATGGCAAGCTGATTCAAGCGGCGATCGCCATTCAGCACCGTCCGGCACCGGGTACACCACCGTTGAATACAGAACCACTCTCGCAGACGATCGAGGATGCCTATCGCTATGAAGATTCGCCCCGTCTGACCAAGCAGATCATTCGCTTTGTACCTCGTGGAGAACGCTGGATGGTGGTCGATGCTACCGAAACAGGTGAACTCATCGCCCTAGCAGACGTGCCCTATCGAGTGGGGCTTGATCCCCGTACCTACCTGAATCCCTCCTCGCCTACCGAAACAGGCGATCCTTACTGTCTGCAAGGCTTCACCTACACCTTTGCGATGGAGCAAACGGAAACGGAGCAGCCCCAGCAAAAGCCCCCGTTTTACGAGCAGTATGAGCCTTACTATGGCTACGATACCGACTACCGCAAAGCTGACTTTAACTTTGTCTTCACCTACCGCCGCATCTGGAGTCCCATAACGGGACCCCTCATTAAGGCGGGACCGTTAACGGTGACAGCGCCGACTCCCGGTGATATTTCGATGCAGAACTGGGTCTGGGGCAACGATTACCGTCCCGGTACAGCAGCCGATAATCTGGTCTATAACCGGGATCAGCTTCAGCAAACGGGGCAGCTTTCTCCTGGTAACTGGATGGGCGGTTTGCGAACCGATGCCCTCCGTAAAGGCGAAGAACTGGCGCTGGGCTACTACTACTGGCTGGCGGCAGGCACCACCGATTCGCAACTGGGTGCAGGGATTAAGAAACCCGCGCTCAATCACCGTCTGCTGACTGGCTTTGATGCACCAATGGGCACGGCACACGGTTTGTCTAAATATCCCTATATGCGAGAAGGGCGACGGCTGATCGGCCGATCGTCCACGGGCTATCCCAACGGCTTTAGCGTAAACGAAATTGATGTTTCGCGTGCAGACTATCGGCTGGAGTATTACCGTAGCTTGCCTGCATCGCTGTATCGATCGCTCTGGGTTGCTCTCGCTGGGCTGGAAACAGGGAAGGTGATTGTCAACGACATTCCATCAGAGCAGGTCACTCGTCGATCGCGGTCTACTATCTATCCTGATTCGGTTGGTATCTCCCAGTATGCGATCGACTTTCATCCCTGTATGCAAGACTCGCCACCCGAAAAACCCGGTAACATCGAGCGTCCGGGTGTGCGACAGGCGCATGGACAAGCCTATCCAGGGCAGATTCCACTGCGATCGATGATTCCGCAACGGCTCGACAATCTTTTAGTCGCCAGCAAAAGTATAGCCACCAGTTTCGTTGCTGCTGCCGCGTATCGAGTCCATTCGTTTGAATGGTCAGTAGGTGCTGCCGCTGGAACCACCGCCGACTTTGTGCTTTCGCAAGGCATTTATCCCTACCAGCTTGTGAACGATCGCTCTGGCACGACACCAAAGCTCCAAACGTTGCAAAAGCGGCTGAACCAAAACGGTAATCCGACTGCGTTTCCGAATACCTCTGTCTTCAACGAACAGTGGGAAGACTGGCGGGTTTGGTAGGGGCGATTGCGTTTAGGAAGTAATCGTTCGGTATTGCTCCTGCTACAACGATTTACTAAGTTCTAACCCAGTATCACTTCACTTGTTTCTGGGGCAAACCTCGAAGGCTAGCTCATACCGATAAAAGCACACGTTAAACTCCGCGAAAAAGTTCATGTGTCCGAGAATGACAGGTATATCACTTGATTGCGTCCAAGCAAATGCAAGCAAAACAGGCGCAAACTGAGTGACGGCACCAGACAGAACTAAACCTCGTGCTGAACTATGAGCGAGATTGCCGCTTAACTGAATTGGCACGGTCTGCTTCTCCCATACGGCTCCCAGATCCAGCCCAATCTCGTAAGGCAGAACATTAACACTGGCACCTGTATCCAGCAAAGCAGTCACGTTTACAGAATGATCGCCGTTGATAAGAGTCAAAGGCAAATAGGGCAGAATACTTGATCGCCCCAGGGTATCAGTTCGCTCTGTAAACCGAAAACGCTGACCATCAAGCATTAGCTTCCCTGCGCTGCTGTTAGAAGAGACGATAAGGCTTGAACCGCTTCCTGATCTGCCTGGGGAGACCATACAACTGCTTCTGTTGATGCCAGTTGGTTCAAAAGTTCGTTCTCTGAATGACTATTTCTCGCAGCTTCTAGACTACACCCATCCTCTTTTGCAACCGCAAGCAAGAGAAAGTGGATCAGCCGAAGCTTATCTTGATGCGATAGTTGATTAACGACAGGTAGCAGTTCACTAAGAGGCATAGCGACTATTTGAAAGGCTTAATCTAAATCTAGTTTAGCTAAAGATGTAGGCACGATCGCTCGCCTGCCATCAGTAGACCAAGCTGGGCGATCGTGGTGGTTCGAGCGTCCAGAATGTCGAGAAATTGACCTTCGTATAGCACCGCAATGCGATCGCTCATTGCCATCACTTCTTCTAATTCAGTGGAGATATAGAGGATTGCCGCGCCGCGATCGCACTCTGCCAAGAGCGCTTTCTGCACATACTCGGTTGCACCGACATCTAAGCCACGGGTCGGCTGCATGGCAATAATCAAGGCTGGTTCGCCTGCCAGTTCTCGTGCCAGCACTACTTTTTGCTGGTTGCCGCCCGAAAGTTGATTGACTCGCAGATTACCACTCGTTGCCCGAATATCGAACGCTTGAATAGCATGGTTGGCGTTTGCGTCGATCGTCGATCGTTGCAGCAGCCAGTGGCGACAGAAGGGCAATCGCTGAAAGGCTTTGAGGATCAAATTACGCGCAATGCTAAAGCGCATGACCAGACCCATTTGCTGGCGATCTTCGGGAATGTAGCCGAGTTTAAGTTGCTTCACTCGCTGTGGCGCTGTCCAGTGAGTGATGTCGATGCCGTTGAGGGTGATGCTGCCTTGAGTGGCGGGGCGCAAACCCGCGATCGCATCTGCCAGTTCGCGTTGACCATTGCCATCCACACCCGCCACGCCCAGAATTTCCCCTGCCCTCAATTGCAACGAAATACCTTTTAAGGCTGGCAGGGCGCGATCGTCACTGACGTATAAATTTTGAATCTCTAATACAGGGCGATCGTCTGCCCTGGACTGAACGCTTCCAGCGGCTCTGTCTACCTGCAACAGCACCTCGCGCCCTACCATCAACCGTGCCAAATCCTGGCGGGTTGCACCGTCTGTCGTGGTCGTTGCAACGACCTGCCCACGCCGTAAGACTGTCACCGCATCACACAGACTCAGCACTTCTTCGAGCTTGTGGCTAATGAAAATAATCGTGTGCCCCTTCGCGGCTAGCTGACGCAACACCGTAAAAAACGTTTTGATTTCGGGTGGCGTTAAAACTGCCGTCGGCTCATCTAAAATTAGCAGCTTTGCCTGACGGTACAACGCTTTCAGAATTTCGACCCGTTGCTGTGCGCCAACCGGCAGATCGCTCACTTTTGCAAAGGGATCGATCGCCAGACCATAGGCTTCTGCCATTGCCGCGATCGTCTGCGCTTTCTGCCGCAGATTCAGACGCAACGCTGTTCTCGTACCCAGAATGATGTTTTCAGCCACTGACAACTGCGGCACCAACATAAAGTGCTGGTGAATCATGCCAATCCCCTGCTGAATCGCCACCGTCGGCGACGTGATGTTGACAGGCTGCCCACTAAGATAGATCTGCCCTGCATCGGGACGATACAGTCCACTCAGAATATTCATCAGAGTCGTCTTGCCTGCACCATTTTCGCCCAGCAGGGCATGAATGCCGCCCGTTTGAACTTCTAGATTGATGCCATCATTCGCTGTAAAGTTGCCAAAGCGTTTGGTGATGTTTTCGAGGCGGAGGTAGGGGGGTGAGGGGTGCATGATGAAGTCAGAAGCTAAAAGGTAAAAGGCAAAACCAACTCAACATTCAAAACTTCTCTACGCCCCACTCTTCCGACTACGACTCCTTTACACAGCGGGTTTCCTTGCCACCTTCTGAGCAGCTTTCAAAGGTGATCTTTTTCGCCAGGATTGCCTCTTGGGTTGCCTTCACTTTAGCTTGTAGCGCTTGAGGCACAGACGTGCCATATTTGCCGAGATACAGGATATCGGGTTCTTCTAAACCTAACGAATAGAGCTGACCTTTGAGTTCGTTTTTGGCTGAGAGATCCGCCAGTTTGCCGATCGCCAGATCAATCCGTTTGACAGCACTGGTAAGAATCGTTTTGGGTGTAACGTCAAATTGATCAACGGTGTTGCCGATCGTGTAAGCTCCCTTCTCTTCAGCCGTCTTCAGTGCCGTTGGTGCCGCGTTGTCGAGCCACGGGTAAACCACATCGGCTCCGGCGGCAACGAGCGCATTCACCGCTTCTTTGGCTTTTGCGGCATCGTTCCAGTCACCTGTAAAGGTAGAGGCAATTTGAATCGCTGGATTCACTGATTTTGCGCCTAGGGTATAGCCACGTAGCTCTTCTTGAGTCGCCAAAAATTCCTGTCCAGCAATGTAAGCAAGCTTGCCCGATTTGCTGACCGAAGCCGCGAGGATGCCGCAGAGATAGCTCACTTGCAGGTTGTCGAGCCGTAGTGAAGCGACATTGGTGCCAGTAGCAGCGCCGTTGACAACGACAAAAAATGTTTTGGGAAACTGAGCGGCAACCTGCTTAACAGCCGCATCAAATTGTCCACCGTGCGCGTAGATGAGATTGAAACCACGCCGTGCAAAATCAGACAACGCCTCTGCCTGGTCTGCTTGCCCAACTTTTTCAGCGTAGGCAGTTTCGGCTCCCAATTTGGACTTGATTTCTTCTAGCCCGGTATAGCCTGCCTGGTTCCAGGCTTTGTCAGTGATGATTCCTGGTAAAACCATTGCTGCCTTAAATCCACCGGCAGCCGCGTTGGGCGATGCTGCCGTAGAAGGTGACGCAGGGTTACTGGTGGTGTTTGGAGGACTGGCACAGGCATTGAACAACACGCTGCTGCCCAGTGCGGCTGAACCATAAATCAGAAACTGACGACGATCGAACCGAGTCATGTCTACACTCCTCTTAAACGGCTATTAGGTTGTGGATGCTGAATGGAAAACGGAAGCGGCTTGTCTCAACAGGAAAATTTACGCTGGCTTGAAACCACCGTTTTGAAATTACCGTTTTTGGCGCTACCTGAAGTCCTAACGCTACTTCTTAGCCTGCCCGATCGCGCCCCCACCAGTCATTAAACGGCTTTTACACTAACAAATTGTACTCCCTGGTACATTTGAGCGTCTTGAAAACGGGAAAGCTTTGCCAGTCAGCGGTTTGGCTCGGAACGCATCGCACTGATGGGCTGCCCTCCAACCACAACAAAGGGGTTGGCGATCGCCAACCCCTTTAATTCAAACCTCAATTAAGCGTGCCTAACAAACTTACGCACCAGGTTTGCCTTTTTCCAACGCCTTTTGATACAGGTCGTCCGTGCTTGCGCCAGTGGAGTCAGATGCCGATGAATTCACATCCTTTGCCATGTCCCTATAAGCATCGGGATTGCCTGTAGAGTCGAGGCTGGAGAGTGCTTCGTCAGGCTCTGGAACAGCAAACTTTGGTGCGGTCGCTGCCTCAGCCGCCGCAGCGCCTGCCTCAATACTATCGATCGCGCTCGTGCTGAACTGCTTCGACGCTTCGTAATCAGCCTCTACATTTGCAGTCGGGGCTTTGCGATCGCCCTCTTGAATCTCCTCAACCGTTTGCTGAGCATCATAATTTTCAGACGTAGAGGCATTACTAACAGCTTCAGACATATAAGACTCCTTGTTAGAACCATTTAACTAATGTGGTTACAGTAACAAAGCGATCGCTCGTTAGCTGAACCCCTTTGGGTAGATTCTGCCTCTCACTCCCGCGAGAGACTTAGATTGACCGTTCTAAAGTTTGAACCTCAGCCTTTGGAAGGGCGATAGAGATTGTAAAGTTCGATACATATTAGGAGAAACCATGTATAGGTCATATTCTTATGTCTCAATCTGCCAGTCAAAGTGTGTCCTCATCCGCCTATCTTCCTGAGCATACTCAGGGCGCACTGAACGCTTACAACAAGCTAGATGTTGATGCCAAGCTAGCGTTGCTATACCTGGTGTACAAAAAAATGGGAGATTCGGTAACTCCGGCTGCTCCGGCTGCAACAGAGCCGGAGTTAGCACCCCTATTGATGGATGATTTCTATCGCTTGTCTCACGATCGACAGCTTGATGTGATGCGAGAAATTGTGAATGGTGCAGACACTGATTATTCCCATGCGTATGGTGCGTTGAAAGAAAATAATCAGTTGATGGTCTGGTATGCCTGGGCGCAAGCAATGGGACAGAGCGTTATCGGTATGCCAGGTAATTATCAAGCGGCTCAACCTGTCACCGCTGCTCTTGGGCAGATTGAAGGGCTAGATTTTGAAGATCAGATTTCGCTGCTGCGTGAGATCGCTAGCGGCATGGGCTACAGTAACATTCAAGCGATTCCAACACAGGCAGAAACAGGTAAAACTGCCAGTCTCTAAAGACGCTTGAGCGATCGCTGCCGATTAACGTGTGGGCTGGGGCACAGCAATACTATGCCCTCATAGAGCGTGTTGAATGCACTTAGAGCAAATTTGATACGAGTCTAGCGATTAGCCCACGTAAACTTAATCACTGAAATTCCTTGCCTGCGGTCGCTGCTGATGGGCGATGCCTCTATCCCTTGCCGATGCCGCAAAGGCGATCGCGGCATTTTGCCCACCGAAACCAAAGCTGAGACAGAGAACGGTGTTGACGTAACAGGACTGCGGTTGCCTCACAAAATTGAGCGAAAACTCCGGCTGCTTTAAGCCCACACAAGGCGGCAATTGTTGGTGCTTTAATGCCATCAGGCAAAAGGCAGCGCCGATCGCGCCCGACGCACCGAGCGTGTGACCAGTCGCGCCCTTGGTCGAACTGACTGGCACTTCTGGGAAAAGAGTCTGGATTAGATGTGCCTCGTTGCGATCGTTCAGCATGGTTGCCGTGCCGTGGGCATGAATATAATCAATCGCCGCTGCATCAAGGTTGGCTCGTTGTAAGCATTGTTGAATGGCAGCGATTGCCCTACGACCTCCCGGCTCTGGTGTGCTGACATGGTAGCCATCTGCCGTTAGTCCAGCGCCCAAAATATAACCATAGATGGGAGCATTGCGCTGCGTTGCCCGATCCGCTGCTTCTAGCACCAGGATGGCTCCGCCTTCAGCCAGCACCAGTCCCTCTCGACGGCGATCGAAGGGATACGCTCCAGTACGTGCAGAGGCTCCCATTTGCGCGAAACCTGCCAGCGTCAGGGGTGTAATAGGCGTTTCGATCGCTCCTGCAAGCACCCGTTCATACTGTCCTGTACGAATCAGCTCAAAGCCTTGGGCGATCGACCAGAGTCCGGTTGCACAGGCTGCCATCGGCGCTTGCACACTAGCAGTCGTCTGCACATATTGGGCAGTGGCGATCGCGGCGGCATGAGGCAGCGTCTCAAGCCAGTTGGAGGGACTGAAAAGCGATCGATCGCTAACAGACACACCAGCCATTTCTTGCTCCCAGCGTTTTCGCAGCAGGCGTTCCCATTCTGCCTGGTTGCCTCGGCTCGAACCGACCACGATCGCACAATCATTCAATGGCGGCAGTAAACCAGCATCCTTAAGCGCTGCTGCTGCTACGCGCTGCGTTAACTCAACCAAAGCGGCGGGTTGATCTCCCACAAGCGCCAATGGACAGGGTGCTAACGTGGGAAAAGGTTGCCGTTGCTGAATACCCGATTCGCCTGCAAGTAACCGCTTCCAGGTTTCGTCTAGCGAACCCAACGCCGAAGCTAGACCGATGCCAGTTACCACAACGTCCATAGCTTGGAAGGCAATGGGCTAAGGGCTAAAGGATAAAATTGCTCTCATCGCTTTAGCCGTTATCCTTTTCTACCCTAAGGCTTCGCATCAATCTTCAGATTTTCCAGCCCTTTCACCACTTTCGCAGATTCAATGACATCGCCCTGCTGAATCTTGTCTACCGTCTCCATACCCTGCGTAACATAGCCAAACACAGCGTAGTTGCCATCCAAAAAATTGATATCAGCCAGTGTGATGTAAAACTGTGAGGACGCAGAATCGGGCGGCTGCGATCGTGCCATTGCCAGGGCACCCCGCTTATGGGTCAGCTTCGGCTTGGCAGTAATGCCAGCATCCGGAAACGTTTGGCTATAAACCGGAGCTTTTGCTCCTACAGGCAAAATCTCTAACGGTACATAACGCGGTTGACGGGTCGCCGGATCGATAAAGCTACCAGTGCCCAATTGTTCGGGCGGAAAGTTCGGGTTTTTACTTTGCGGATCGCCGCCTTGCACAACGAAGGGCTGTGGTTCGCGCACAACTCGGTGAAAGACTAACCCGTTGTAAACACCACGCTGCACCAGGTCTACAAAGTTCCCTGCCGTGATCGGCGCACTGGTACCGTCAATTTCAGCCGTAATGGTACTGCCCTTAACGACGAGCGCCACTGTTGCCATGCCATTGAGCCGGGGGAGTCCCGCAGGCTGAGGGCTGCTTGCCGGAGTCACTGGGGTCGATGCTGTTTGTGTGGGCGAAGGGCTGGCAGCAGACGATTGCGATCCCCCCTGGGGCGAACATCCACCTAAGACGATCGCGCTGGTGACGACCATCAAAACAAGCCACTGTCGCAGAGTCCTGAGCATATCAATCACCTAATCTGAACCGAAACAACCAATTATGACATGAGCAATCAAAGCTCCCTACAATCCTTCGAGGGGCACACTTAAAAAGCGGGCGAGTTCGGCTCCCTCATTTTCTAGTTGGGAGAGTGATAGCGGCTGACCAACCCTTGTGAGCGGCACATCACGCTTGCCCTTGACTCGTAAAGACAGGGTGCGCTTGGGGTTTAAACCTTCTCGCAAATCTACCCTTACTGCCTGCACATCAGCAATCTTGCAGATCAGCTCAATTTTGCGGTTCTTGCCAGGGAAGCCCCAGCGAAAAATCTTTACTTCCCCCTTTTGCTTGTCAAACTCGTTGTAGCCGCCGCCCACGTCCCAAATGATCGTTAGCCACAGATAAAGGCTAAAAAGGGTGCCAGCCAGCCCGTAAAACCCCATAGCAATACCCTGTGGGATAAAAACTAGTTGGGTCGGATCAGAAAACGGCAGCAGATTGACGTGCAGATAACTTGAAATGCCAGACAGTAGAAAGCCTCCCGCTCCAGCAGAAACAATCACTGCCCACCAGTAATTGCTGAATCGGCGTGAACCAATTACCAGTTGACGCAAGACACTCGTTTCAGAAGCAGTGGTTTGTGCAGTCATATTTAGCCACAACGATCGCAGACCCTTATCTTAACGGATGTCGGTTACTGTCTCTGCGTGTATTGCTTTTCAGTGCTGCAACCCATTTCTTAAGACACTTGACAGTAGAGCGTTGGACAATAGTTAACTTTTGTTGAATCTTGTATCAAATTTCTATGGCTTCTTTGTATCAAAATGCGACGAAGCGAACGCGATCGCTCATAACCGAGCTTGAAACAAGTACAATTGCTTACTGATTTGCCAGCATTGATGACGGTAAGCGAGTGTTTGGCGCGATCGGGTCATAACTCAAGGCCACTAGATGTCTGATTGTCAAGGGTGTGTGGCGACAATCAGACTGAGTCAATTTATCTGAGATTGTACGTGTCGCTTTGTTAAATTTCTGATTTCTCCTATTATGTATACACATATGAATTCACTCCCTCTCTGGAAACATTGTGATGGAGAGTCTGCAATTTTAGTAAAGCTAGAGGATTTGACCCTATGACTATAGCTGTCGGACGCGCGCCAGCGAATCGAGGGGCGTTTGACGTTCTCGACGATTGGCTGAAACGCGATCGCTTCGTCTTTGTCGGTTGGTCCGGCTTACTGCTGTTTCCCTGCGCCTACCTGGCGTTGGGCGGCTGGTTAACCGGCACCACCTTTGTCACGTCTTGGTACACCCACGGCTTGGCTTCTTCCTATCTCGAAGGCTGCAACTTTTTGACCGTTGCCGTATCCACCCCCGCCGACAGCTTCGGTCACTCCCTGCTGTTCCTGTGGGGCCCCGAAGCCCAGGGCGACCTGACCCGCTGGTTCCAGATTGGTGGCTTGTGGAGCTTCGTCGCCCTGCACGGAGCCTTTGCCCTGATCGGGTTCTGCCTGCGTCAGATTGAGATTGCCCGCCTCGTCGGCATTCGCCCTTACAACGCGATCGCC
>JBGTJW010000244.1:0-8022 GCA_041744955.1 Stenomitos sp. | reverse complement strand
GGAATTTTGATCTCAACTGTGACAAAATCTGTATCTCTGGCAGTTATTGAGGCTGGCATCCCCTAATCTTCCTTGTCTCCTAATAGCCCTAATAAAAGGATAACAGCTCTACTGACATACATCAGATTTTGGTCACACCCCCGTTTAGGAGAGTAGAACGATTGGAACATCATCGGGTCTGAACTCTTGAATCCAAGCAACCTGGAGCAAATGATGCCGTCAAAACCCCGAAAACAGTCCACTCAAGTTTCCAAGTCTGGTGCATCCAAAAGCATCAAGGCTCCTCCATTAGACAGCCTTGAACAGATTAACCTGAACGCGGCTGGCTTAGACATTGGCGACAGCCAGATCTATGTCTGCGTGCCGGAAGGGCGAGACAAGGACTCGGTGCGAGTCTTTCCAACTTTCACGATTGATTTGTACGCTTTGGCGGACTGGTTGACCCAGTGTGGGGTGACCACGGTGGCAATGGAATCAACGGGTGTGTATTGGATTCCGATTTTTCAGCTTCTCGAAGCACGAGGCTTCGAGGTGTTTTTAGTCAACGCCCAATTCATCAAGAACGTGACTGGGAAGAAAACTGACATTCTCGACTGCCAATGGATTCAACAGTTGCATACCTACGGGTTACTCCAGTCCTCCTTTCGCCCGGATGACCAAATCTGTGTCCTGCGCTCGTTGGTACGACACCGTGAAATGCTGCTGCACTATCGCGCCAGTCATATTCAACATATGCAGAAAGCCCTGCAACAAATGAATCTGAAGCTGACCAATGTGTTGACGAATATTGCTGGCACAACCGGTCTACGCATTATCCGCGATCTTGTCGCTGGAGTGCATGACCCACAGCGGTTGGCAAAGCATCGAGATGATCGCTGTCGCAAATCGGAAGCGGAGATTGCCAAGTCTTTGGAGGGAGACTATCGCGGCGAACATGTCTTTGCGTTGCAACAAGCTTTGGAATTGTATGAGGTCTACACCGAGAAGCTGAAAGCCTGTGATGCTCAAATTGAGCAACAGTTCGCCCAATGCACGCCCCAAGTGAATGTGGCGGAACACCCCCTTCCCCCGCCCACGCGTCGTCCTTCCAACCCAGGGGAAAATTATCCTGGCTATGACCTGCGTCTCGCGCTTTACCAACTCAGTGGCGTTGATTTAACCCAAGTCGATGGGCTAGAAGTCCTCACCATTCAAGCCATCCTCTCGGAAATCGGCACGGATATGAGCAAGTGGCAAACGGTCAAGCACTTTACGTCCTGGCTCGGCTTATCGCCTCAGAACGACAAAACCGGTGGTAAGGTGTTTCGCACCAAGACCAAGAAGACAGACAATCGGGCCAATTTAGCATTTCGGCAGGCAGCAGCAGCCCTTGTACACAGTAAAAGTGCGCTCGGCAATTTCTATCGGCGCATGCGAGCGAAGTTAGGCACACCCAAAGCCGTGGTCGCAACCGCGCATAAGTTAGCCCGGATTGTTTATCACATGCTCAAGTATCGTGTGCCTTTCAAGGCAGTGCCGCCGGAGCAAGCCGATGCTCAGTATCGGGAACGAGCCATGCGTCAGTTGCAGCGTCAGGCAAAGCAGTTAGGGGCAACTGTCGTTTTTGAGCCTGCTACTAACCCACACAACGCCTCAGGTTTAGTCGTTATACCGTAGTAGTTTCTTAGGAGACGGAAAGTTTACGCCTAGGATCCAAATTGGATGGATAGGCGGAATGATTCGGCATAGCACTCCAAATTTAGCGTTTCGGTAGAATCTTTCCGCATAATATCCGGTTGACGGTGGCTAGACAGAATTCTTCCGCATATTTCTAGATTTCTGTGCAATGAGCGGTTTGCGCTAGACGATCGCAGTTTGTACGACATTGCTGACAGAGCAGGAGACGATCGCACTGCCCCTCACCGTTGCGACCTTTATCCTTGAAAAGCCGCAATGACAACTAAAGCAGATGGTTTAGAGCGGTAACTGGATCGTGAAAGTTGCCCCTTGCCCAACGCTACTACTGGCGAGTATGCAACCACCATGAGCTTCCACAATGCGCTTGGCGATCGCTAACCCTAACCCACTGCCGCTGCCTTGACGCGATGGATCGGTGGTATAAAATTGGTCAAAGATGCGCGGTAGGTCACGTTCGTGAATGCCATGTCCTTGATCTTGAATAATGATTTCAACCAGTTTTCCCTGCCGTTGACCGCTGATCGAAAGCTGGGTCTGCGGTTGAGAATGTTTGATCGCGTTGTCTAGAATGTTGAGGAGCGCCTGCAAAAGCCGCTCGGAGTCGCCTTGTAGCTGCAAATCTATCACATTCAGCTTGACGCTCACTGCCTTCCTTTGCATTCGTGGCTCCATTGCTTTCACTGCCCGGTTGATCAAGCCTTGCAGTGAGAGTGTTTGCCGCTCTAAGTAGCTTACTCCCGCTTCTAGACGACCCAAATCCAACAGATCGTGAATCAGACGTGACAGACGCTTCGTTTCACTTTCAATGGTATCGAAGAAGCGATCGCGCAGTTCTGGTTCATCGGCTGCACCATTCTTGAGGGCTTCTACAGTCACCTGAACATTACTAATGGGTGTTCGCAGCTCGTGAGAAACGTTTGCCAGAAAAGCTCGGCGTTCCTGGTCTAGTGAGGCTAGGCGTTCACTCATGCGGTTGAGTTCGCTCGCTAGCTGCCCCAACTCATCGGTCTGCTCAATCACTAGCCGATCGCCAAAGTGCCCACCCCCCAGACGAATGGCAAAGTTTCGCATCGTTTCAATGGGTGTAGAAAGGCTACGCGCCAGACGATCGCTAAGAAGGGCACACAAGACGATCGTTAGCACCAGCGTGCCCAATACTGTCCAAAGCACACGTGCAAATTGATACTGAAATTGCTTTAGGGTCAGTGACATACGCAAAACCCCTAAAACCTTGCCGTTGCGAGTGATCGGTCGAGCGATAAAGAGGCGATCGTCCTCT
Organism: Stenomitos sp.; assembly: GCA_041744955.1. Lineage (GTDB taxonomy): Bacteria > Cyanobacteriota > Cyanobacteriia > Leptolyngbyales > Leptolyngbyaceae > Stenomitos. The sequence goes on along the minus strand of JBGTJW010000244.1, from coordinate 5,066 downwards.
GTCAGAAGCCCTTTCGCAATGCCCTGGGTCGAACGGTTTTGCAAGGCAGCACTCACACCTGAGACGGTGAGCCAATCAGTCACATATTGATCCGTTTGGGGAGAAGAGGTGGAAAGCAAGTTTCCCTGGCGATCGAACACGCGAAGGGCAACGTTGTCGGGCGCACCATACCGCGTCGTTAACACGCGAATACGTTGCAGGTTTTGTTCTTCCAGCGCATCGGCAACACTTTCACTCAAGGCGGCTGTCCAGTTAGACAGGTCAGTCTGTCGCGCCTGCATGAAATAAGCATAGAACGACCAGAGGATGTAGCCTGCCATCAAAGATGTGCCCAGCCCAACCAGAAGAATATAGGTTGCCAACAGCTTGGCATGGATAGAACTCCCCTTTAAGCCCACGATCGCCTTCATAGGTTTGGCGTACTGTTGTGACGACGCAAAACGGTACGAATGCGTGCCACCAGTTCGCGCGTGTTGAACGGCTTCGTGATGTAATCATCGGCACCTGCTTCCAATCCACGGACCTTGTCCATATCCTGATCTTTAGCGGTGAGCATGACGATCGGCACATTAGAGAAGGCTCGAATGCGCCAACAGACCTCCATGCCATCGACTTCTGGCAACATGAGATCCAGCAAAATTACATCCGGGACTTGCCGATGAAACTGCTTAATCGCACTAGAGCCGCTATCAGCCGTCACAACTTCAAAACCTTCTTTTCGTAACGTGTAGGTCAAACTCTCGCGGAGAGCCGCTTCGTCGTCTACCAATAGGATCTGAGGCATCGTTATACGTTATCGACTTCTTAACGACCATACCCTGACAGTGAACCAAAGTGTCATCGTTCCCTGGACTGAGAAACGGTGAGCCATCAAACTTACCATCACTAAAATGATGCTTGGCTTGCAGGTACGCATCAAAATCAAGCATATTCAAAATCAAGCATATAAGTTCTATCTGACAAAGACAGATGGCTGGCTTCAGTAGTTGTCTTTACCAGGTAGCAAGTGATGGAATCGGCAACCTTGCAGTCAAACGAGCACTGAACCAAGACCGACAGATGGCAAATCATCCAGGCTCATGCAATTGGGGATGCAGCAACGTTTGTCTGCGTTGTGACGATAGGCAGATAGATCTTTAACAACTGGCTGATGGGCAAACAGTTAATTGTTGTCTTGGCTAAACCGTCTAAGGTGTTTTGGCAATCAAACGTTGGATCACTAGGCTCAGAGATTGATAAGGCAGCGCTATCCTGGTCGCTTTCCTCTTTATACAAAGGCAGAAACGGGATAAGGGCATTGCCTTGCGGCGTTTGTTCTTGCTGCAAAAGAAGTTCACGCCATTGAGTATAGGGAAGCTTTTTGAGCGGATATCCATTTGCCTGGATTTGCTCAAAAAACTCTACTTTGCGAATGGGGCAGGGATGCACCAGATGGAAAGCTTTGTTGAGCGAGTGCGGCTGTTTGGACAAATGAACGATCGCCTGACTGACATAATCGACTGGAACAAACGACTCCTGTTCCGTGCCCAAATCGGGGAACGCTCCCATTTGAACACAGCCCCGAAGGAAACTGAAGGCAAAATCTTTGCTGTTGCTTTGTCCAGTTTGGCTTGATCCTGCGATCGCGCCTGCTCGAAACACCGTTACAGGTAGCCCTCTGGACTGAGCCAGCCACACTAGCTTTTCGGCAACCCATTTACTTTGGGAATAGCCCAAATCGAGATGGCTTTCATGACCGTCGATCGGTTCATTTTCTCGAATAATGGTTGCGTCACTATAGGTATTGCCAAAAATGGAAATGGTGGAAATGTGATGAACGGGTTTAACCTTGGTTTGGCAGGCTAGCCTGAGCACTTCTTGAGTTCCTAACACGTTCGCTGCTTTGAGCTGGTGATAGGACTTAAAGAAATTGACATCTGCGCCATTGTGATAAATCACATCAATCTGAGCCGCTAATCGAGCAAACTCTTGAGGCGCAAGACCGAGTAGTGGCTGGGCAAGATCTCCCAAAAGGGGAATGATGCGGGACTGATTGAAAGCTGGATGCCACAGTTGATATTTCTCTAATGTGGATTGTAAGCGGCGCAACCCTTCAGAACGATCGGCAGCCCGCACCAGGCAATAGATGTGAGCGTCAGTCTGTTGCAGTAGCTCTTTGAGCAAAAACGCGCCTAAAAACCCTGTGGCACCTGTAAGGAGAATGTGTTTGGGATGCGAGATCTGATCCATCTCAAATGCCTGCGCTTTGCCGGGTGTAAGCTCAGGAGGCAAAGGGAAGCATTGATCCACAGCCTGTTTGAAGCCCAACTACAACGGTCGCCCTTAACAACAGCGGTAGTGCGCGAACAAGGACAGATTTTGGAGCAAAGCTGCGTTTTCCTTTGCAACATGGGCACTCTACACAACAATGGGTCAACGTCTCTCTACGTCCGGTGTAAGGCTTATGCGTCAACTCTTCCTAAATCATCGTCGAGCAGAGGTTGACCGTGAACCGATCGCAGGCTGTCTACCGCCAACGGCACTGGTTGCCCATCATCTGTGCAAGTCCTACGGCGATCGCCCGGTTGTGCAAGATGTTTCTTTCACGCTGGAAGCTGGAGAAATTTTGGGCTTTCTAGGACCCAATGGTGCTGGCAAAACGACCACGATCGGGATGCTTTACGGCGCGGTCATTCCCGATCGCGGCTTTGTACAGATCGATCGCTGGCAGGTGCAAACGCAAGGGCAACAAGCGCGTTCCCACATGGGCATTGTCACCCAGGAAGACAACCTTGACCCCGAACTAACGGTCTTTGAGAATCTCGTCTTCTTCGCCAATTACTACCGCATCACGGGACAAGCAGCGCGTCTGCGGGCTGGAGAATTGCTGGCTCAAGTAGAGCTGCAAGAGTACGGTAAGTACACGCCTGATGAACTTTCTGGCGGCTTGAAGCGCCGCGCCGTTTTGGCAAGAGCGTTAATCAACCGACCCCGCATTGTGTTTTTGGATGAACCAACCACCGGGCTTGACCCCGATGCACGACAGGAATTCTGGAAGCTGGTGAGTCAATTAAAGCAAGACGGCTGCGGAGTGCTGTTGACGACCCACTATATGGATGAAGTGCAGCGCTTGTGCGATCGACTGCTGCTGCTACAGCAAGGTCAGGTAGTTGATCAAGGCACACCAGCGGCATTGATTGAGCGCATTATTGGGTCAGAAGTTGTGGAAATTGCTGGCGTTGCTGAACCGCTGCTGCAACAACTCGCAACGCAAACGGGCGTGTGGTGTCGTCCCTTTGGCAGCAGTTACCTATTAACGTTGCCCAAGCATGAACCCGATCAGCTATGGCAACAACTGGTCAGTACGCAACCAACGAGCTTGACTCGTCGCCACGCCAATTTAGAAGATGTCTTTCTCCGGCTGACAGGTCGGTCTTTACAGTGAAAATTCGTTCAACCGTTACGCTTTGGGGTGTCTATTCTGTCTGGCGGCGGCACGTAAAGGTGTTTCAAAATACCTGGATTGTCAATTTTCTGCCGCCTATTTTAGAGCCGATCGTCTACCTGGTTTCCTTTGGCATCGGCTTAACGCCGCTCATTGGTAAGGTTACTTACGAAGGGCAAACTATTAGCTACCTCGCCTTTCTTGCTCCCGGAATGATCGCCGCAGGGGCACTTTATCCATCCTTCTTTGAAGGGTCTTACGGCACCTTCATCCGGTTGCGCTTTGAAAAGATCTGGCAGGCAATGTTGACGGCTCCTCTCAGCTTTACGGAAGTCTTTTTCGGCGATTGGCTATGGGCAGCCACTCGCGGAACGATGGTTGGCTTTATGACAGGCATGGTAGCGGTTGTATGGGGACTCTACTCGTTTTGGCATCTACTCCTGTCATTACCACTCATTTTCTTGGGTAGTCTGTTGTTTGCCGCGATCGGGCTATTCACAGCCGGTTGCGTTAAAACAATGGATCAAGTGAACATTCCCGTCTTTTTGCTGATTATTCCCATGTTCACGTTCTGCGGTACGTACTTTCCGAGAAATACTCTACCGCCCTTACTAAAAACCATTACTGGCTTTTTTCCGCTCTCTGCTTTTACCGATCTGTTGCGGTGGTCACTGGGCTTACCAAGCTATTGGCTGTTGGAATTGCTATGGATGGTGCTGTGTACGATCGTCTTTGGTGTTTTAGCTTGGCGACGCATTTATCCTCAGCTATTTCGTTAAGTTTTTGGCACGAAGGCTTTGCCTGAAAGACTATTTAGACCCGCACAGGTAACAGAGTTCAGTAATTTTGTCGAAGTTGCCAGGGCAAGCCGTATCAGACAATAAAAATGTAAAACGCTGTAAGAGTAGGATGTCTGTAAGACAAAATCTCACTAAGGATCGTGGCTTAAATAACCTGTCATTCTGCGTAGGATGCTGTTAGCGTAGTAACGCATCAACTCTAGGCTTTGATGCGTTACGACGAGCGCCTAACACATCCTACAAAATTCGGTGTTATTGAATTCCCATTCCTAAGTAGCTGGGCATCGTTATTTATAAGCTGCATTTCGACTTCGCGTTCGACTGAGCGCTCATGCCGAAGTCTCAATGCTCTTAGTACTGTGTGTAGGCGGGTTGGCGCAGTCGAGACCCGGACTCTAAGTGTTGCTTAATTTAGCCCTCCTACTTAATTTCAATGTTTCACCTTCAAGACAAAACTAGATCAATTGGCACGATTATGATGAACATCTCAAATTAAAGTGTTACAAGCAAGCTTTATGAAAATGTCAACACTGTTATTTATCGTGGTCAAGCGAAAGAGGACGGTAAACCTGTTGTCATTAAAACCTTACGATCTGACGATCCGACACCGAGAGAAATCGCCAGACTGCGGCATGAATATGAGCTTTCAAAAGATCTCAATATCAAAGGCATTGTCAAGCCTTACGCTTTGGAAAAATTTGGTGCAGATGAAGCGTTGATTCTTGAGGACTTTGGTGGCGAGTCTTTAAGAGACTTTTTAACTTCTAGAACGATTTCAATGAAAACGTTTCTAGCGATCGCCATTCAACTAGCAGAAACACTGGGAGAACTACATCAGAAGA
>JBGTJW010000243.1:0-3237 GCA_041744955.1 Stenomitos sp. | reverse complement strand
GGGCTTTTTCCAAGACATTTTGGCACTGACTCAATACCTCTGGTTTGAAAGTTGGCAACACCTGCTGGATTTTATGCTCTCTGGCTCTCCACCTGCTCAAATGGCTAATTCCTCTTAAGTTTTGAATTTAGAATTGCTGCTTTAGATAAGTTTGGCGCAGGAGAAGCATTGATTCTTGAGGATTTTGATGGCAAATCTTTAAGAGTCTTTTTATCCTCTAGAGCGATCGCTATCAAAGAGTTCTTAGCGATCGCCATCCAGCTAGCAGAAACGCTGGGAGAACTACACCAGAAAAATATTATTCACAAGAATATCAAGCCGCAAAATATTATTATTAATCCCGCCACAGGGCAGGTTAAGATTACAGACTTCTCGATCGCCTCTCGCCTGTCTAGAGAAAATCAAACCATTAATGATCTCAATTTACTAGAAGGAACGCTGGCTTATATGTCGCCGGAGCAAATGGGGCGCATGAACCGCTCCCTTGATTACCGCACAGACTTCTATTCGCTAGGGGTAACATTCTACGAAATGCTCACAGGGCAACTCCCCTACACAGCAACCGACGCGATGGAGTTGGTACACTGCCATATTGCTAAAAATGCTCTCCCGCCTCATGAACTTAGCTCCCATATTCCGCATATTGTTTCAGCGATCGTGATAAAGCTGTTAGCAAAAACGGCTGAAGATCGCTATCAAAGTGCTTACGGCATTAAAGTAGACTTAGAGATCTGCCTGAAGCAGTTAGAAACTACAGGTGTCGTTGAGGCATTTACGCTCGGTCTACAAGACATCTCTGCTAAATTTCAAATTCCACAGAAGCTATATGGTCGAGAGCAAGAAGTTGCAGTCTTATTGGCTGCCTTCGATCGTGTCGCAAACGTGGGCAATAGTAACGAATTGCACCCAATTCCCGACTCCCAGATCCCGATTCCCTCATGCAGCGAACTCATGCTGGTGGCGGGCTATTCTGGCATTGGCAAATCGGCTTTAGTCAATGAAATTCACAAGCCAGTGGTGCGTCAGCGTGGCTATTTTATTGCTGGAAAATTCGATCAGTTTAAGCGAAATATTCCCTATACGTCTCTAATTCAGGCATTTCAAGCCTTAATTCGCCAAATCCTCACTGAAAGTGAGACTCAAGTTCAGGTTTGGAGAGATAAACTCATCACGGCTCTTAGCCCCAATGGTCAGGTGATTATTGATGTTATTCCTGAAATTGAGCTAATCATTGGAGCACAACCAGCAGTACCTCAATTAGGCTCATCCGAAGCTCAAAATCGCTTCAATTTAGTTTTTCAACAGTTTCTGAGCATCTTCGTTCAAAAAGACCATCCTCTAGTTCTCTTTCTAGATGATTTGCAGTGGGCTGACTCTGCTTCCCTCAAGCTACTGCAACTGCTAATGACGGCTTCAGAACAGCAATGCTTATTGTTGATTGGAGCCTATCGTGATAACGAGGTGAGTGCAACGCATCCCTTGACGCTGGCATTAGAAGAAATTCAGAGCGCAGGGACAGTTGTTCATACGATTGATTACCTTAGCTCCACTAGCTGTTAACGATGTGAATCAATTAGTGGCTGATACGTTGCACTGCAATACCGCTAAGTCTGGACCGCTGGCTGAACTTTTGCTTTGCAAAACTGAGGGAAATCCCTTCTTTTTAACTCAGATGCTCTCTTCGTTGTATCAAGAAAACTTGCTGTCTTACAACGTAGATTCTGGAGATTGGCAGTGGACGCTTGAGCAAATTCAGCAGGTGAAAATTACAGACAATGTGGTGGAGTTAATGGTTAGCAAGTTACAGAAGCTACCCGATGTGACTCAAGACGTACTAAAGCTAGCGGCTTGTATTGGCAGCACGTTTAATCTCAATTTGCTGGCGATCGTCAACGAAAAAGGGTTATCCACAACGGCAGCAGAGTTATGGGAAGCATTACAGACTGGACTGGTCTTACCGCTCAGCGATAACTACAAACTGGCGCTTGTTGACACGTTAGAGTCTGACCCTTCCAGTGAGGATGATGAACTGGATATCAGCTATCGCTTTCTCCACGATCGCGTGCAGCAAGCCGCCTGTTTTTTGATTCCTGAAGAACGCAAAAAGGAAACTCACTTAAAAGTGGGACGATTGCTGCTGAAATCTACAAAACCAGCAGAGCGTGAGGAAAAGATTTTTGATCTGGTCAACCAGCTAAACATCGGTATTGACTTGATGGATGATCAAGCCAAAAAAACCGAATTGGCAGCATTGAATTTGCTGGCTGGTCGCAAAGCAAAAGCAGCAACGGCTTATGAACCCGCGCTAAAATATTTAATCACAGGTTTAGCTTTACTAGCAGATGATAGTTGGCAGAACCGGTATGAGCTAACCTCTGCTCTCTACATTGAAACCGTTGAAGTTGAATACTTAAATACCCACTTTGAGCGAGCCGAGCAGCTTGCTGAAGTCATTCTAGAACATACTCAAGATCTATTGCAGAAAGTCAAGGTATACCAGACCAAGATTTATTTCAACATTGCTCGAAATCAAATGTTGGACGCGATCGCGACTTCTTTACACGTGCTGGAGATGTTAGGTGAAAGTCTCACTCAAGACGCACCAAAGGAAGTCGTAGTGGAGGATTTAATTCATCTGTCAGAGATGACTGATCCGTACAAACTGGCAGCAATGGAGATTTTGATTACGCTGTTGACTCCCTGCCTCAATGCTAAACCAGACCTGATTCCAGCGATGTCATTTACGCTGGTTGGCTTGGCGATGCGTCACGGTAATTCGTCCTTTGCGGCAATGGGTTATGCCATATATGGATTAATTCTCTGTGGCGGTTTAAACCGCATTGAGGAAGGATACCGCTTTGGTCAATTAGGTTTGAAGTTGCAGGAGCAGTTTCATGCCAAAGAGTTAGAGGCAAAAATAATCAACATTTTTAATGTCTTTATCAGACATTGGAAAGAACCTGCACAAACTACTATTAATTCTTTACTGGCAGGAATACAAGCAGGGCTAAATACGGGTGATATAGAATATGCCTGTCATAACTCCACATCCTACTGTAACTATCTGTTTTTCGTTGGAGAATCGTTAGGTGAAGTTAATCAAAAGCAAGCAAAGTATGTTGAGTTGCTACTGAGCCTCAAGCAGGAGTATCAAATCTATTTTACTCAAATTGTCTGGCAGCTTGTCTTAAATCTGCTTGATGAAGTGGACGATCGTACGTGTCTAGTCGGCAAAAG
>JBGTJW010000242.1:0-5076 GCA_041744955.1 Stenomitos sp. | reverse complement strand
ACCATTTCAAACCTCAGCTTTTTTACCGATACGCCCCAAGTCAGCCATTGGCGGCGATCGCTACAAGCCCGCTCCTCTATTCAAATGGCTGTTGCCGCTGACTATCCAGAACGACTGCTAACGTTCCTCAAAAACCGCAATGCTCATCTCTCCACGTTAATCACTGCCTAACAAGGCGTTCCCGTAGCATTGGACCAAAAACAACGTTAAGGACTTTGTAGACTTCAAGACTGCATCGATGAGTGGGGCAAATCAGTCAAAAAACATACTACATATCACTACTGCTGTGCCTCAATTTTGCGCAAAAGCGGCAAGCTCACGGTCTGGAAGTGGGGCTGGGAAGAGCGCTCAGGCAATGTGGTACTCAATTGCCAGGAACAGTGTCATACCCCAAATTGATGCAATTGTTACTGACAGGGGGGGCAACCATTCTTACCTTGAGGACACTACCTATCTTTGTTCTTTGAGAAGGACTCTACGGCTCTAACGCATCCTCGTAGTAAAACTGAGTAGAGAGAACAACTAAGATCATCAAGGTCGTTAAGAGGAACCCTGGAAATGGAAACCACCCATATTGATCGAACGACTGAGCCAGTTGATCCAAGCGATCCCTATGTTCGTAGCGCTCAAACATTTCCGGTGCTGACAGAAGAGCAGATTGAGCGCGCCAGCTTGCTCGGACAGGAAGAAGCGTTGCCCAAAGGCACAATCCTATTTGAACGTGGGCAGCGCAGCGTCGATTTCTTTATTGTGTTGCAGGGCAATATCGAAATTTATGAGCATCGCCAGAAGGGGATGAATGTCGTCACCGTCCATGGAGCGCATCAATTTACTGGAGAACTCGATTTATTCAACAGCCGCCAAATTCTCGTTGGCGGTCGCATGGGCGAGGATGGCAGCGTTCTGCGCTTTGATCGCCAGCAGTTTCGTAAACTCATCGCGGCTGAACCAGACATCGGTGAAACTGTCATGCGAGCGTTTATGCTGCGACGCATGGGCTTGATCTCGCATCAGCAAGCTGCTGTAACGCTGATCGACACCAAAGAGTCTGCGGATAAGTTGCGGATTGAGCGGTTTCTGCGACGCAACGGCTATCCTCTAGAAGTGCTCAGCTATGATGCCGCCTGCCGGGAAACCGCTTTTTTGCAGGATGTTGACCTCAAAGAGGAACAACTCCCGCTCGTGTATATCCACCTGGGCGAACAACTGCTGTACAACCCGTCTCACCTGGAATTAGCTCAATGGCTGGGACTGGTGGAGGTTCTCCCCCCAGACCATGTTTATGATGTGGCGATCGTGGGTGGTGGTCCGGCGGGACTTTCGGCGGCGGTCTATGCTGCTTCAGAAGCGTTAGATACGGTGTTGATCGAAGCCGAAGCACCCGGCGGACAGGCGGGCACTAGCTCAAAAATTGAGAACTACCTAGGGTTTCCGACTGGCATCTCTGGACAGGCGTTAGCAGGCAGGGCGCAGGTGCAGGCACAAAAATTTGGGGCAACGATCGCACTGCCCTTTTCAGTTAACAAGATTGATTGCGAGCGCGCTCCCTTTATCCTGACACTGGACAATCAAACGCAAATTTACACCAGAGCAGTCGTCATCGCTTCGGGTGCGCGCTACCGCAGACTCAATTTTGAGCATCCGTTTGACAACGCGGGCGTCTACTATGCGGCAACCGCAATGGAGGGTGGATTCTGCCAGAACGAGTCGGTAATTGTGGTAGGCGGCGGCAACTCAGCCGGACAGGCAGCAGTGTTTCTGTCCCGTCATGCCAGTCACGTGCATCTGCTGGTACGGGGTGACAATCTAAAAGGAACGATGTCAGATTACCTGATCAGCCGCATCACCGCCTCAGACCGGATCACACTGCACACCCAGACCGATATCACTGACTTGCAGGGCGATCGCCACCTGGAACAAGTAACCTGGCATGATCGCCTCACCGACACTACTGAAACGCAGCCAATTCGCCATGTGTTTCTGATGATTGGCGCTGTTCCCAACACCGGGTGGCTGCAAGATTGCCTGAAGCTAGACGAAAAGGGCTTTATTTGTACAGGTAGCCAGCTGATGGATCGCCAAGACTGGACATCAGAGCGACACCCAATGGTCTTAGAAACCAATGTTCCGGGCATTTTTGCGGCAGGCGATGTGCGTTCCGGGTCTGTGAAGCGGGTTGCTTCAGCGGTGGGGGAGGGAGCCATCATCATCAGCCAGGTACATCAGTTTTTGAGTGAGCAGACGACAGAGTCCTTACTCCCACCCTAGAAGGTCGGGAGTGCTTGAGCATGCTTTGCTGTGAACAGTGATTTTGCTGCTCAAATTGGCTGTTCGAGAGTTGTATAGGATGAAGCGAGCTTGCCATGTGGGGTAGGTGCTATGAGGGCGGCTGCTAGCCGAACTGAATCAGGTCAGAACATGTTGTTGCAGGAGTGTCGGCGAGAAGACATGATCGCGTGAATTCATCGAGCATTTCGACTATCCAACCGCTTGGTTCTTTCCTTACTGGCAAGTAGTAGACCGCCTGCATAAATCATGAGGCATGTGCCAGTTCCTCGTTCAACAAGGGGTTGAGTGCGATCGACAAGGCCTAAACAGTAATTGCTTTGGGGCGATACCTCTAATGGAATTTGTAGATCACGCAGTTTTTGTACCAACGCATCGTCTTCTAAACAGCGAATGCCATGTCCAAGCCGCTCAACCTTGAGATGTTCCAACGCACTCCAAATACTCTCGGCTCCCACTGCTTCCCCAGCATGAGCAAACACTCTCAACCCCTGTCGCCTTGCCTCTGCAAGCGTTGCGGCAAACGCTTCCGGTGGAAAACCTGCTTCCTGCCCAGCTAATCCTAGACCAACGACAATGCCCATGTCCTGTCCCTGCAAAGCGCATTCCAGGGTTTGTTTCTGCAAAGCTGGAATGTGACGGACGATCGCCGCAATAAATTTCACTCGACTACCATATTTCGCTTCACCATTGGTTGCCCCAGCGCTTAAGGCTTCGAGTAACTCACTATCTGTTAAACCATCAGCAGGCAAAGCAGTGCCAAAATGAACTTCGCTGTAGCGAATCTTTTGCTCAGCTTGCTGTTTCAGAAATTGCTCCACCAGAAAAACATAATCGTCTGGCGTTTGCACACATTGACGCGCAATGGCATACACCTCGATAAAGTGAGTGAAGTCTCGAAACTCATAAAACAATTTCCACTCCTCTAAAGAAGCGGCTGGTAACACCACCCGGTGGCGCTGAGCCAGTTGATAAATAGTTTCTGCGTCTGCCGTACCAATCAGATGAGTATGAATTTCCACCTTCGGCATCGCGCGCAGGCGTTTGGACATCTGGTTCATTTCACCATTGACCCCTGTGAATTCCTTAATCAGTACGCTCTAGAAACTGTTTGCCACAATCCTTACAGAGATAGCGTTGTTTGTTGTAGCGATGCCCGTTCTTCGACAAGCGGTCAGAATGGCAGTAATGACACTTCATTACACTCGTCACTGCTTCATCCACTGACTTTAGCTCTACGTGAGGTGCCAGATAGGCGACTAGCAAGGCTTTGAGTTCTGCGTAGCGCGAGCGCCGTTGACGCTCCTCTCCCCTCAAGGCTTGGAGGAGTAGGGCGTTGTAACACTGATGCACCGTTTCAGCGAGGCGTTCACTTTTCTCAACGGCTAAAGCCGGATTCCACTGCCGCAAGAAAGTTGCATATTGCTCAATTAACTGACGGTTGAACGTTTCATCAAATAGCACAAAGAGCTGAGGGGCCACAAAATATTGAATATAGACGACACGCGGCAGCGGGTCTTGAAAATAGGCGACATGTGCCTCCACCATGCGATCAATAAACTCAGCAAACGGTCGTTGTAGATTTGCAGACTGCAATAATTTTTGGTTCAGTGCCATCACATTTTCCATGTGGCGGGCTTCTAAAGCATGGAAGATAGCAAGTTTGTCGGGAAAGAACTGATAGAGGGAACCGATCGCCGTTTTTGCCCTGGCAGCAATCATGTGAGTGGTCGCCGCTTCGTAGCCAACTTCTGCAAACACTTCTGCGGCCGATCGCAAAAGCTGCTCGACTCGCTGCTGGCTACGCTGTTGCTTCGGCTGTCGTCGGAGTGGCGTCGAGTAAGGCTGTGATTTTACCATTGGTTACTGAGCGGACTTGCTTGACAAACACGAACAATCTGTCATATTCTTCAAAGCAAAACATGAGAGTTGTGTCATAATTTTACCCCTATGTCACCCATCCTTCCTGGCGCACCCTGGCTGATTGCCCACCGATCAATGTTGGGCACTAATCAACCCCACAAACTTTCTTTGAATGGACAGGACTATGTCCTTTGGCAAACGCCTCAAGGAGAAGTGTTTGCCCTCGATAATGTGTGTCCCCATCTGCAGGCTCCGCTGTCGGATGGTTGGATCTGCCAAGAACGCAATACCATTACCTGTCCGTTTCACGCGCTGGAGTTTGACGGGCAGGGACGGCTGCATCAAGCAGGAAACGTGGGGGCAGAACCGCTGCTAAACCCTTTGGAGTTGGTGATTCAGGACGATTGCCTCTGGACGTACGGTGGCTTGAGTGCCAAAATTCCGGTGCCGGACTTGCTTGCACGAGTCAGTCAGGGCATGACCTTTTTAGGCGTTGCTGGAGCAAAGAGCATCCGAGGCACCTTTCTGCACAATCTGCTGATCAACTACGATTACAACCATCAGAACGGCACCCACCGGGAGCTCTTTGGCATCAAAGCCAATCGCATTCCTGTCTTTGAGCAGGAGGGCTACTGGGCAAAGGTGGTGCAGGAACTCGATCGCAATGAGGCTACCTTCGCTGACATTCGCCGCAACCCGGCGGTTCTCCTGGCACCCAAGACCTACACTGGCACGCTGGAGTATGCGTTTCCGGCGCTGACTACTTTTAAGACCCGCTTTCCATTGGGCGAGATTTTGCAGGTGCATGTGCTGTACCCTGAAACCGCAACCAACACGAAAACCTTTGTGCTAGGGACTGTTTTAAAACTATAACCACATCATGATAGAGGCTAGAGTCAGCATGGCGAGGTAGTTTTCAGCCTTTTT
>JBGTJW010000241.1:0-7034 GCA_041744955.1 Stenomitos sp. | reverse complement strand
AACTCAAAACTCAAAACTCTCTAGCGAAGCGGCGCAAAGCGCTACTCAAAACTCAAAACCTCCCCTTGCCTCCTGCCCCTTTCCCTTCTACCGCCATGTCTCCCTCCAAACCCAAACTCCCTGCTTCCTGGCAGTCGCTCTTCTCGCTGCTGATGTTTGGCTTTATGTATCTGCCCATTCTGGTGCTGGCGTTCTACAGTTTCAACCAGTCACCCTACAGCGCCGGTTGGACAGGTTTTACGTTGGATTGGTATCGCAAATTTTTTGGCGACCAGCGCATTCTTTCGGCGTTGGGAGATAGCCTGAGGGTCGCGTTTTTTGCAGTTGGGATTGCCGCTATCATCGGCACGCTAATGGCAGTGGGGTTGGCACGATATCAGTTTCCAGGCAAAACCCTTTATCGAGGTGTTTCCTACCTGCCGCTGATTATTCCCGATATTGCGATCGCGGTTTCAACGCTGGTTTTTCTAGCTGCCGTTGCGATCCCGCTGAGTGGTGGCGTGGTGCAACTGAGCTTGTGGACAGTTGTAGCCGCCCATGTTGTTTTCTGCCTGTCTTATGTGGCGCTGGTCGTTTCTACCCGCCTGACCGATCTAAATCCGCATTTGGAAGAGGCAGCACTTGATCTGGGTGCAACGCCAGCGCAAGCGTTTGTACATGTGCTACTGCCAGAACTGATGCCTGCGATCGTCTCAGGCTGTTTGCTGGCATTTGTACTCAGTATGGATGACTTTCTCATTGCCAGTTTTACAGCAGGCGGCGGCACCAACACCTTGCCGATGGAGATTTTTAGCCGCATTCGTACTGGAGTGAAGCCGGATATCAACGCCTTGAGCGTCATTTTGATTCTGGCATCCGGCTTGCTTTTCTTTGCAGCCGAATTTATTCGCTACCGCAGTGATAAAAAGCGGCTAGGCGAATAATGGCTATCGGTTGGAAAGACCGATTAATGTCTTAACGATTACGAGAGAACGAGCTACTTGAAGCGATGTTTGCGTTTGGCGATCGCCTTGCGCTTGCGCTTTTCGATCGGGGTTTCAAACTGACGCAGCCGCTTGATATCGGCAAAAATACCTGCCTTAGAAACCTGCCGCTTGAACCGCCGCAATGCCGATTCAATACCTTCGTTCTCGCCCAAAACTACCTGAGTCATGCTATCTCCTAATCTAATCAATCAAAGCGCTCCAGCAAACCGTCTTATAAACGGCTTCGCTGGAGCAAAGACAGTGTTATCGCAAACAAATTGCCACTTTGTAAAGCCGACTAATAATCCTAGTAGCCGCCTCGACTGTTGGAATAGCCTCTGCCCTCACCACCACCAGACGGTTTCCGGTCTTCGCGCGGACGTGCTTTATTGACTTTGAGATCGCGCCCCATCCATTCTGCACCGTCTAAGGCTTCGATCGCGGCATCCTCTTCTGCATCGGTTTCCATCTCAACGAAACCAAAACCACGAGGACGACCCGTCTCACGATCGGTGGGTAGCTGGACACGCTTGACCGTGCCATACTCTGCAAAAACACCGCTGAGATCCTCTTGCGTAACGGCGTAGGAAAGGTTGCCTACATAGATTGACATGAAATATCTCCGGAGAGTAATAGGTGTTGGGGTTTAAATCCGGAGAGAAGCCTGCTGAAACCAAGAACAAACACTGCAACCGAATCAAACTCTGCACTCTAGATTAGCACAGGATTAAGATTCGCAACCCCTACTTACCATACTGTGAAGGAGCTTCACCGTTCTAGCGCAACGAAATATCAACGCCGCCCTGCTCGTCTTTGACCCTGACTTGGGCAGACCGTGGCTGCACTTGCGCCCCCGCAACTTTGCAGTCAAAGGTGTCGCCTGGTTGTGCAACACGAATCTTACCGCCGCAATCTGCCGTCACATCGGGTCCACCTTTCGCACGAATGCGATTCTGGATAAATTGCTCTAGCTTTGGCAGCACGAGTAAGCCTTGAGTCTTCCACTGAAACTGACCCTCTGGATTCGTCAGCTCGACCACCAGCGTGAACGACTGACCATCGGATGTGGCTTGACAGTTGAAGCGGTTGCCTGTCTTGACATCAAATTGTGCTGGGCAATCAACCGCATTCATGGGAACTTTGGTCGCTTCGGTAAACGCTTTGCTTAAGCGGCTTTCCAAATCTTTTGTTGCTTGCGATTTGCTCGTCGCTATCGGGCTAGGAGTAATTGTCGGGCTAGCCGCAATGGAGACCGAAGGGGTTGGTACACTGTTCCCGTCACTTGGCGATTGGGTTGCACATCCTGCCAGAAGCACGACGGTAAAGAGAGCGATCGCGCTGCTCCATTGCCTGATCGTGCCAGCGTGACCGGATGCAAGCCGTTCTGCCGTTGGTAGACTGTAATGCTGACTCATGAACCTGCTCGCTGCTGCACTGCCTATCGTAACGCAAACGGTGAGCGGCGCTTTTGAATCGATCTTGATCGCCGCTTGTTTATTCGATATAAGACAGCACTTCTTGCTCGGCTTCAAAAATGTAGTCGTAGTCGAAGATCAGCGACTGGGAGTGGCGAATAATGGAGAAGCCCAAATTGGTAGTGATTTCCGTGGTGAAGGTGGCGATCGCCAGTTCAATCAACTTTCTTTCGCTGATGGCAGGCTTTTGGACAAAATAGTCGCGTCGTGCAAAAAACAACCGTTCGTCTTTCGGCACAATAATGCGATTGATCTTGTGCGTATGCTGAATCGGTCGGATATAGGTGTTGATAAATTCATCCTGATTTCGCTGTAGCCGATAGAGCTTCTCATGCTGAAACCAGCTCATCCGAAACATCATTTTGATGAGTTCAAAACCCAGAATGTAGCTGAAGACGTTGTTGCGCTCTGCGGTGTTCATGACCAGCCGCAGCGCTGATTCTAGATACAGATCGGGTTGCCCCCGCACATCTTGCGCCGAATGGATGTAGAACTGCCGAATGTAGAGTCTGAGCGCGATCGGATCTAGCTCTGTTTTGACGTTAAATTCTTCTAAGTAATGGCTGACTTTTTGCTTGGTATCACGGTCTTCTAGAACTTTAGAAATCAACCCATCGGCTGTGTAGTCGTCTAAAAAACCAGCCCGCATTTCAGGCGAAGCCGCACACATGAGATGGCAGAGTGACAGCACAAAGCGCCGCTGGTTCCAGGGTAAGCTTTCCGCCCACTGCTGTGCTTCGGGCGGCAGCATGGAGAGAATGCTTTCAGCACTCAATGCTGCGTTGGGGACGGGGTTGCCTGTGTGCTTGCTCATGGTGACCGAAAAAGGGGGCGATCGGTAGCTTTAGTGTTCCCATCAAAGACACTGATGAACAGGAGAGGGGGGGAGAAAGGCAGAAGGCAAAAGGTAAAAGGCAAAAGGTAGAAGGCAAAAGGTAGAAGGAAAGGGCAAAGGGCAGAAGGCGGAAGTGGTCAAATCAACTTAAAATTTTTATCCTTTATCCTTCATCCCTCCCTCTCACCTAATAGCTCCAGTAGTTCTGCTTCCGACAGTTGGGCAACGCCTAGCGTTTGCGCTTTTGTCAGTTTGGAGCCTGCGTCTTCGCCTACAACTAGATAATCGGTTTTCTTGCTCACAGAATCGGTAACTTTGCCGCCTGCTGCCTGAATCATGGCTTTTGCTTCGTCTCGTTTGAGGGTGGGTAAGGTGCCCGTGACAACAAAGGTTTTGCCCGCGATCGCTGCACTCACTCGATCGGAGTCCACTACGTCGCCAACAAACTGTAGTCCAGCGGCTTGCAAGCGTTGGATTAGCTGTTGGTTGCCAGGGTTCTGGAACCAGTCGTGAACTGATTGAGCAATTTCGGTGCCAATGCCAAAGACGGTTGCGATCGCCCCTACGTCTGCTGCTGCTAACGCTTCGACGCTGGCAAAGCGTTGGGTTAAAATTTGCGCATTAACGCTGCCCACATGGCGGATGCCTAAGCCATAGAGCACTCTTGCCCAGGGTTGCTGTTTGGAGTCAGCGATCGACCCGATTAGCTTTTCGGCTGACTTTTTGCCCATGCGTTCCAAAAGCAGCAGGCGATCGACCGTTAAGTCATAGAGATCAGCAACAGAGCGTATCAGGTCGGTATCCACAAATTGCAGTACCAGCTTTTCGCCCAAACCGTTGATATCGAGTGCCTGCCGGGATGCCCAATGCACCAGTGCGCCGCGCAAAATAGCGGGGCAGGAGGCGTTGATACAGCGAGTAACGGCTTCGTCGTCGGGCTTAACCAGTAGTTGACTACACTCTGGGCAGTGGCTCGGCATCTGAAACGGCGTGGTCTGCTCAGGGCGAAGGTCATAGAGCACGCGCACTACTTCAGGGATAATCTCGCCTGCTTTGCGAACGATGACGGTATCGCCAATACGAATATCCAGTTCGGCGATGCGATCGCTGTTATGTAGGGTGGCTCGCGCTACTGTCGTGCCTGCTAGCTGTACGGGACGCATTTCCGCTAGTGGCGTTACGGCACCGGTGCGACCCACATTCACGCTGATGCGCTTGACGATCGTCGGCGCTTCTTCAGCCGGATATTTAAGGGCGATCGCCCAGCGGGGAAATTTCTGTGTAAAGCCTAACTGAGCTTGCAGCGCTAAGGCATTAATTTTGACAACCACGCCATCGGTCATATAACGGAGCTGAGTGCGATCAAGCGACCAGCGATCGCAATACGCTTGCACCGTCTGCAAATCAGCACATTGCTGTCGTTCAGGATTGACTCGAAAGCCCATTTGCTTGAGGAGTTCGAGGCAGTCCCACTGAGTGGAGGGAGTGAGGAGTGAGGAGTGAGGGGTGAGAAGTGAGGGATAAGTGACCTCCTCGCTTTCTCCTGCTGCTTCTCTGCCTTGCCCTGCCGCTCCGACTCCCTCCGCCTTCTGCCTCCTGCCTCCTGCTTCCTCTCCCCAATGCAGCGTGTAGGGGAAGAAATCAAGTTTGCGGCGGGCAACAATTTTAGAGTCTAGCTGGCGGAGTGTGCCAGCAGCGGCGTTTCTAGGATTGGCAAAGAGTGCTTCGCCTGCCTGCTCGCGCTCCTGGTTAATTTGCTCAAACGATGACAAGGGTAAGAATGCCTCACCCCGCACTTCGACAACAGGGGGTGGATTGTCTAGATTTAGCCGGAGGGGAATCGATCGAATCGCCTTCACGTTTTGAGTAATCTCTTCGCCTGTAATGCCGTCGCCGCGAGTCACGCCACGCACCAAAATGCCGTTCTCGTAGGTCAGTGCCAAGGCGTTACCGTCAATTTTTAGTTCGCACACGTAGTCAAATGGCTCCTCTGCTGATGGCTGACCGCTCACTGCAATTAGCTGCCGTTGCCACCGCTCCTGCCATTTTGCCAAATCCTCGTTGCCAAAGGCGTTTTCCAGGCTGTACAGCGGAATGTTGTGCTTGACGGAAACAAACTGGCTGGAAGGACGATCGCCCACTCGTTGCGTCGGGCTATCAGGCGCAATCAACGCTGGGTAGAGTGTTTCCAGGTCTACTAATTCTCGGTAAAGCTGGTCATAGACGGCATCCTCCATTGTGGGCGCATCTAGCACGTAGTAGTCATAGCCAGCTTGCCAGAGTCGTTTCCGCAAGTCCTGTACGCGCTGTTTGATTTCAGGAGTGATTTCTAAGGCATTCATAACCAGCGACCTGAGGCATTCAGACCCTAGTTTAACCTGAGTTCAACGAACAGAAATTGACCCCAGACGTGCTGAGACTGGCTTTGAGGCATTGGTTCTAGCTATGAACACAAGCGTCTCGCCCCCGTATACTTGACTGAAGGCAGGGCTGGCTGGGTCAACGCTTCGGCAACCACAGATTTATTCGTTCTACCGTCAGTTCTCTTCTAGCTTCATCGAACTTGCTATCAGCCCTGGTGGTTCAGCCGTCTCAACATTAAAAAACCGACTTTCTAGCGATCGAGCGTCAGTGTCGAAACACCTTTCTCGGTCTAGAAAGTCGGTTTTGTATCATTTCGTAGGACGTATGGGGGCAGAGGGACTTGAACCCTCACGACCTTGCAGTCAACGGATTTTCATCCTCTTGCAGCTTTCGCTGCTGCCAACAGGGGGTGCCCTGCTAGTTTTGAGAATTGGACTCTCCCTTTACCCTCGGCTGTACGTTAGGGTAGCTCCCGTCGAGTCTCTGCACCTTCCAAGGTAAGAAGTTTTGAGTTTTGAGTTTTCAGTTTTGAGTTAAAGCAGTCACTCAAAGCCTGGAACCTGTCACTCAGCACAACTACTTCGGCTTGGCTCAGGATTGCCTTGTTGAGGATGGGTTATGGGGCTTAGGAGGCAGGGGTAGAGAAAAAGAGGCGGTTCCGAGTTAGCTCAAAACTTGATCCTTTATCCCTTCGCTGTCATCCCTCATCCCTCATCCCTAATTTAGGTTTCCCTGAGTTTGAGAGCGGTCACTTGATCGATTTCTCCATCAAGGCTCAGTTGTCTAAGTCCGTTGCGTCTACCATTCCGCCATGCCCCCGTAAATTTAGACGTAGATCCATTGGACGTGAATCCATTGGACGTAAATCTATTTGGATGTGAATCCATTCATTTATTGCACCATCAATTGGGGTATTTGTACAACCTCCTTTTGTTTTGCATCCCGATCGCATTACGGCGATCGACCCTCGTTAGCACAATCCTTGCCAACAAAAACGCAGCGTTGACGACGGGCAAGCGGTAGAATGTTGTCAATTCCATCCCTTACCATCTCTATGGATCTTACGGTTGCCCTTCTGTATCTGGTTTTGGCTGGTGCCTTTTTGCTGGTCATCCCGGCTGCCCTCTACTTCTACTTAAACAAGCGCTGGTATGTCGCCAGTTCGTTTGAGCGGGCATTTATGTATTTTCTGGTGTTCATGTTTTTCCCTGGGCTACTGCTGCTAGCGCCGTTTCTCAACTTCCGTCCGCAGCGTCGTGAAGTGGCTGGCTAGAAGGCGCGATCGTGCCGCTCCGTTCCCCCTGGTTTCCCCTTTTTCACAAGGGTCGAGTTTGCCTTCCTACTTGTACACATAGATGCGACGGATTGATGCGCTTGGAATTGGCTTCGGAGTGT
>JBGTJW010000240.1:0-5027 GCA_041744955.1 Stenomitos sp. | reverse complement strand
GGAATTTTGATCTCAACTGTGACAAAATCTGTATCTCTGGCAGTTATTGAGGCTGGCATCCCCTAATCTTCCTTGTCTCCTAATAGCCCTAATAAAAGGATAACAGCTCTACTGACATACATCAGATTTTGGTCACACCCCTCAGGGATTCTTTGTTCGCGATACTCGCCTCATTTCCTACTACGAAATTTCTATCAACCGTTATCCTCTGCAACTGCTAGCTTCGAGCAGTATTAGCCATCGCGTTGCTATTTATAAATTTACCAATCCAGAGTTACTCACCGTCAATGGAACGTTGCCTTCTGGTCGTTTGATTATCACCATTCGTCGTGATATTCTCGGTGGCATGCACGAGGATATTGACGTTATTAACCATCACAGCGATCGCGTTGAGTTTCAATTGATGCTTGCTGTTCGTTCAGACTTTGCTGATATTTTTCAAGTTAAGTCAAAGCAATTGCTAACACGGGGTGAGGTAAAAACAACCTGGCAAAATGAAGCCCTCACAACAGAGTATCGGAACGGTGCGTTCCAACGCAGCATCGTCGTTGCACCGGATGGCACCAGTACGCCACCCCGTTACGCCAACGGTCGGCTCTTCTTTGATGTCATCCTCAATCCAGGTGAAACCTGGCACACCTGCGTCAACTTTATTGCTCTGGTAGATGACGAAGTGCTGGAACCAAAGCATACAGATGCAACCATCAGCGTCACGAAAGCAGGACAGGTGATGGCGAACTTTCTCGACGTTGCCACCCAATTGCATTCCTCTAATGTAGAGGTGATGGCAACCTATCAACAGGCGTTGATTGACATGGGAGCATTGCGAATTGAAGTAGAGGACACTGGGCAAGCGGTTTGGATGCCAGCAGCAGGCATTCCCTGGTTTGTAGCGGTATTTGGGCGTGATTCGATTATTGCCAGCTTGCAAACTATGGCAGTAAATTATGAGTTTGGGGGCGGCACCTTGGTGAAGCTAGCGCAACTTCAAGCTACAGAGGTAGATGACTGGCGCGATGCTCAACCCGGTAAAATTTTGCATGAGATCCGGCAGGGCGAGTTAGCGCAGCGGCATGAAGTTCCACACACCCCTTACTACGGAACAGTGGAAGCCACCATCCTCTGGATTATTACACTAGCAGAGTCCTATCGCTGGAATGCTGACTCCAGCTTGCTTGATACCTGTCGAGTACCGCTAGAACGCACACTGGCGTGGATTGATCAGTATGGTGATTTTGATGGAGATGGCTTTGTTGAGTATTTAACGCGCTCCAAAGACGGTTTGCGGAATCAAGGATGGAAAGATTCAGGGGACTCGATCGTGTATCCAGACGGTAGTCAAGTTGAACCGCCGATCGCGCTTTGTGAAGTACAGGGTTACGTCTATGATGCCTGGCAACGAGCCTCAACCCTCTATGAAATTTGGGGAGAATCCGAACGTACCCAAACCTTGCGCCAGAAAGCAGCAGATCTCTACCAACAATTCAACGATCGCTTTTGGATAGCGGAAGAAAACTTTTATTGTTTGGGTTTAGATAGCCAGAAGCAGCAGATTCGATCGATTACCTCGAATCCTGGCCACTTGCTCTGGTCTGGGATTGTGCCCCCCGAACGAGCCAAGCCGCTCGTGCAGCGTCTGTTTCAGCCAGATTTATGGTGCGGTTGGGGTGTACGGACGCTTTCAGCCCAAAATCCTGCCTATAACCCGATTAGCTATCAGCTCGGCAGCGTCTGGCCTCACGATAATGCGTTTATTGCAGCCGGGCTAAAGCGATACGGCTATCACCAGGAAGCTAATCGCATTGCTGAAGCTACCTTTGCGGCAGCAAGTTACTTTGAGTCTGGACGAATGCCAGAACTGTTTGCTGGAATTGAGCGCGGTGCTGAAAGCTTTCCCGTGCCGTATCCGGATGCTAACATCCCGCAAGCTTGGGCGGCTGGCTCAATTTTCTTTCTTATCCGCACCCTGCTTGGACTGGAAGCTGATGCTCCGAAGCGACGGCTACGAGTACAGCCTGTTCTACCGGAATGGTTGCCGGATTTAACCCTGAAGAATTTGGTAGTGGGGGATGCCAAGGTTGCCTTACGGTTCTGGCGTGTGGATGAACAAACGTACTGGGAAATAACTCAATTAGAGGGTGAATTGCATATAGATGCAGAGAAGGATGAATGATGCAGATGCTTCGTTGTCACTACCCCGAATATCCGATGGAAGCAGCAGGATTAGGAATCCTAATGATTTCTGGTATGGCACAAATCTGAGATGCCTTAGAACCGATCAGATCTATTCCATGTTTTTTCCACATCCAATGAACTAAATAGGGTCCACCTTCAGAAACAGTTTTCGTCCGCTTCTGGTCGTCGCACTGTTTCTAGCAACCACTACAATCACATTTTTAGGCACCATCATGAACGCTGCAAATGCACAAGTCAATAAGCCCACGATCGTCCACGTCCATGGTGCGTTCGCCGATTCTTCTGGTTGGAACGGTGTGTTGACTAAGCTGATCGCCAAAGGCTACCCGACGATTTCTGTAGCTAATCCTCTGGTTTGGTGTAAAAACTAGTACAAAAAGTTACCAACCTCCGGCAAAGCCCTGACTATATACCCACAAGTTCGGCTTTCATTAGGGGGTAACGAGCCATAAAGGGGAACAGAAACGCTAGCTTGGATCTTTAGCTTTGAGCGTGCATGAGCATCAGCGAGATTAACAAAGAGCAACCCTGGAGTGAATGGGAATTTGAGCGCGTCAATCCGGGTGATAAGCGGCTGAACACAAGGCTGAAGCAGCTGGCAGAGGACTTAGCATCAGCACCGGAAGCACCCATCAACCAGGCGAGTCAAGACTGGGCAGCTACCAAGGCAGCGTATCGCTTCTTTCAGAATGACAAGGTGACGAGTGAACAAATCCTGAGTCCTCATCAAGCGCGCACAGTGGAGCGGATGAAACAGGAACCTGTTGTCCTGGCTATTCAAGATACTTCGTATTTGAACTTTTCAACGCACAAACAAACCCAAGGCTTCGGTCCGATTGGTGATCGTCGCTCTGCTAGTGTTGGCTTGGTGACTCACAACATGCTTGCTGTCACCCCGCAAGGCTTACCCTTGGGACTACTGCATCACACCGGATGGGCAAGAGCCGGATACAAGCAGCAAAGTGAGCGGGAACGCAAAAATACATCCATTGAGCAGAAGGAAAGTTACCGTTGGCTTCGAGGCATTGAGTTTGTTCAAAACCTTAAACCTGAGCATGTTCGAGTTATCACCGTCTGCGATAGAGAGAGTGATATTTACGAGTGCTTTGTTGCCGCTGCGCGTTGCCACGACGAATTTGTGATTCGAGCCGCTTGGAATCGACACCTCCAAGATAGTGAATGCCCTCGCTTATGGGAACAGTTGCAAGGGCAATCTGTAGCGGGACACTATCCAATCACGGTGCCAGCACGTGACTCAAAACCAGAACGGACGGCGGTCCTTGCGGTTCGCTTTGGGAGCGTGACTTTGGCTCCCACACAACGCCCGAAACATTCGTTATTCTATCCGTTGCCAGCGGTCAGGTTGGCTGCGGTCTATGTGACGGAGGTCGCTGCCACAAGCTTTCGCTTTCTGCTCCTTGCTTAAGGTGTCTAACGTTTTCACCTTTTGCAGCAACGCTTCGCCCGTCAGCGGTTCAATCTTCTTTTTCGCCATGCCTCTACTTCAATATCCATGACTTGCCATCCCATCAGGCCCGATCGCGGGTGAGTCGGTACAACAGAAGGTTTGAGACGTTGACAGGCTACACGAGACTGCCAGATGGCTCAGCAACGTTCAAAGCAAGCTGTACTGAGGCATAACCTTGATCAGTTAAAGGCAAGCGCTCACTATCTATCCTGGGGTTGTCTCGGCAGGTACTGAGCTTGCGCTTAACGCTAGTTTTTGTTGCCGGGTGAGTTGCTTGATCTGATATTCCCGTTTGAGCGCGGCTGACTGAGTGGGAAAGTGCCAGGAGGCAAGCAAGGTCACAGGTAGCCGGGTGCGCGTGTAGCGGGCGCCCTTGCCAGTATTATGCACTGCCACCCGTTGCTGCACGTCTTTAGCATACCCAGTGTAGAGGGTGCCATCCGCGCATTGCACGAGATAAACATAATGGCTCATGGGATCGCTGGCAATGTCTGTCGCTGGCGTTATCTACCCATCTTAAAGAGGAACCGCCATGTTGGGTCTGCTTTGGCGGCTGTCTATGTCAGTTCTTTTGGCGCTGAAGCTGCTCGCTGTCTCTGACGGGTAGCCGCTGCACCCTTTGCTTGTGCAGTGATGGCAGTCTATAGCTTCGCAAGGCAGCATGATGCATGGCAAGAGGCGCAAGCGGTTAAGTGCCGAGACGAAACAATGAACTCGGTTGTGTTTGAGTTGCTGGCGCTTGCTGAACAATCAGGAGGGCTAGCGCTCAAGCAGACGGTCGTAAGGCGCAAGACCACCAATTAAAAACTTCAGGTCGTGACCACTCACATGAGCGTAGCGCGTTTCGCTCTGGGTCGGGAATTGCACTTCAAAGCCTTGAGCATGGCAGTACAACACGCGACCAATCATGCCTGCTGGCAAGTCGTCACTCAAACTCCGTGTCAAACCGACAATATCATCCCGTTCGATGCGTGTCATGACAGTGACATCCAAGCAGTACAGTCGCCTTGCTCGCTGGCTGCAAGGGATGCAACTTAAGGTGTCAGAAATGACTGGGACTTGCCTCTATCGCAAGTAAGAGTTTATTCCAGGGTCGTCCGCTTGAGCGGCGGTGGGAAAGTGATCAGGCAGCGTCTAGCAGCCTTGCAGTGCCACTGTGATCCGTTTGGTTTCTTGTTGCTGCCCTGCACTTGATCGCATAACCCCACTGGCTACCGCAGCGGGTAGTCATGCATAGTAAT
The DNA here is from genome assembly GCA_041744955.1 of Stenomitos sp. Taxonomy (GTDB): domain Bacteria; phylum Cyanobacteriota; class Cyanobacteriia; order Leptolyngbyales; family Leptolyngbyaceae; genus Stenomitos. The sequence continues at coordinate 122 of JBGTJW010000240.1, read as the reverse complement.
GATCAAAGTTGTAATGAGGCCTTGTAGTGATGCACAAAATCCCAAACGGCTCCAATGTGATTGCTCAACTTTTTGGAAAAGGATAATGTTTGACGCACTAAACGCCCGACTCGTTGCCGCAC
>JBGTJW010000239.1:0-2342 GCA_041744955.1 Stenomitos sp. | reverse complement strand
GCTGCTGCCAGTCCAGAGTTGAAAGTCATTGACGATCATTTACCAGAGCAGGGACTGCTGCGAGCTGTCGCTACGGGGCAACGGGAACCACTAAGCTGGACCATTGCCCGTGCCTTGGCAAAAGGTTCCCACTTATTCTGGCAGGGAAAGCGCAAGCAGCCAGAAGTGATGCGGCAGTTAACCGATTGGGAAGTGGAAGCAGAAAGCGGTGATTGCCACGTTTCTAACCAGCAAGTATTGGCAGCATTGCGAGAGGTTGTTCAAGCAGCCAAGGCGAACGTTCTTCTGATCATTGACGAGCTAGGCAAAAATCTGGAGTTCGCGTCCCACCATCGGGGCACGGAAGACCTCTATCTATTGCAGCAAATCGCGGAACTGCAACTCAAAGGGGATCATCAAGTCTATTTTCTGGGACTTTTGCACCAATCGTTCGCAGGCTACAGTGAGCGGCTGGCAACGATCGAACAAAGTGAATGGGTCAAAATTCAGGGACGCTTCGAGGACATTCCCTTCACAGAATCGCCCAGCCAGATGACACGCTTGATCGGGCAAGCGATCGACCGCGCCGATGCGGACCCACTGTTATATGTCATTCACGATCGCGCTCAAAGCTGGTTTGAGACATTGCGGCATGTTCTCGCTGAGAACGAAATCACGGCAGAGATTTTGGCAAATGCTTACCCCCTGCATCCCATTGCTGCTTTAGTCTTGCCGTTGCTGTGTAGTCGCTATGCCCAGAACGATCGCTCGTTATTCACCTTCCTAACCAGCGATGAGCCTTACGCCTTTACCCAGTTCCTGGCTTCCCAAACAGTTCAAGATGACCACGTTCCGACCCTCAAGCTTGACCAGATTTACGACTACTTTGTAGAGTCTGTGACGGGATTAGCATCGCGCCTGAACCTGCAACGCTGGGTTGAGATTCAGGGGTTAATTCAGGATGCCCGCGATCAGAGCGAAGCGATGCTGAAAGTCTTAAAGACGATCGGTATCTTTAACCTGGTCACTTCTACGGGGGCACTCCGAGCAACTCCCCAGCTAGTTGCCCTAGCTCTGTGTGACCAAGCCAATAATGTCAAAGAGCAGAAACAGTGGCAAAAGGTGATTAAAGAGCTTCAGCAAAAAGGTCTCATTACTTACCGCAAGCAACTTGATGAACTGCGGCTTTGGGAAGGCTCTGACTTTAATGTGGAGGCGGCGATTTATGAACGTCTTCAAAAGGATCGCTCTCCCTTAGCCGAGCTACTCTCGACCATTCGTTCACAAAAGCCGCTCGTTGCCCAACGGCACTATGCCACAACAGGGACGCTCCGCTACTTTGAGCAACGTTATGTAGACAGTATGACTCGCGTAGCAGAGTTGCGTTGCTCCACCGAGACCTACGATGGGCTGATTGCCTACTGGATGGAGCCAACGTCTCCTGAACCTCCTGCTTACACAGCGGATGGAAAGCCACTCATCGTAGTCACAACCAATCACCTAGAACTCCTCAAAGCTCGGGGGTAGTGCCTTTTCGTAAAGGGTAGATAAAATAGAGGATGACGGTCATCTTTATCTCCTATGTCAAGCCTTCCTCCCTTTCTGCGTTGCCCCAACTGTGCCTCAGAAGACATCATGAAAAATGGCACCACCCGACGCGGCAAACAAAACTATAAGTGCCGCGATTGTGGTCGCCAATTTGTGGAGAAACCGCAGTGGAAACGGCGGGGAAAAGACAGCACCGTCATGATTGACCGCTTGCTGTTAGAAAAGATTCCTTTAGCTGACATTGCCCGTGTACTGAAGTTGTCTGAGTCCTGGCTCCAGGGGTATGTCAACCAATGCTACAAGGTGGTGCCGCGCCAAGTGCAGGTAACGCCTAAACCCAAATCAGCCTTAAGGGTGCAGATGGATGCATGGTGGTCGTTTGTCGATGACAAAGGGAATAAACAGTGGGTTTGGTTAGCGCTCGATGTTGTGACGCGTGAGATTGTGGGTTGTCACATTGGTGATCGTTCTAAAGACTAGGCTTTGGCGTTATGGCAGTCGTTGCCAGGGGTGTATCGACAGTGTGCAGTGATTTATACTGACCATTGGGAGGCTTACAAGGCAGTACTTCCCAGCAATCGACCTCATGCGGTAGGTAAAGAAACAGGATTGACCAGCTATATTGAACGATTCAACAATACACTACGGCAACGAGTCTCGCGGTTAGTCAGAAAGGTAGTCATGCATAGTAATGATCAAAGTTGTAATGAGGCCTTGTAGTGATGCACAAAATCCCAAACGGCTCCAATGTGATTGCTCAACTTTTTGGAAAAGGATAATGTTTGACGCACTAAACGCCCGACTCGTTGCCGCAC
>JBGTJW010000238.1:0-3456 GCA_041744955.1 Stenomitos sp. | reverse complement strand
TCATCACCGACACCCTCAAGCCAGTTGGGCTGCTCGGCACTTACCTGCTACCCAATGGCGAAACTGACGACGCGATCGCCGTTGAGGGCATCCGCTACGAAAACCCTGAAGAAGCCTACCCGCCTTCAGGTACGCAGGTTGAGGGCGGTCTAGAAGTGGTAATTACCCCAGCAACTGACCTGCCGATGCAGCCGCTGCTGGATGGCTATAACCAAACCTTTCGTCACGCAATCACGCTGAAGCAACGAAACGATGGGCAAAACCAGACTCTGCAAGGATTTCAGTTGCTGCAAAGAAAGCTGGGCAATATTTTTGTAGGCAGCGTGATTCGCCAGCTCCCCAACCCGCGCCTGGAGAGTGTGGAGCAACTTAGCTTTTTGCTAGAGCAAATTGTCTACGTGCCAGATGACGACCTATTTTCACCGCCATTGGTTGATGTCGTGATCGGCAGTAACACGTTAACAACTCCTTACACCGCCGCTAGTGCGTTGATTGCCCCGCGAGTCATTACGCTAGAAGCAGGGCAATGGGTCTATGCCAGTGCCGCCAACTCTGACCATGCCAACCGATTGCTGGCGCTATTGATGCAGCCCGTTGGAACTGGCGAATCAACCACCGCGATCGCCGCTGGTTTAGCGATTAGCCTAGAGTGGAGTTGGTCAGGCGATGCTCTATTCCTGGGGCTGGATGGGGCATTAGTCGAAGTCGTGCCAATTGAAGCTGCGTTTGAAAGGCAGGTGGCGACTGTGGTAGCTGAAACGGAAATATTCTTTAACCCAGAAGAGCCAAGGCAAGCGGCAACGGGCGGTAATAGTTACGAAATAACCTTCACCGATGGCAGTCTCAGCACGGCTGGGCTGTTGCCAGTGGTGCACAACCTGGGCAGCTACCCCAGCGGCGTTGCCGTGTTTAACAGTGGTGGCGAAATTATCTACCCCGACCAGATCGAAATTCTCACGGTCAATACCTTGAGCATCGATCTGGCAAATTTCCGCCCGCTAGAAGGGACTTGGCGTTTATCAGTGACAGCTTAGGAGCGGCTTTATGGATGTCGGTTTAGTTCAACTGAGAAGTGCTGCCAACCCCAACGGGCTGCGCTTTCTCAAAAATGCAAATTACATTGGCTTAAAAGCTCCGAGCGCGATCGCCGCCAGCTTTGACTTCATCCTGCCAAACGCCTTGCCAGACAGCGTTAAGGCGTTAACGATTGATAGCGCTGGCAATATGGATTACGCCACGCTGAGCAATCCGCTAGCAGGCAACCAAGCAATCAACACAGTATTGGCGGGTCCGGCAACCGGGTCAGCCGCGCCGCCGACTTTTCGCGGGCTAGCTTACGCCGACCTCTCAGCGATCGTTGGCACAGGGGCTAGCAACCTGGCGGCAGGCAATGATAGCCGCTTTCACACCCAAGGCACCGATATAGGCACAACCAGCCTAACGTTTGCGCTTGATAGCGATGGCACCCCGCTGCTGCTCAAAAACAATGCGGGCATCCTGGAGGTGCGCAATGCGGCTGACACTGCCTACGCCAACATTGTGGTGGGCAATGTCACGGTGCAGGGCACCACCACCACGATCGCCAGTGAAACGGTGACGATCGACGACAACATTTTGGTGCTTAACAACAACTACACAGGCAGCACCCCAACTGAAAGTGCCGGGCTAGAAATTGAGCGGGGGACACTGACAAGCGCCTCGTTTTTGTGGGACGAGAGCAGCGATCGCTGGATGGCAGGGCTAGTCGGCTCAGAGATCCCACTTGCCCGCAAATACACCGCCAGTTTTACCAACGCCAGCCTCACCAGCGGGGTGCTAACCGTGACTCACAACTTGGCGCAGCAGTATGTCACGTGCCAAGTTTATGACAATGCCAATAAACAAGTCTTGCCTGATGAAATCACCCTTTCTTCAACGACAGCTCTGGCGGTTGACCTGACCAGCTTTGGCACTTTATCAGGCACCTACAACGTTGTGGTAGCGGGCTAATGAAAACAGGGCAACTATCGGACTACGCGATCGCGGCGCGGGTTTTCCACAGCACGACCCAAAGCCACGCCACTAGTGGCAGTTTCTTGCCGATAGTTTTTAACTCAGAGAATTACGATCGCGGCGGTTTCCATTCGACCGTAAGCAATACCAGCCGCCTCACAATCCCTTACGACGGCATCTACAGGTTTGGGGCGACCATTGCCTTTGCCAGCAACTCGACGGGCGAGCGGAGCGTTCGCCCCCGAATAAACGGATCAAGCTTCCTCTTGGGCGAGGTTCGAGATGCTGTGATTGGAGATGACACCGAATTTACAGTCAGTAATTCGTATGAGCTTGTGACAGGCAACTACATTGAGTTTCTCATGTATCACAATGCAGGGACACCGATCAACTTGGTTGTCGGAGTAGCGGCTTGGATTGAATTTGTAGGTCGTTAACCGGGATAACTAAATCGCCCTCAAATCGCCATATCCGTAAAGTTTTAGTTGCAATCTCTATAAAATCAGGAACAATATAAAAAACAGGCTATAAGTTAGCTATCACGGGCAGAGAGGGACTTAAAGGATGCCAAAAATTGGAAAAGGGACGAAGGTCAAAATTTCACTGCTGGCGCTGGGCGATCGCACCAAGCCCAAAGAAGTCACTCTGACCAGCGCCGCTACAGAAACTGCCAAAGACACGATCTCGCCAGCCACAGTCCCTCTGACAGGTGCCTTGCCGGCTGATGCCTTTGTCCCGGCTGGCAACTATGTCACTTTTACGGCTCCGCTCACAGGAAAGCAAGTTACGGTGCAGATCATTGCTGATGCCGAAGAGGGCGATACCTCTTTGAATGTTTCCATCATCCCCGAAGCGATCGCTGCCAGCTCAGTAGCAGAGTTCCCGATGAAGCTGAAGGAGCGGACAGCAGCTAACCTGGGGCGAGCGGGCAACCGGGTATCAGCGACTGATTTTGACAGCGATGGTTACGCCGATGGCTCGACAACGGGAATCGAGCAAACCCTGGAAATTCCTGGCAACTGGAGTCCTCAAGATGCCGGCTTCGCGACAGCGGAGTGGGGATTCACCAATGCGTTTGAGCGGGAGTTTTGGGTAGAGGAGGAATTGCCTCGTATATCCAACGCTTACAGCAAAGGAAGGGTTTACGAGGGTCCATTTTCAATTACAAATCTGCCGTTGGAAGTCCCCGCTGCTGGGGTGATCACAGGCAACATCTCAGGGGCGTTTAATGGCAAACCTCTCTACACCCCAGATACGCCTACATAGTGAGCCGCAATTGCTGGCACCGCAATTGATTGCGGTGGATTGCGACATTTATCAGCACACAATTTTGATTGGCATTTTGATTGTGGCTGAAGCCTGGTTTGATTTGGTGCCGAGTTCTGTTCTGTCTCTCTATGCGCCGGATGGGGGCTGTTATCAGGTTCTCCGTCCGGCGCTTTCTGCGTTTGTCACGACCCAACT
>JBGTJW010000237.1:0-1849 GCA_041744955.1 Stenomitos sp. | reverse complement strand
CGGTTCGTAACCATACCTGTCGTCGTACACGCGGACCCGGCACGACCTGAAGTTGCCTTGGAGCATTGTCTGTATCCATCCCAATGGATGACATATCGATCACATCAACTTCTGTTGGTTCGCCAGTCAGGAGTTGTAGGTGACGTGTGGGTGAACCATCGCCCAGCATCAGCATCTGCCAGGTTGGTGCTAGCTGGCAATGAGGGAGACCCTGCTGCACCGCTTTATCGTCTCCTTGCCAAAGGGGATCGATCGGGTGCCAGCTTGTTGGCAACGCAACGCTGTCAGGAGACTCAACCGTTGTAGTCAATTTTCTTTACACAACTTAACCTCAGTACAATCATAGCGCCCTGGGTAGGGAAGTTTTGGGATGCGGCGATCGGAGTTGTTGGATGTTAGTTCTTAGAGGAGGCAAGGGGTATAGAGGAAGCAATTTGCAAGACTCAAAACTTTTCTGTTCTTTCCGGTCACTCTACTCCTAACCCCTCTCCGCCCAGGCTCGCATTTTGCCGGGATTCAGCAATCCATAGGGATCAACCCTTTCTTTAAAGCGCAACTGTTCCACGTCAACCGTCTTCCTGCCGCCATCTTCTAAAACGTAGGTGTGGGGATTGGCAATGAAGGCACCATTGTCTTCGTGGTAGCGAATGATTTCTGCTAGACGCTCTGGAGTGGTGTAGCGGACAATCTGCAAGGCAGCAGGTATGGCTTCGCCACCCATCCGAATAAACTCCAGATGCATCATCACCTCATCGCCAAAGTGCTGATACATCTGCTCCACCAGCTTCAATTCCTTATCGGACGGAAACATGGTTTGTAGGTAGGTGAGAGACGGATCGACGCTGCGGGCATGGAGCGTGGTGTGATTCCAGGAGTACTCAACCAGTGTGGTGCCCTTACTCGCTTCCTGGGCGCTCTTTTGCAAACAAATGGTGCCGTTGTACTCGCTCACCAGGGCTGCGAAGGGTTCTAGAGCCGATTCTGCCACTAAAACTAGAGCGCAATGACTGCCAGCAGGAATTACATTGCGAAACGCGGCGAAATAGGTGGGGATGGGATCGGCGCAAATGCAGACGAGCTTTTTGATGATGCCATCACTATTGCTAAAGGTTTGCCCAAACCGAGCCGCCGTCATGAAATTGGGAAAGGCTACGATCGCCTCCGCCCAGGCATAAGCCGGTGCAAGGGGAATTTCTAGCTCCGTGATGATGCCGTTGGTGCCATAGGCATGAGCAACTTTGTAAACGTCATCGCCGCGTAGCTCAATCACACGCGGTTCGTCTTCTACCGTAACGACCCGGACTGCGAGGAGGTTGCCGCGATCGCGAATTTGCCCATAGGTGATCGAGCCAATGCCACCGCTGCCGCCACCAATAAAACCGCCGATCGTCGCTGTACGGTAGGTAGAGGGAAACATCCGAATCTCCCAGCCACTACCTCGCGTCTCTTTATCCAGGGCTGCCAGCTTCACTCCTGGCTCCACGCACGCAATTTCCGGCTTGACCCATTTCACTGCCTGCATTTTCGACAAGTCGAGAATAACACCGCCCTGAAGCGGTACACACTGCCCGTAGTTGCCTGTCCCTGCACCCCGCACCGTCAGGGGGAGCTTCCGTTTGACGCAGGCAGTGACCACCTGTATGACCTCTGCTTCTGTCGTTGGGCGCACTACCACATCGCCCCGCTTGTCGTTTAGTAGCGGTTGCAAGATAGGGCTAAACGTGTAATAGTCCTGCGAAAGTTTTGTGAGTTGAGCCGAGTCAGTAATGATCTCCAGCCCAGCCAACTCGGCAGAAAAGCTTTCCAGATCAGCGGGTTGAGCGGTTATAGAAGTCATTGGCGATCGTGC
>JBGTJW010000236.1:0-6505 GCA_041744955.1 Stenomitos sp. | reverse complement strand
GGATCGCTTAAACGTGGTGACGATATAATTTGATTTCTATCCACTTTTCAACAGCATCTTGTCACTAGTTCAGGTGTTCTCTACTATAGCTATAGTACATTTATATCAATCGAGGCGCATGGTAAACTTAAAAGGTGGTTCTAGGAGAGAATCGGGACGTAAACCAGATTGGAAAGAAAAACCTCCAAGCAGAATTTCTGTACCTTACGAATTAGCTGATCGTAAGCAGAAGAAAGCGCTTGCAAAGCTTTGGTCAATGTTGCAGGAATCAAACTTAGACCTTGCAGATTTTGTCTCTCTCCTGCAAAGTAATGGAGTTAATCTGCTTCTACAAGATGAAACCAATAAACTAAGCAAAGAGCCTCAACTTTACCAGATTTACTCTACAGCCGTTGCTGCAAGTTTTGGGGTAATGTCTCCATCCGATGCTGATGCAGGTGGTTATGAGGAAATTGAATTAGATTCTTTGTTAATTAAAGTACCGAAGAGAACTATTCTCCTAGAAGTAACGGGAGATTCTATGCTTGACGAAAATATCTTCCCAGGTTCTATTTTAATTGTTGAGACAACCGATACAGTGAACAAGTCTTGGTTACAGACAGAGACTGGTGATATTGTTGTTGCTCGAGTTGAAAACGGTGATTCGCCGTATTTGACAGTAAAGCGGTTTGAGAGAAATGCATCAGGAGAGTTTCTTGTACCTCGAAATCGTCGTAACAAAACCTATCAACCTATTCGAGTTGGCGGGTCAGAGTGTGAAGGTGAAGAGGATCAAAAAACCTCAATTATAGGGATTGTGAGAAAGATAATACAGGATGTATAGATGCGTTAGTTATTTCACAATTTACGTTGGGCAAGAAGACGATCGCGCAAGCCTTTAGTAGGAAATCGACGTTCATTTTCAGCGCGAACTTCTTCAGCCTGTTGCTGACGCTGCTGTAAATATGTTTCAACGTCACTTTGATGCCGCAAGTAATAGCTGATGACTGCATACACATCTGCCAAATCGAGTGAAGAGTATTGTTCAACAATTTCTTCAGCAGTTGCGCCTTGCTTAAATTCAAGTACAACAGTATCTAATGGCACTCGCGTACCTCTTACAAGAACAACATCATCAGCATTGACTGTCAGCGGGGTCGGCTCGATCGTAATCGTTAAGTTCATAGTCCTAAATAGTGCTCTCTAAAGCTTAGTCTATGTTCGTCAGCCAGCAAGGAGCTTTTTGCAGTGCCAGCCAAATTTCTGATTGACGAAAACTTCAAGGGCAGTATTGTACGTGGACTGCTCCAGCAATCAGAACTTAATCTTATTCGAGTGCAAGATGTTGGTTTGCTTGGAGCGGACGATATAACTATTTTGGAGTGGGCAGCACGAGAGGGACGCATTCTCCTTACTCATGACGTTAACACGATTACGAAGTATGCCTACGAGCGGCTAGTCATAGGGTTAACGATGCCTGGTGTTATTGAGGTTAAGCAAAATGCATCCGTTCGTCAGGTAATCCAAGACATTCTGTTGTTAGCAGAATTTGAAGAAGACTGTCAAGGGCGAATTCTTTATTTACCCTTGTAATTGACCAGGGATCGCATAGAACCTGGCGGATTGCAGAGAACTAGAGAATACGCTAAAACTGCACAACAAAGGAGTTTGAAAACCTGCTGAGAGGCTAAACTACGCTCCTTAATTAGGTGTTTGAGGTGGAGCCGCTTCTACTGGTGCGGGTGCTGGAGCGGGTTCCGGTGCTGGAGCGGGTTCCGGCTCTGGAGTCGGTTCTGGTGCTGGAGCGGCTTCCACTGGAGGAGGCAATGTTTCCGCAGCGGGTGCGGGTGCTGGATCGGCGGCAGGCTGATTGGTAGAGGGTGCCGTCGGCAGAGACGCTGGTGCTGCTTTTTCTAGTGTTTCGACGGCAGTGGCTGGCGGCTGGCGTTGCCGCTCTTGGGCTTCCCGCCGCTGCTGCTCCTGTTCTGCGACCTGCCGACGTTCTGCTTCCTCGCGACGACGCTGTTCATTCTGCCGCTGAGTTCTGGAACCCTCTTCCTCATAGGTGACTCTTACCCGCTTACGGACACCACCGTCAGGAACGCTTTGGGGATCAAACCGCCACTTGCTCATGGTTTCCAGCGTTTGGCGATCGAGATCAGGATTGCCGCTCGACTTTCGCAGTCGCACCTCCACACTGCCATCGGGTCGTACATTCATTTCCACGCGAGGGCTTGCCTCTCGTCCTTGATACTTTGGCTTGGGGCAACTGACGCAGACAGGCTTTTTGGGTTTTGCTGGCGCTGCTGCTGGCGGTGCACTACGAGTAGCTGTACCTGTACCGTTTGGAACCCCACCTGGTTTGCCTTGCGGGTCGCCACCTGGTTTGCCCTGCGGGTCGCCAGTGGGAATGCCTAGAGGGCTAAAGCCTGTGGGTCGGGTCGCGTTGCCAAAACCGCTGCCTAAACCAAAGGGCTTGAAAAGAGGACCACCACCCACCTTCAGACTGGTATCACCAGCGCTGTTGGTCATGGGCTGGGCGGCTTCTGGGGCAGTAACGGGTTTATCGCTAGGTGCATCTTCACCTTTTTCGAGGGGCGTTGGGCTTTCGGGCGCGAGGGGTGGCGCTACCTCCGGCGCAAAAGCAACTTCTTCTGGCACATCGGGCACCTCTGACTCAGAGGGCGGCTCAATGGCGGCAACCTGTTCCTGAAGGGGTTGCTCTGGCGACGCTTCCTCAACTACTATCTCCATCTCCTCTTCAGTGAGATCGATCGGCAGGTTGCCCCCGCGATCGCCCACTTTGAGTGCCATCATGCCAGCATGAAACGCTAGCGAACCAACCAGGCTAGTCAGCAGAAAAAGCTTCAGCGCTTTGCGTTCTTTTTGTCGCTGTTGAATGATTGTTTCAGTACTGTTCATGAGTGAGGAGTGAGGAGTGAGGAGTGAGGAGTGAGGGGGTGAGGGGGTGAGGGGGTGAGGGGGTGAAGAGGTGATGGAGAGATGGAATGGAGGGGTGATGGAATGAAGAAGTGATGGGGTAGGGAGAAGAGAGAAAGAGATCAGTTTGCAGTTAGATGAAGTCCATCTGCAAGAAGGTAATATTTTTATCCTTTATTCTTCATCCTTTATCCTTCATCCCTTACTCCTTTAATTTCCATCACTGCCGTTTCGTTGCGATCGCCATTTTTGCACCTTCTACCTGGCGGATTTGATCCATCACAGCGACCACGCGATCGTGGGTAACGGAGCCATCAGCGTTGAGCACTACAACCAGATCTTGACCGGGTTTGTCGAGCTGGCGCACAGCATTAGACAACGTATCGATCGAGAGGGGGGACTTGTTCAGATAGAGAGCGCCTTGTTTGTCGAGGGTAACTGTGGCACGGATGGTCTTTTGTGGTTTGGCAGATTGGGCTTTGGGTAAATTGACAGCCAACCCTTCAAACCGTCCCAGGAACAGCGTAGACATAATGAAAAACGTGAGGATGGCAAAAATTACGTCAATCATGGGCACAATGTTGATCTGAGATGGCACTTCGGGTTCATCGATCGCGCGTCGTCGCATAGGGAGCCTCCAAAGTCTTCTTATAATGCCGACGATGGATGAGTTCCAATGCCGCCGTATGTTCTTGAATCATTGCCAGTTGCCGCAGGTAAAACCCTCGAAACGTATTGGCAAAAAACAGTGTAACCAGTGCGACCACCAAGCCAAATGCCGTCGAGGTCAAGGCCTCACTGATACCAGCCGTGACATTAGCCGTTTTGGTGCCGCCGATATCGCCCAGGTTAAGGGATGAAAAAGACTGAATCAAACCCAAAACGGTGCCGAGTAAGCCGAGCAGTGGCGAGAGCGTGACAATCGTATCGAAACCATTGCTGAAGCGTTTGAGCAATGGGATTTCTGCCTGTGTCGCACCGTCGATCGCCAGCGCCAGTTCTTCTGGTTCTGCCTCTTCGAGCGACATTGCTGCCAGAAAAATACGTGCCATCGGCAGATCAATATTGCGTTCCAGCTTTTCGATCGCCAGAGACGGATCGGTGCGGTACATTGCCAGCGCTTCTTTGATCACCTTTTCCTGGCGGCGGTTGACGCGATACCAGAAGATCGTGCGTTCTACAATGAGGGCGATCGCCACAACCGAAAACAAAAGCAGGGGGATCGCCACAATCCCTGCTGCCACTAGAATTTGACCCAGACTTTGCATAGCATTTCTTAGGAATATTAGGGGTGCGGACTAAGCTGTCAACGTTGAACAAGCAACAAACTGACAGAAGATTTCAGTAGCACTATAGAACTTAGTAGGAACTTATATCAAGTAGTGGGCTAAACTAATTGCTGCTGCGTGCCGCAACATACACGATCGCTAAAAGTAAAATTAGCGTTAGCGAAGCAGAAAGTAATTCAACCTATTCTCAACTATGGAAGGCAGATCATCCAGAAAAGTGATGACTTCTTCAAGGTATCTATCGGCTTTAAAAAGCTGAAGCCCTTTCTGGGAGGAGCCTTATCCATGCTTCGTTGATCCAAGCCATTTTATCTTTTAGTGATGAAAAGCTTGACTTTGGTCACTGGTCATCATAAGTTTTTAAGCATTGCTAAGATTTATTCTTAATAAGATAAACCAACTTTGGGAAAACAGTTGTGGAAGTAGTGTCGTCTATCTACCATGCCGGTCAGTTTCTGTTGCAAATACCATTGTCTGTGTGTGGAGAAGTACTGTGAATCAAATGCATTTAGGGTTGGGGATCGCGATCGCATCGCTACTGTCACTGAACCTTGCCCAGGCAAGGGCTGAGGCGAAGGAAATTCAAGCGGAGAAACTAGCGGCGGTAGAAGCTCAAAGCCAGACAGCGGTAGGAACTCGACTGAAGGAGTTCGATCGCCCTGCCACAACAGTCAAAGAATGGGTTGCCCAAATGCAGGAGGCAGAGAGCCAGTCCTCCATAAAAGTGACGGGTGTGACACTTGAACCCAATGAAACTGGCTTAGACATCACTTTAGAAACGGCAGATGGTACGTTGCAGATTGATGCGACGCAGTTCACCACAGAAGGGAATGCCTTAGTCGCAACGATCGCCAATACGGTGTTGGCGCTCCCCGCAGGCAATGAGTTTCAGGCAGACAATCCTACAGGCGATATTGCCACTGTTACGGTGGCTCAAGTGGATGCTACCCGTATCCAAGTGCGGGTGGTTGGGAAAGAGGCGCTGCCAACTTCAGAAGTGACATTAAAAACGGGAGCATTAGCCTACAGTCTCAATCCCGAAGCCGATGCACCCGATGAGGAACTTGTGGTGACGGGAGCAGGACAGCGGGGCTATCGAGTGCCAAATGCTTCTACTGCAACGCGAACGGATACTCCCATCCGCGACATTCCAGCTTCGATTCAGGTCATTCCTAATCAGGTGATCCGTGATCAGGGTGCCACCAGCATTCGAGAAACAGTGCGAAATGCCAGTGGTGTAACCTTTGCCACGTCGTTCGGTGGACGTTCAGAGAACTTCATCGTGCGAGGGTTTTCAGCAAATAACTTCCTGAACGGGTTTCGGGATAGCTTTTACTCATCCCGTACCCAAGAAGACCTGGCAAATATTGAGCGGATTGAAGTCTTGAAGGGATCTGCCTCGATTTTGTTTGGACAGGTGGAGCCTTCAGGGATCATTAATCGGGTCACGAAAAAGCCTCTGTTTGAGCCGTTCTACGAACTTAATTTCACGGCAGGGAGCTACGATTTTTATCGTCCCAGCCTGGATTTTGGGGGTCCCCTCACCGATGACAAAAGTCTTGCCTATCGCTTGAACATTGCCTACGAGGATGCAGGCAGCTTTCGCGATCGCGTCCAGACTGAGCGCTTCATCTTTGCACCGTCCTTTACCTATCGCTTGAGCGACAAGACCACCTTAAATCTAGAGGTTTCCTATCTGCGGGATGCACGCCCTGTCGATCGCGGCTTGGTTGTGCTTAGCGACAATCGAGTGCCTAATATTCCGATCGGTCGTTATCTGGGCGATCCGATTAAACAAGAGAAATTTACTCAAACCTTAGCAACGATCTCTCTGGAGCATGAATTCAATCCCAATCTCTCGCTCCGGTCTTTGTTTCGCTACACCGCCAGCACCGAATCTGGATCAGGTGCAACCCTGCAAATTTTCGGGGATACAGAGGACGATCGCACTTTTCCGCTAGAGGATTTTATTGGTAAGCAATACTACGAAACCTACACCTGGCAAAATGACCTGATTGGTAAATTCAACACAGGTTCGATTCAACACACGGCATTACTAGGGTTTGAACACGCCCGACAGAAAAGCTTTTTCTCAGGGGCAAGTCGTTCAGCCGGATTCATTGATGTCTTTAACCCCAGCTATGACTTTACCTTTGGTGAGTTTGAAGCCTTTGATCCCTTTGACGATGTCATCCGCACGTTTGGCATTTATCTACAAGACCAAATCACCTTGCTAGCTAACGTCAGTTCGGGTTAAGCGGGAAGCAGCAAATTGTGGTCAATAGCGATGGAAGGTT
>JBGTJW010000235.1:0-14117 GCA_041744955.1 Stenomitos sp. | reverse complement strand
CTCAGGGGTAGCGGACTCTTTGGCGACCTTACAGCAAATTTCAAAGGGGTCTATGGGTTTGGTGGAAAGGTAAAGGAGTGGAAAGGTAAAGGAGTGGAAGGGTGTAGCCTATGCCAATGGAAACGTTCACAACAGACGTTCTGTGTCATTGCATTCCGTGTGATTGCAGAATGAAGCCTTGTTAATGGCAAGGATGCGTTCCCCATCTCCAGCTTTTCTTCCCAAGGGAAAGGACGCTAAAAGCTAGTCTCCTCAACGATTATTGCCGCCATAGCTAGTACCAATTCAGCCTTAGAGCGTTTGCAATCAGCAAGGTGCCCCAGCCGATCGCGTTTTGCCTTTAAATAAGAATGGCTGCGATTTTGATAATCGGATGCCTAAAAACTTTTCGCAGTAGCCACTGCGATCGCTCCATCACACAGGGGAAGCACTACGTTTCAAACCTATGCCTGCAAGCCTATACACATCAAATAAACTGATTCTGCTACGGCGGTAGATGAGAGCCTGCTTGCTCTTATGGGATTGCGCTTCGTGCTGTTCTCAATCGCACTCAGTGCTGTTAATGGTCAGATGCTCACATAAATTATAATGGCTGGAACTGCCAGTGTCCAGGTTTTGTGACAGAACGAAGCCAGACGACTCGTCTTTTCCTAACTGGAACACATACACGGAGCAGGTTCTAATTGATTCTCGATCGCGCAGACACAAACTGACTGTCACATCAAAAACGCCGACTGTGACAATTGTTAAACAAGCATATTCTACAGATCCAGTCAAACAAAAATGCCTGACTATAAAGGCGACTAACGCAAACGTATGGCAAGATCAGTGAACGAAATCGCTCAACACCAATAAACGTTAAACGGGTGTCTGAAGTCGATCGCTAACTGACTAGCAGGCGTAAGGGTAGAGCTAAAGTAGCTTGTCAGACAACGGCTTCAGGTGTCTATGCTCTTACAGCAGCACCGCCTTGATGCCAAAGCCACATCTACCTGATTCTATGGGTGTATCCATTCAAAGGTTAGTAGTTATCAATTATTTGTGAGTCGATCGCAACCAGCATAGTGCCTCTAAACAATGAGCAGGCGTGCTTTGACATCGCTCGATCCGAAACGAAAGGAATGCATTGTATATGGTTTCTGCTTTGTGGAATCTTCCTGGAATTCAGTCTCGCCAATCATTAGAATTCTTGGAACGAGCGCTTACGCCTCTTTGTATCTACAACAAGCATGGACAAACAATTTATGCCAGTCAGAGCTTTTTAAGCTTACTACAGGCTAAGGCTGAGGACGTTGCTTTCTTTGACTGCTTTGCCTCGACGTTAACACCACAAGCCTTACTCAGAGATCTTTGGGAGCGTGCCTTACAGGGAGGAACGGTTAACTTTCTCGCTAAAACCCACGACGGTCAAAGAAGCCTCGAATGTTCCCTGCATTTTAATCAAGCGACCCATTCAATCTTTTTAACGGCTCAAAAAAGCGGGTATATGGAACCAGTTGTTGCTTTAGAGAGAAAGGAGGAAGCGGCATGGGTGCCTCCACACCCCAGTTTGGCAACGGCTCTGGTTAACCAGGATGGAGTCATTGTTCAAGGCAACCCACAATTTCATGCCCTATTGAAGACAAATGAGCGTGATGTATTGCTGTTTGATGCTTTAACGTACCCCGGCGATCGACTAACTGATGCCGTTTTAAGGCAAGAACTGCTGGATGGAGCCATCCACTCCTATACGGTTGAGAAGCGGTTGATTGCTAAAAATAATGGCGTTGTTTGGGTTAACATCAGCGTTTCCTTGGCAGAAGCAACAGGCTGTGATGGTCGCCATCATCGCCATCAGTGTTACTTTAAATATCTGTTGGACGATATCACGGAACATCGCAAGGTTTACAGTGCGCTAGTGAGAACCGAAGAAAAGTGGAAAGCACTCATCTTAAATAGCCCCTACTTGTTTATCCAAACCACCCATGCAGGACAAATTGTTTACACAAGTGCGGCTGTGGAGCAGCTTTTAGGCTACAAGGAAGAAGAGCTGTTAGGTCGTCATCTTACAGAGCTGCTTCACCCTCATCATTTCAACGAGTTTGAACTTGCATTGCAATTGTGGTCAAGTGATGCTCGGTCTCGTCAACCCGATATCGAATGTTGGTGGAGAACGAAAGCCGGTCGATGGGTCGCCCTTTCGATGCAGGGACAGCGCTTTCCGTCCGCCTCAAATGTTGATGGCATTATGATCAGTGGACACAACATCACCGATCGCAAAAGTTTAGAAATGGAACTTAATGCGAGTGAGGAACGGTTTCGGTCTTTAGTGCTTAATCTGCCAGGAGCGACGTTTCGCTGCAATGCCGTCTATACAATGACAGACATCAGCGATGGTATTGAGGCGATCGCGGGCTATCCGGCTGCTGCCTTGATCAACAACCAAGCACGATCGTTTCTTGGGATCGTACATCCAGACGATATTGCACTCCTTAAAGACTCCTTAATTCAATCGTTTTTGGATTGTCACCGCTCTTCAATCGAGTATCGCCTGCTTCATGCCAATGGTCAGATCCGCTGGGTTTCGGAACGCAAACAGGGCGTTTTTGATCAGCATGGCAATTTATTGTGGCTGGACGGTGTGTTGATTGATATCAGCGATCGTAAACAAGCAGAGGCAGAGCTGCGTCGGTGTGAAGCGGTTAATCAGGCAATCCTTCAGTAGTGTCATGGCTACGCTAGTGTCCGTATAGCCGCGTTCGCGTAGCGTCTCTGTAGGAGTATTCAGTCGCCAAGGCTACAAGCATCTGGACTTTTAAAACATCTCTTACATCAACCCATACCTGACTGAAGAAGCCAGCCTATGGTTGACTGAGAAAGACTATTAATGCTTTGTTCAAAGCCTTTCCATCAACTCTTAACACAAACCTCGCATTACTTCGCACAATCTTTCGTTTGGGTTATGAAACTGCGGAAATATCTAGGATAGAATGAACCCATCGCAATCGAGTCCGTTGGGTTAGCTAAATTCACCCAGTCGCATTGCCGGAAAGTGTGTTGTACAGCCCCTGGTTTTCCTTACATGAGTCGTGAAGTTCCCGTTCCAGTTGCGAACGAGGGGGATGTTCAATCGCTCCCTCAAGCAGAGGTAAAAGCAGAGGCAAAAGCATTGACTGAGTCGTTTGATTCGTCGCTGTCTTTCGAGGCAGACGTTTCTTTGCCAGAGGATTTAACGGTTGCTGGTGGCATTATTGACCAGATCAACCAACTCAAACCGACTGCAAAGGTAGCGTTGGTTCGTCGCTTGATAACCCAGCTACAAACTGATCAGATCCAAACAATTTTAGAATGTGGGCTGCGGGAAATTGGCGATCGCCATCGCCGTGGCATAGCGCCTACACAAAATACCCGTCTGCTGCTGAAAAAGGATTATAGCTACCAGGATCGGGGCTTGAGTGACCCAAACCAGTATTATGTCTACTTGAGACGGCGTAAACCTAAACTCGATCGCTACATTGGCACTCTTTTTTACATCCCTCAAGGCTGTACACTTGACTACTTTTTAGATGCTGAAGGACGGTTAGTGTTTAACCCACCTCACAATGTTTTTCAGTTGCAAGATTGTACAAATCCGGCTGTCAAACAACTGGTACGGCTGCTTTATCTGGCACCACCGCTACCAGATTACACCTTTGATAAACAGCAAAACGATACGCCAGCGATCCATTTGCACCTGGAATACCTTGATTCAAAAACTCACCAGCCGATTGCAAAACAAGCTTACCCGTTTCCTCTTTGTATGCATGAAGGGGGCAGACTCGATCGCTATCGCTGGGATGTTACACCGCTAATGCTCACGCCAATAGCCGTGTTCCATGAACCGTCCGATTGCACGTCTGTTGCTGCATCAACGGCAGAAAAACTCGTTGCTTCTTCTCCTACTCAAGCTGACCCGTCTCATCTTTCCCTTTCCAGCGAGGCAGTAGCACGCCTGAATGGGTTCCAGTCACCTCCGATCGCGGTTCGATCGCAGCCTGTGAGGATCGAACCACCCTTTAACCATGCTTTGCTAACAGAACCGCCACCAGCGCGTCGAGTGCTTGAATTGCCAGCAACAAAATGGCTGACCTTTGCTCTGTCGAACCCCAGTGATACGGATGTAATTTTAAAACGGATGCGTTTGTGGGTGACGTGGAGCAAGAAAGCAATGCCGCAGTCGCCCTGGGAAGTAATCCAGGAGGGCACTACCCATACATTGATGAATGCTCATTTCAAACGGCGCATTTTACGTTTTTCGAGCGATCGATCTGCTATAGCGTTTGAGAACTCACTGCCCGTTTTGGTGCGATGGTTTCATGATTTGAGTTTGGCGGTTTCCCAAAGTCCCAACCAGAGGCAATATAATGCTGCCCAGCTACAGTTAGCGCATAGCCTCTTTGTGGAAATGAGCCTTCCTCAAACCGATCCAATGGCAGTGTTGAAACATCTGTTTGGGGTTGAGTTTTCTCAAGCATTACCAGATAAGCGCTAGTCAGATGGAAAACTCTAGAAGATTGGCTTCTAGCAAAGGGATGAAGGATAAAGGATGAAGGAAAGGATAAAGGATAAGGGATGAAGGATAAGGGATGAATCGAAACCCCTGCACAAAGGACGTTTCAAGGTTTCTGTCTGTCCTCACGTTCGCTTCGACTGCGATACAGTGTTTACTGTTTGGGCATAACAGCGCTTACTGTGGGCAAGGTGATGGGTGGTATGGCAGGCAGGTCTTCTGTTGCCACTTGTAGCATGGTTGCATCGGGTGTAAAAAGCTGCGTCATGGCTTTTTGCAGCAGTTCTTGCACAGCAAGGCTTTGATACATTGGTGTGCCTTCTAAGGCTTTAACGGAGTCAATGACACCTTGCCAGTCGCCCGTTCCTTTAAAGGCGATCGCTTGTTGCAGAAAACTATCCTGTTTACTCCAGCGTTGCCGTAATTCAGCCGCACGATCGTGCAATTGGCTGGTAGCGGGAATCATGTCAAGCATACCAATGGCTTTGGCAACGCGCGCGTGTTGGCATTCACTGCTTGCTTGGCGCAAAAGTTCTTTTGACCAGTCTTCCTGGAGCTGGTGCGCCATCTCGTAATGCTGGCTGTTTTTAGGAATACCAGCTACGCGATTGATTGCTTCCTTTAGTTGCTCGCGATCGCTAAATGCCTGCGCTTGTTGCAGCAAATCGCTGTAAACGGCTTCAATTTTGCTCGGTAGTTTGCTAAGGCGACGATCGCTCCATTGATCATGCACCAAGGCTTCGGGCGCTGTGCCCTTTGCTTGCTGTGGGTTCGGCAAACTTTGTGCGTTTTGCAAACAATGGTCTTGTGTCCCAGCCACGTTAGGTGCAGGTTCGCAGTGAGGAAGGGTGGGTTCTGATGCAGATGGATGTGCCCAACCGTAAAGGGCTAAGAAGGAGCAAGCAAGTGCTCCACGCTCTAATATCTGACGACTCATACCAAATAATTTCAAACTAAACAACAATGGATTGTCATGTGTGATCAGCACACTACTGCATCACGACGGCAGCTTTATACCAAATCCAAAAAGAGGCGCTACAGATCAAGCAACCAAGCCGCCCTCACCCTCAATCCCTCTCCCCAAGGGCTAGGGACGTTGCCTTTCGCTCCCTGCTCCTTTGGGAGAAGGGCTGGGGATGAGGGTAAAAGATCTGTAGCCTTTGCAATTTAATTTGATATTACACCAGTGCTGTTGACTGGTGGATGAGTGGATCTGTACCCATCCACCAAGCAGTCATGCGATCGCTTGAGATGGAGCGGCTTGTACGACTGTGTTACAGCAGCACCGCATCGATCTTTGCTAACGCATTAACTTGATACAATGGCTAAACCAGGGCAAAATCATTTGCCGAAAAGTTTGCCACGTTTGCCAGTCCAGCATCGCCACGCTGGTTGTCTAAATTAGCAAGGACGCTGATATCTCCACCATCGCTGAGGTCTTTGGAGTAAACGAGTCGGGTTAGCCCCAACGTTGAGTTGAAGTAAACAAATGCGCCTTCATCGGCTGTGATGTTGGGGTTGTTGGCGATCGCACGTGCAGCCGCTCCAGCCGCCGCAAAGGGATCGGTCAACACAATGACATTGCCACCGGTTGCAATTTCAGAGGCGTTCCCTTTCTGAAACGTAATTGCATCCAGACCCAAATCGGCTTGAGCCAACGCAAATTTGTCTTCACCGACTGTATAGTCGAGGATTACGTCTGGTGTGTTCAGCACATTGATGCCAGTTTGTCCTGCAAGGGCAGGGGTGCCATTTGCAAACATATCGCCTTCATACACAAAGAGGTCACTGCCTGCGCCACCTACCAAAAGATCTTGCGTATCACCGCCAATCAAGACATCATTGCCATCTTGACCTTCCAGCAAATCACTACCCGCACCGCCAACAAGAATATCGTTGCCAAAGCCGCCAAAGAGTTCGTCACTACCGTCGCCGCCAAACACAACGTCGTCTCCATCGTCAGCCTGAAGACGATCGTTGCCATTGCCACCAAACAGCGCGTCGTTACCACCGCCTGAAGCAAGCAAATCGTTACCATCACCGCCAATCATGAGGTCGTTGCCGATCCTGATAAGATCGCCACTTGAGCCAGTAATGGCAACGTTATCCCCTGCATCCCCAAGAAAATTAATCCCAGCCGCTGGGTCAGGGGCTGCGTTAATACCACCTGGGAATTGAGCCTGCCCTAACAGTGAGGTTGGATTATTTTGCAATAGGGACAGAATTGCGTCTAGCCCAATCTGTGCGCTAATACCCATGCTTATTTCCTCGTAATTGGTTAAATTGCTTTCATTGAACTGAGAGCGCCAATGCTTATCTGACGAACATGAACTAACACCGGATGTGTTGATGTGTTTTTTCTTACCCTTGCGCTGCTACAGATTGTCGTAGTGCTAATAACCAGGGGGTTTCTGCACACTGTGCTAGCTGTAGTGTGTCATGTGGATTGTCTAACCACATTGAGACGGTGCGATGATCGCAAGAGCAGAAAAAACTGGTGAAAAGGCTGAGTCAGGCTGCTTAAGAGAGCGTTAAAAGCACCTCTAGCACTGGTTGATGAACATAACTGGTAGCGCTGCACCCGCACTTCAGTGGCAGTGCAATACCACTCTGTATCAAGAGTAAAGAAAAGATAAGGCTTTAGCCAACCTGAAATTCTCAGAACTTTTCACAAAATTCACGATTATTTTATACTTGCCTGTATCCGTAGCGGCGCAACGCGATTTCTGCCAGATCCCTTATCTTTATAGAGCTTTCCAGCGTTTTCTAACTGGCAACTATAAATAGCATCTCAATCTGAATGTGCTTTTTTTGACCATAAACCCGGAAATAGATTAATTGGAACCAAATCTGTAAATATAGTTCTAGTTGATTTTTGGCTTGCACGTTGTTTTGTTTGATGTTAGCTATAGAGACGGTGTAGAGACGCTTAACAGGATCGCTCTTTCTTTAACTAGAACAGTTAGAAAACTGGTTCCAGTTAAGTGATGACTTCAATGATTGTGTTATTGTTTGGGTCGGTGCATGAGTATAATCCGTTCCCTCTTGAGTTTTTTAATACGGTCAGTCTGCATCGTTCGGCATATAGGTACGTTGGCATACTGGCGATCGATGCTTGCAGGTTTGGCTAAATGGGTGCGGCTGTAACAATGATTTGTGCTGCCTTGCAGCACTGTTGAGGCTGTAAACGGCTGGCTCACCGATCGCTGCTTACACCGTTGCAGCAGGTGCGGTTCATACAGGGTAAAGCTTTTGCTATGAGCAACTATTTAAAGATTGGCGATCGCCTACTAGATGGCGATCAAATTATTTCGGCTTTGATTCGGTACAAACTTCTGGAAACAATGGTGGGGCAAATCCTGATGGATGAGGTGCTTCAGAATGTGCCTTTGTCAAAACAGGAGGTGTTTCACACCCTCTTTGGCAATACAGAGGTTCCAGTACCCGATGACTTTGATGGTTTTATCAGCCAGTGGTGTCAGCTTAAAGGAGTCACACTGGATTACTTCAAGTCTGTGGTGTTGCGGGAATTACAACTACAGAAATTCAAGCAGCTTCGGTTTGGTGACCAGGTTGAGTCAGAGTTTTTGCGGTGTAAAGCTGAGATGGATCAGGTGGAATATTCATTAATTCAGCTTACTAATTTGCCCTTAGCGCAGGAACTCTATTTTCAGCTACGCGACGATGGCGCAGACTTTGCTCAACTGGCGCAGCAGTATTCTGTAGGACGAGAACGCTTGACAAGCGGTTGGGTGGGTCCCGTGCCATTAGCAACGCTGCCGATCGAGGTCGCAGCACTGTTTCGTAATGAGCAGATTGGCACAGTCTACGGTCCGGTGCCCGTTGCAGATAGTTTTTGGGTGGTGCGGCTAGAGTGCTTTACCGCTGCACGGTTAACTGAAGCAACACGCGCTGATGTAATCAATCGCCTTTATAACCAGTGGCTGCAAGCTCAAATTAAAGCGATGACACAGACACCCGGGACGATCGCAGTACAAACAAACGTGCCATTGGAAGCAATGCCATCACAGGCAGTGGCATCAGAGACGGTGCCATCAAAGGCAATGCCATTAGAAACAATGCCATCCCAGGCTAACGAACGACTGCCTGTGGTAGCACATTGAGCTTTGAATGAGACGTGAAGAATGCATAAGGGTTTACAGCGATGATGCAGGTTGAAGCACCGATACAAGCATTTCTGACAGATTTTTTTGCAGCGTGGCCCTTCAATCATCTCCCTGCCCATTTACAGAACGCGATCGCTCCCAACCTCCAGTTGTGCTCGTTTCAACCCGGAGAATTAATTTATCCTTCTAGAGAACTTCCCTCAGCCGTCCACTGTGTTGTACAGGAGCGGGTGCGGATTTTGGGTCCCACATCCTACCAAAGCCCCACCTTAGAAGTGGTGGGTGAGGGTACGGTGATTGGCTGGGATAGCCTGCTGCGGCGTGTTTCAGTTGGTTCAGTACGGGCAGCGATGACGGCTCCAGAGTCCGATCGTGACGTGTTGACGTTGGCATTGTCTGCTGATGCGTTTGAAACGCTGGCATTAGAACACTTGCTGCCCGTGCTGATGCGGCGCGTGAGCTTGATGGAATTGTTTGATACGCTGTCTCGCGCCCTCTCTAAAATGCCCGATCGCACGGCTGGCATTAATTTGACGGACGTTGTTCATCATATCGAGCGTGAAAAGTTAGCGGTGGCGCAGCACTGGTATCCTGAGACGGAGACGGTGGAAGCGCTGGCTCTCAAACTATCGCCTGATCGGGTTTGGTTAGTGAGTGGTGGTGCAGCGCTCAACGTACCCATTGGCGCACCGGTGCGGAATGTAGAGCAATTACAGCTCATCCATCCATCACGGTTTCCCGTTCGGCTACTGGGGATCGATCGCACGTGTTTGGCTTCGGCTGTGTTGCATCAAGCAGCCCCCGGTTTGCCTGCCGCTGCACCAGCCTCGAATCAACAGCTATTGGCTCCGACCGATGCTTTTGCGAACCTGATAGAGCCAGCGTTGGCAACTGAGAGTCTCCCTGACGTTACCGCGTCTAAAACCTATCCTGTTTGGCGATCGACCGCGCCTGACCTGATTGAAGATGTCGTTGCTTGTTTCGGGATGGTTTGTGAGCGCTTACAAATTCCCTTTCGTCCTGATTCCTTGCGTCGATCGCTCAAGCAGCAGGCGATCGAGAAATTTGAACCCTTTGATCTCTATGTCCGTATTGCTCAGGCGCTCGGTCTGAATGCTTATATCGTGCGCTTTACACCAACAGCGGGTGGCATTAATCGGCTGACAACGCCTGTCCTCGTCGAGTGCAGCAATATTCTCGCGGTACTGCATGATGCCACCGCAACAACGGCTGTCCTGGGTTCACCACGCACAGGTTTATTGCGACTCGCTCCCACTGAGTTAGCCTCTCGTTTAACGCTGGATGCCAGTGCTACAGGCACTCGTGAAACGGCAAGCTGTCGGGCGATCGTCCTGGAGCGGTTTGCTACCACACCCACCAAGCGGTTCGGTTTTGATTGGTTTTTACCGTTAGTCGCAAAGCAACGGGGCACACTGGCACAGGTTTTGCTGGCTTCGGTCGTGATTCAGCTTCTGGGTTTAGCCAATCCACTGCTCATCCAACAAGTGATTGATAACGTCATCATCAAGGCAAATGCTGATGCTATGTCTATGTTTGGCATCTTGATGGTTTCGTTTGCCTTTGTAGAAGGGATCTTGACCATCTTACGCACATATTTATTGCTCAGTACCACGAACCGAATGGATTTGCATCTGGGTGTGGAATTGATTCGCCACTTGTTGCATTTACCACTCAACTTTTTTGAAAAACGTCCGGTTGGCGAATTATCATCACGATTACTGGAACTAGAGAACATTCGTCAGTTTATGACCGATACAGCCATTACGACCGTGATGGATGTCGCCTTCTCGGTGTTTTATATCGGCGTGATGGTTCTCTACAGTGCCCAGCTAACGCTTTGTGTTCTGGCAACGGTGCCGATCGTGATTGTTTCGACGCTGCTTATGTCTACTGTTCAGCAAAAACTGATTCGTACGAAGGCGGAACAGGGCGCAAAAGTACAATCGTATATGGTGGAGGTACTGGGTGGCATTGCCTCTGTCAAAGCCCAACATATGGAATCTCTGGTCGAAGCAACCTGGCGCGATCGCTACGTGCAATATCTCACCAGCGGCTTCACTACTTCAACCATCAACACCATTTTCTACTCGTACAGTCAATTTTTGAATACGCTTAGCAGTTTGTTGGTGCTGTGGGTGGGTGCTGGGCTGGTCTTGCAAGGAGAGCTATCGCTCGGTGGGTTGATTGCCTTTCGGATTCTGACAGGCTACGTGACAGGACCGCTACTGCGGCTTGCAAGGCTCTGGCAGCGTTTTCAAGAGACATCCCTTTCGATGGAACTATTGGCGGACATTGCCGATGCACCAATGGAAGGCGAACTGTCTCAGGAAAAAACATTCCTGCGGTTGCCTGCGATCGACGGTCGTATCCAGTTTCAAGATGTGAGCTTTGGCTTCAAGCCAGGACAACTGCAACTGATGAATGTGTCTGTAGATGTCCCGCCCGGTACGTTTGTCGGCATTGTTGGGCAGAGTGGCTCTGGCAAAAGTACGTTAATGAAGCTGTTGCCTCGGTTGTATTTGCCCCAATCGGGCAGCATTACGATTGATGGCTATGATGTGAATAAAGTGGATTTGCATTCCTTGCGATCGCAAGTAGGCATTGTTTCGCAAGATGCCGTACTGTTTCAAGGCACCATCCGCGATAATATTGCCTTATTTGAAGATCTGCCGGATGAACTTGTCATTGAAGCGGCACGAGTAGCCGAAGCACACGATTTCATCATGCAATTACCAGATGGCTATGCCACACAGATTGGTGAACGTGGTTCGGCAATTTCAGGCGGGCAGCGACAGCGCATTGCGATCGCCCGTGTGGTGATCCGCAACCCTCGACTCTTGATTTTTGATGAGGCAACCAGTGCCCTTGATTACGAAACCGAACGACAAGTCTGCCGCAACTTGATGCAGCGCTTTCAAGGTCGCACGTGTTTTTTCATTACCCATCGCCTCAATACGATCGCCCATGCCGATCGAATTCTTTTCATGCAAGCAGGCATGATCGCCGAACAGGGAACGCATCAAGAGTTAATTGCCAAACGCCAACTCTATTACTGCCTCTACGCACAACAATCACGCGAAGCTTAGAAGTGGATGGGTAGATAGAGGTGAATGCATACTCGCCTCCTCACTCCTCTCCCCTCTCCCCTCTCCCCTCTCCCCTCTCCCCTCTCCCCTCTCCCCTCACTCCTCACTCCTCACTCCTCACTCCTCACTCCTCACTCCTCACTCCTCACTCCTCACTCCTCACTCCTCACTCCTCACTCCTCAACTCACCTGGAGAAACGTTATGACCCGTCACTGGTTAGCTAATCCCTTTGAGGCATTGCAAAAGCATTACCGCAAAAAGTTAGATCAGGTTGAGCAAAATCTGGAAATTAAAGCGATTACGCTCCCACCTGTTGCACCCTGGACAAAGCTCATCACACAAGTGATTTTAGTTGGCATTGCTGCGGGTGCTGGGTGGTCGATCATGGCGCGTGTGGATGTTGTTGTGACGGCAACTGGAAAACTAGAGCCACTATCGCAATCGCAGATCATTCAATCGCGTGCAGGTGGCGTGGTAACGGCAGTGCTGGTGCGGGAAGGGCAAGCGGTAAAACAGGGTCAGTTATTAATGCAATTAGATAAAACAGCCCTCTACAACCAACTACAGGAATTGCTACTTCAGCGCGATCGATTCGTTAAAGAAATTGCAGTACTACGCACAGTACGAGAGGGGCGCTCAATGGAATCTCTTGGCAAACACTGGGCTGGGATGCCGCCAGAATTGATGAACCAGGTGCAAATGCGACTGTTGCTGGTAGCTCAACTTTCAGGCGACCCCAGCAATCTTTCTCCAGAGCAACGTCAGCGCTACGACCTGTTTGAACGACAATGGCGCGATCGGCAGTACATTGGCAGTTTACAGGAAGCAGACATTCAGGCAAAAATTAACGAAACCAATGCCCAGCGAACGCAAACAGAATTTCAATTGCAAACAGAGCAAGAACTAATTGCACGGTTAAAGCCCCTGGTAGAGCAAGGCGCTATTTCTCGCATTACGTTACTTCAGCGCAATGTTGGTGTGAGTGAGCTTCAAAGTCAACGCACCCAAAATTTCTTAAAAAAGCAGCAGTTAGAGATTAGCCGCGTCCAGACCAGGGCTGAAGAAGGCAGGACGATGAATGAAATGCTGCAAGATTTACAGCGACAGTTAGCTGAATTGGATGCAAGGTTTGATACCACCATCAAAGACAGCCAGCAGCAATTGATTGCGGTCAATAGCAGACTCAGCCAGGTGCAACTTGATCTCAAAGCACAGGATTTACGCGCTCCCACTGATGGTGTTGTGTTTGAATTGGGTCCCAAGCTTCCCGGCGTTGTTTCTCAGGCAGGTCAGACGTTGCTGCAAGTTGTGCCGAACGAAGCCCTTACTGCCCAGGTCAAAGTTGCTAACGCTGATATTGCGAATGTCCATGTTGGGATGCCCGTCGATGTTCGAGTTGATGCCTATCCCTTTACTGAATATGGTTCCTTGAAAGGGTTTGTCTCGAAAGTTGGTAGTGAAGCAGTCAAGTTGAGCGAACAAGCGCCTGGAGCCACTGTTTTCCCGATCGAAGTACGCCTCGATCGTCAGTTTATAGAACGCCAATCAAAACGACTACCGCTCACCCCTGGTATGAGTATTGCGGCTCTGGTTAAAGTGCGACAGCGTGCTCCGATTACCTACGTTACTGAGGAAATTACTAAGGCATTTGATGGTCTCAAATCCGTTCGTTAACTCAAAGGTGGAAATTGAAAATGCGTCAAACCATCCTGACTTCTATGCTTTTTATCAGTAGTGCAGCAGGCACAATAGCTATTTTTCATCTTGCTTCGATCGCACCTTTAGCCAATGGAATGCCCGCTTACTTCAAGCAGCATCTTGCCAAGCAGCACTTACTCTACGATTAAAGAGTAGAACGACTGACTGGCAAAACTTCCCCGCCCTTGTCCCTCAAACGCTTTTTAAGAGCATTTGGGGGATGTTTTTAAGGCGGTTCTGCTCTCACGAGACGTGCAAACAAGACTGCTGGCAATCTTATTGCTACAGCTAAGGGACAGCAACAAATCACAAAATTTGTCTTCATTTCTACTTTTAGCAACGCTTATAATCGCGAGTTTGCACAATTGATCGACCAATTAGAACCAGATCAAGATATTAGTTCCAATTAATTATGAATTTAGTGCCAAAACTGGCTGATTTAGCCTTGCCAATGGATGTGCATTTGCTATAGTTGAAACGAAGAGACGACAGTGACCGATCGTAAAGGATTGTAAGTCTCTAGAGGCTTCATTAGTTTTTCACTTCTCATAGATTTAACAGACGCTATCTTGCTCAAACCACTCATCATCTTATGCCAATGGAGCGGTCTGTTAGTCTTTTTGCATTTACCTTGATTGAATTGTAAGACTTCAAGC
>JBGTJW010000234.1:0-21529 GCA_041744955.1 Stenomitos sp. | reverse complement strand
AGAGGGTAGAGGGCAGGAGGTAAGGGAAGTCATTCAAAACTCAAAACTCAAAACTCAAAACTCAAAACTCAAAACTTTCAACCATGCAGGATCACGCGATCACCCTTTTTCTGTCAGATGAGGCGGCGACACGATCGCTCGGTATTGCCTTAGGACAGACTTTACCAGCGGGAAGTGTGCTGTTGCTAGAGGGCGAACTGGGCAGTGGTAAAACGACATTGGTGCAGGGTCTTGGGGAAGGGTTGGGCATTCAAGCTACGATCGACAGCCCTACTTTTACGCTGATTAATGAATATTTTGAGGGACGTTTACCGCTCTACCATCTCGATTTGTATCGTTTGAACGCAACGGCAACGGCTGAACTTTCTCTGGAAACCTATTGGGATGGCACTGAGGCAGAACCGGGCATTGTGGCGATCGAATGGGCAGAACGCCTATCCTACAAGCCTTCCAGTTATTTAGAAGTCCGGCTGACTTATGATCAGGAGAGGGGTCGTCATGCGGCGATACACGCGATCGGTCAGGGCAATAGTGGTCAGGACGATCGCGATCAATGGGATGCTGTTCTAACAGCGGCTGATGTTTTGGGGGACGACGATCGCCCGTCCGCTGTTTGTCTGTAAATCCGTACCAAGCCTTCGTCTACAATTTACAGCGCAACACTTTACAATTAGAAATGGCGCTGTGAGCGTAGAAAAGGATTCCTTACGGTTCCGAGTGATTGAGATCCAGCTCATACTGGCTACGACAACACCGATTTTCTTAAGTAACGCTTGCAGGTGGTCACCACTAGCGTGTCGCATTTAATTTAGAGAGTAACCATGAAAGACCTCACTCGTTATCGCAATATTGGCATTTTCGCTCACGTTGATGCTGGTAAAACGACCACAACTGAACGCATCCTGAAACTGACAGGCAAGATCCACAAAATTGGTGAAGTACATGAAGGTGCGGCAACGACAGACTTCATGGAACAAGAACAAGAGCGCGGCATCACCATTCAGTCTGCGGCAACAAGCTGCTTTTGGAACGACCACCAACTGAACATCATCGACACTCCTGGACACGTTGATTTCACCATTGAAGTCTACCGATCGCTCAAGGTGTTGGACGGTGGCATTGGCGTATTTTGTGGATCTGGTGGAGTCGAGCCGCAGTCTGAAACGAACTGGCGCTATGCCAACGACTCCGAAGTCGCCCGCATTATCTACATCAATAAGCTCGATCGCACAGGCGCTGACTTTTTCCGCGTGGTGAAGCAAGTGAACGACATTCTTGCTGCCAAACCGCTGGTCATGGTGCTGCCGGTTGGTGTGGAAGAGCAGTTTTCGGGTGTAGTCGATCTGCTGACCCGCAAAGCCTGGATCTGGGATGACTCTGGCGATCCGATGAACTATACGATTCAGGAAGTCCCGGCTGATATGGTCGATCAGGTCGAAATGTATCGCGAACAGCTCATTGAGCTTGCCGTGGAGCATGACGATGCAGTCATGGAAAAATATCTGGAAGGGGAAGAACCTGACATTGAGACCCTGAAGCGCTGTATCCGCAAGGGCACCCGCGATCTGGCGTTTTTCCCTACCTACTGCGGCTCGTCGTTTAAAAACAAAGGCGTGCAGCTAGTGTTGAATGCTGTGGTTGACTACTTGCCAAACCCCATGGAAGTGAAACCGCAGCCCGAAGTCGATCTGGAAGGAAACGAGACGGGCACTTTCGCCATCGTAGACCCAGCAAAGCCACTGCGCGCGCTGGCGTTTAAGATCATGGACGATCGCTTTGGTGCCCTGACTTTTACGCGGCTCTACTCCGGCAAAATCACCAAGGGTGACACCATCCTCAATACCTTTACGGGTAAAACGGAGCGGGTCAGCCGACTGGTCGAGATGCACGCTAATTCGCGTGAAGAAATCGACTCGGCTCAAGCAGGCGACATTATTGCGATCGTCGGCATGAAGAATGTCCAAACTGGGCACACTCTCTGCGATCCCAAAAATCCTGCGACGTTAGAACCAATGGTCTTCCCTGAACCTGTGATTTCGATCGCGGTCAAACCCAAGACCAAGGGTGGCGAAGAAAAAATGGGGATCGCCCTCAGCAAGATGGTGCAGGAAGATCCTTCGTTCCACATGATGACCGATGAAGAAAGCGGCGAAACCATCCTTAAGGGCATGGGCGAACTGCACTTAGACATCAAAGTGGATATTCTCAAGCGCACTCATGGCGTGGAAGTCGAAGTGGGTAAACCACAGGTTGCCTACCGGGAGTCCATCACCAAGCGTCTCGAAGATGGCTACATCCACAAGAAGCAGTCGGGTGGTTCCGGTCAGTATGCCAAGATCAACTACATCATTGAACCGGGCGAACCGGGCAGTGGCTTCCAGTTTGAGTCAAAGGTGACAGGCGGCAGCGTTCCGAGAGAATACTGGCCCGCCGTTGAAAAAGGCTTTGAAAGCTGTATCGAAAAAGGTGTTCTGGCTGGCTTCCCCTGCCTGGACTTGAAGTTCACGCTGACAGAAGGCGGCTTCCACCCCGTTGACTCATCAGCGATGGCGTTTGAAATTGCTGCCAAAGCGGCGTATCGGCAATCCATTCCCAAGGCTGCACCGCAGTTGCTGGAGCCGATCATGAATGTGGATGTGTTCACGCCAGACAACTACATGGGTGATGTCATCGGTGATCTCAATCGTCGCCGTGGCATGATGAAATCGCAGGAAACGGGCGCAACGGGTGCCCGTATTAAAGCGGATGTGCCGTTGAGCGAAATGTTTGGCTACATTGGCGACCTGCGTACGATGACTTCTGGTCGGGGTCAGTTCTCCATGTCGTTCTCTCATTACTCTCCCTGCCCAAGCAACATCGCTGAAGTGGTCATTAAGGAGGCAAAAGAACGTCAGGCTGCCTCGTAGTGCTGACGTTCTACCGTTGATGTCAGAAGGATAAGCAGGAGTCAGAAGCTAGAAGTCAGGGTGATTGAGCCTATCTAGCTTCTGACTCTTTACTGCTGCTTTTGCTTTCGGATGCGTTTAGAGTATCGTGTCCCTTTTGGATGATCGCACGTACTCAGTAGCCAAAAGACGTTCTTTTAGCATGGCTCTCCCCCTTCAGTGACTCTAAAAAAGGGTGACAAAGACGGGGGCTAGTCCTGCAACGCTTTCAATTTACTCTACCTAGCCGTTTTGCTCTCAGCCCGACATTGCACGGGACTTTTGGGTGGGTGATGATCCAATTTTTCGGCAGTTTGTCGCTATAAGGTTGCTATGGGGTTGTCGTCTCTACCCACAGAAGTTATTTTGAGCCACTCCTGCTCGACGCTGGGGCATTTGTATTTAGACTGTACTCCCCAACCCGGAGCCTGTCTGGACGTGGAGGGGCAAACCTACTTGATCCTGGAGCGTAGACATCGCTATCAACTTCAGGCGGGGCGCTACCACCTGCATAAAATCGCGCTCTATGTCCAAACGTTTGAGGCATTGGCAGAGGAAGGCTTCAACGATGGGCAAGGGGCGATCGGCGATCGCACCTGTCGGTATAATGCCCACTCGGTACTGCTTCGGTGTGCTGTTAAGCCCAGTGGACCGTGCGATCGCTGCACTGATTATCAACCCGTTGCGAGTCCGTTTTAAGCAGTAAAAGCTGTTAGTACATCTAAGCCTGACTTGTTCTTAGTGTGCGGTTGTTACGCCCAGATAGAGTTCGCCAACTTTAGGGTCGTTGAGTAGGTCGATGCCGCGTCCCTCAAAGCGATCGCGCCCTGCTTCTAAAACGTAGCCCCGGTCTGCCATCTCCAGCGCCTTACGAGCGTTTTGCTCGACAAGGACGATCGCGGTGCCGCTCTGATTAATGCGCTTGATCTGCTCAAAGACACTGTTGACCAGAATCGGTGATAAAGCTGCCGATGGTTCATCCAGCAGCAGCAGGCTGGGTTTGAGCATAAGCGCTTTGCCCATTGCCAGCATTTGCCGTTCCCCACCCGAAAGCGTGCCTGCCCGCTGACGACGACGGTTTGCTAGCGCGGGAAACGTGGTGAAAATTTCATCTTTGAGGGCTTGGAGCGGCACCTTGTGTACAAAAGCCCCCATTTCCAGGTTTTCTTCTACTGTGAGCGATCGAAACACGTTGGCGATCTGGGGAATGTAGCCCATGCCAAGCTGCACAATTTGGTCAGGCTTCAGCCCCGCAATGCTTTTGCCCTTGAAGGTCAGGCTACCCCTATGGGGAGCCAGCAGCCCAAAAATCGTTTTTGCCAGCGTCGATTTGCCTGCCCCATTCGGACCAATGACAGCGACCAATTCACCAGGATAAAGCTTGAAATTTACCCCTTGCAGGATGTCCAGATCTTTGATGTATCCGGCAAAAACATCTTGAACTTCGAGCAAGGGAGGGGAGTCAGGCATGAGAGGGAGGGGAGGAGGGGAAGCAGGGGGGGGAGGGAGAGCGGGGTGATGGAGTGAAGGGGTGGAAGGGTAATGGGGCAATGAGGTGAAAAGCTACAAGCTCAAGGCTGAAAGCTAAATCAACTCAAAACTCTCTCGTAACGCGGCGCATTCATGCACTGGTTATTGCGGAGCTAGCGCTACTCAAAACGCAAAACTTTATGCCGGTGTCTCTTGTAGCTCAGGGCGTTCTTCAGCGACGATCGCCCCTTCTACCGGACAGACCTGCAAACAAATGCCGCAGTCAATGCAGGTTGCAAAGTCAATCCAGTACCAATCGGTGCCTTTCGTATTTTTACCAGGACCGGGATGGATGCAGGCAACGGGGCAGGCATCTACGCAGTCGGCAACGCCTTCGCAGATATTTGTAACGATCGTATGCGACACAGTGTTTTCTCTAAAAGTTGGGGGTTGTCAGTCGTTGATTGTAGGAAAGTCGTTCACAACCAATGGTTAGTCACCTTGCAATGGTTGGCTCACGGTTTCAATCACAGCGCCATCGGGCTTCACCCAGGCAACTTGAGCAATGCGACGACGACAGGCATACTCGTGAATCGCGGCAGCATCGCGACCACCCAGGTCTAATTCGACGGTCGGAGCAGTGTCCGAGTCGCGCAACGTTTGGGCATAGGTGAGAGCCGCCGTGTAAGCCTGGGGGCTGTCAGGCACAATGAGCCAATCGCTGGTGGTCGTTTGCTGGGGCAACTGTCCTGTCGGTAACAGAACTTGGTGCAGGTGCTCAATTTGAAGGGCGAAACCAATGCCGGGATGGGTTTGTCCGTCAGGATGGTACAGACCCAAAAGCTGGTCGTAGCGACCGCCTTGCCCTAGCACTTGCTGTCCCGTGGCGCTGGTGCTGACCACTTCAAAAACAACGCCTGTGTAATAGTCCAGGGTGCGGATAAGGCTGAGATCAAGAACAAGGGAGTGGGGAGTGGGGAGTGGGACGTGGGACGTGGGAGCGCTCGTTTGGAGCAAGTCCACCAATGATTTTAAGTTGTTGACGGCTTCCTGTTGGGAGGCATCTAACTCGATCGTAGCAAGACGTTGCAGCACGTCAGCAGGTCGTCCACGCAAGTCAAGCAGCAGCATTGCCCGTTCGCGCAGGGCTGGCGACAGGGGGAGGGCTTCTAGCGTGAGTCGATCGAGTCTGGCAATTGCCTGCCTGACTTTATCGCGTAGGGCGGTAGGAAAGATCGAAAGGAGCGATCGGGTGAGTCCGGCTTCGCCCAGAATGACTGACCACTGCTGCAAGCCCAAGTTGCGAAGACAGTCCAGCACTAGCAGCAGCACTTCTGCATCTGCCAACAGTCCACCCGCACCAACCAGCTCTACACCTGCCTGATAAAACTCCTGCTGACGACTATAGCCGCTTTCGGACGCTCGTCGAAACACGTTGGCGTTGTAGTAAAGACGCAGAGGATGGGTAGAGCCTGCCATCCGGGTGACGGCGGTACGGGCGATCGATGCCGTCAGCTCTGGACGCAGACCGAGCTGCTCGTCGTCTGCATCCTGGAGTTGAAGCACCGTCGATCGCTGGATGGCTCCGCCTGCCATCAGGGTATCCAACCGCTCTAACGTGGAGGTGATAATGCGGTGATAGCCCCAGCGCTGAAACACTTGCTGAAGACGGTCTTCAATCCAGCGCTTTTGAGCTACATCCAGAGGTAGTAAATCTCTGGCACCCGCTGGGGGTTGATATACCATTACTTTTTCTTCCCGCCAAAGAGACCAAAGAGACCACCCCCCGACTTATCATCCTTCTTTGCTGCCGCTGCTTTGGGCGATGCCTTGGCATTTGCAGCCGTGCCAGCTCCTTTGCTAGCTGGGTTTTGACCACCCTCTAACTGCTGTTTGCCTTGCTGCGCCATTGGGTCGTCCGGGTCGAGCTGCAATGCTTTATTAAAGTGAATCTTTGCCATTGTCCCCTGGTTTTGCTTCAGGTAAATCATACCCATTAAGCTGTGACAACGACTGTTATTAGGGTCAGCTTGCAGCGCATCGCGTAATTCCAGGGTTGCCTGAGCGAAATTATTCTTGGCAACGTATGACTCGGCGCGACGATAATATTGGTCAGCCTGTGATTCGCGTGGTGGCGGTGGGGGAGGGGCAGAAGCCTGCGATCGTGCTGCCACACCAGAGTCAGGGATATTGCTGCCCGTGTACAGTACTTTCTTCTCCCCGGTTTTGAGTTCGCCTGTTGACTCTTTACGCATCAGGTAAACCAGATTTAACTCGCTCAACTGAGCCGTTAATTCCAGCACCTGGTCTAATGCCTCATACTGCCTGGATGCCAGATCTTTCAGTGATGTCGCATAAAAGTGATCAGGGTTAACAGTGGTAGAGAGCTGTTTTGCCAGGCTGCTGAGTTCTAGCTCACTTTGCTGTCTTAGCCCTTGCTGCCCTTTGAGCTTCAGCATGATCATGTATTCACTACGCTCGCGCTCCTGCGAGAGTTTTTCCCAGGCAGGGTTGACCAGCTTCGACAACAATTCGCTTGCCTGCTGCCGTGCCGCCGCCGTTTCAGAAGCAGCGCTGTCTGGGTGTAGTAGTCGAGCAATTTTGAGGTATCGCTTACGAATGTCTTTAATTTCAGCATCCACAGCTACTCCCAAAATGGCGTGATTGTCTGTGAAGTCTAGAAGAAATAGTCCGCGCTCAATTTGGAAAGACATGGTACAACCCGCTGGTCTGCCGTGAGAAAGTCCTTCTAGTGTAATACCCACTGGGCAAGCTGAATGCTAGCGTAGCGTACCAAACTGACAGGAAAGGAAAGCTTAATCCGCTGTTTCACCACCAATTTTGTTTTCTGCTTAAAAAAACATGGCAGACGCTAGAACCACTCCCTACTCCCCACTCCCCACTCCCCCCGCCGCTAACGGCGGCGCATCCTGCAATGCCTGACTCAGACTGATATGAAGCAGTCCGTTGGTTGCCAGGATACGTCCAGAACTGATGTTGAGCGGGCTGCGATCGTATGCCGTGACGGTGCCCCCCGCTTCTTCGACCAGCACGATCCCGGCTGCTATATCCCAGGGTGAAAGCCCCCGTTCCCAGTAGCCATCAAGGCGACCGCAGGCGACGTATGCCAAATCCAGAGCAGCAGAACCGCTACGCCGTACGCCTTGCGTGAGATGCGTTAAGTGGCAAAACTCAGCGTAGTTGTTGTCGGTGGTTTGGCGACGATCGTAGGCAAAGCCCGTGACCAGCAAGCTTTTTTCCAGCGTAGCCGTGTCTGATACGCGGATGGTACGACGGTTGCGCGTGGCTCCCAGTCCCTTAGCAGCACGAAACAACTCCTCCCGAAACGGATCAAAGATTGCCCCCACTTGCGGTATGCCGTCGATCATTAGTCCGACCGAAACGGCTGAAGCAGGATACTGGTGAGCATAGTTAGTGGTGCCATCGAGCGGGTCGATCGCCCACAAATAAGCACTCTCTTGATTGCCCAACTGCCCTGACTCCTCCGCCAAGATTTTGTGATCGGGCACATGGCGATGCAAAAGCTGCAAAACCACGGCTTCGGCTGCTTTATCTGCTTCTGTCACCAGATCACCGGGGCGACCTTTTTCTTCGATCGCCTCCAGGTTGCCCCAGTAATCTTGCAAAATGGCACCCGCTGCCAGCACCGCTTCTGTCGCCACATCAAGAAAAATTTGGAGCTGGTTAGAATCAGAAATCATACACACAGAGGAACTAAGGTTTACGGTCATGCAGCGTTCAGCGATGTGCAACTGCCTAGTCTTACTGCCTATTGTCCCTTCTCACAGCCAACAACATCCACTAACTTCTCCTCTCTCCCTACCGCCGCCGCTGGCTGCGAAACTCTGCTGGGCTGACTCGCATAGGCTGATCGGCATTCCAGATGCCCAAACCTAAAACTCTAGCCCGCTCCTGGGCACGGGCAAGCCGTTGATCGTATTTGCTATTGGGCAGATGCGGTGTCGCTAACGCATAGCCGTCCGCGACTAACGCTTCGTTGAGTAGCACACTGCCTTGCCAAACGTAAGCCAGCCGTCGCCCGATCGCATCGCGTGGTTCAGCATCGTTTTCTAGCCGTACTGTCTGGTGACGCAGGCGTTTTTCTAACTGAGCTTTTGCCGCTGTGCCCCAGGGTTGTTGCCCAACGTCAGGCACATCGATGCCTTCTAACCGAATGCGCTCGGTCAGGTCAGGCTGGGTCGGTACGCCTGCCACTTCAAACTCTCGTCCATTCAAGATCTGCTTGACTTCAGCATGAAAGCCGTGTGACGAAGCCGCAGGCTGACAGCCAGTCAGGAAGATTAAAACGGCAAGTTTAAAAAATAAGTTTTTCCAGCGTGTCCAGTTAACCCCTTTTGCATCTTCCATACTCTAGTCTTCATCTAGCGGCAGTCCTGCTTTTATTTTGCCCTTGCCAAAGTAGCGACCAAACTGAAGCTCGTAAACTTCATCTTCATCTTGAGTTTCAACCTCAAGGTCAGAGCGAGCATAGCTGACACACAGCAGCGCATAGCCTTGTTTCTGGAGCTTGGGCGATAAACCCATTGCTTCTGGCTGATAAAGCTCTCCAGAGAGGACGCGCACGGCACAGGTCGTACAGGCTCCGTTGCGGCAGGCAAAGGGCAGTGCAACACCTTGCGCTTCTGCCGTGTGCAAAATGTAGCGATCGTCCGGCACCTGCACGCTGTGAAGTTGATTGGTGCGACGATCGCGAATACGGACAGTGTAGAAATGCGCCATAGCTTAAGCGTTAAGATTGCTGCGGATCAACGATGGGTCTGAGAAGTCGAGTGAAGGCACGTTTGCTTGCAGCGTTGAGTCAACTCGTTGGAGAAGCAAGCCATAGCGTTAAGCATTCCCCTTCTCTTACCAATCCCATGTCTAAAGTTTACCTGGTTCTGCTAGGATAATAATTCTGTGACTGCTGACACAGTATAGCGATGTGGAGAGATGGCCGAGTGGTTGAAGGCGCAGCACTGGAAATGCTGTTTAGGGCAACTTAACGAGGGTTCGAATCCCTCTCTCTCCGTTCTTAAAGGCTTCTGACACAGGGGCTTTTGGTTTTTTCTTGAAAAGGCTAAAACCTTTGCCGAGGCAGTCTCGATCGCAGTTAAGGGTTGTTACTGCCCAGCATCAACCATCCTCTAGCGAAGCAGCTGTGCGGCGATAGAAGGTCGTGTCTTATCGGACGATCGCACACCGGAGCGAGCGACGTACTATGAAGACATCCGGCGGCGATCGCGCCTCTTTGCCCAATACTATGATGCAGACAAAGCACCGCTTTCTTAGCTTTGACGAGTACTTGTCCTACGACGATGGCACAGAGAATCTGTACGAGCTTTTCAATGGAGAACTGATTGCAGTGCCCCCAGAGTCAGGCGAGAATGTGCAGATTGCGAATCGTCTCTTTCTGCTTTTTGCACTGCTCCTTGGCACCGATCGCGTCCGGGGGCATGGCTTAGAGCTTGAAGTGAGGGGCGAACCTAGAAACCGCTACCCGGATCTGACTATTATTCGCGCTGAGCATATTGAACAGTTGCAGCGCCGCAATACCATTCGGCTTGGCATGGCTCCACCCTTACTGGTCATTGAAATTGTCAGCCCTGGAGACTTGCAGCGCGATCGAGACTATACCGCTAAGCGAATGCAATACCAGGATCGCGGCGTTCCTGAATACTGGGTCGTCGATCCACAACTGCGAACTATTTTGTTGCTGGCATTGCAGGCTGATCGGTATCGAGAGGTAGCGACATTCATTGGTGACGATCGGCTGGTTTCGCCTCAACTGGGCGTACTGAATCTGACTACTGCCCAGGTTTTTGCTACCAGGCAGCCAGATAGCTAGCGATCGCTGGACATTACAGAGCAAACAAGAGGACAGCTTATGCTAGGGGCGATCGCAGGCGACATCATCGGTTCCATTTACGAATTTGCGAACGTCAAGACAAAGGACTTTCCGCTGTTTAGCGATCGCAGTGAGTTTACAGATGATTCCATTCTGACGGTGGCGATCGCGGATGCCATTCTGCACAACAGCGATTATCGTCAGACCTTGCAAGCGTACGTCCGCCGCTACCCCAATCCGATGGGCGGCTATGGCGGCAGATTTTCTGCCTGGGCAACGTCGGCTGCCGTAGAACCCTATAACAGTTGGGGCAACGGTTCTGCGATGCGAGTCAGCCCCGTTGGCTTTGCCTTCAATGATTTGGAAATCGTGTTGCAGGTGGCAAAAGACACGGCTGAAGTGACCCATAACCACCCAGAGGGCATCAAAGGGGCGCAGGCAACGGCAGCCGCCATCTTTTTGGGTCGCACGGGGCATGGCAAAGAGGGCATTAAAGCCTACATTGAGACGCAGTTTGGCTATGACCTGGAGCGAACGATCGATACGATTCGCCCCACGTACCGCTTCAATGAGTCTTGCCAGGAAACCGTACCAGAAGCGATCGTTGCCTTTCTAGACTCTACTGATTTTGAGGACGCGATTCGCAATGCAGTGTCCTTGGGAGGTGATACCGATACACTCACCTGCATTACGGGTGGCATTGCTGAAGCCTTTTATGGTGATGTTCCAGCGGCGATCGCGCAAGAAACAATCGCTCGGCTCGATCGACCTTTGTACAACATTGTCGAAAAGTTCGCGACGCAGTACGGCAAAAACCTTTAGCAGGCGAATAGATCGCCGCTTTCTCACGCTAGCCTTCACTGCCGCACAGATCTTGACCTAGACGAAGCCTGAGCACAATGACCAACTCACAACTCGTAGATTTTTATTTAGGGCAGTGTCCTGATACGGAAGGGCGCAAAATCGAGAGCATTTGGTTATGGGATGATATGTGCCTGGAACACGAGCATACCTACATTCAGTGGCTCTTCCCGCTCATTGAAAAGAGCCGCTTTAATGCAGATGCTCCTGTGCTGACTGCGGTCGATATTCAGGTATTTAATGCTAGCAGCGACCTCAAAAACCGTTTGCTCACGTCGTTCAAGCATCTGTTGCAGTTCTACGGCTTGCAGTGTGCTGAAGATAAGGATGCAATCAGCGTTACAACGGCTGACACGTTTTCAGAGCGACGAGAGAACTGGTTGAACTGGGGCAACCACAATCATCTTCGCATCACTAGAATTTTGACTAGCTTACGACTGCTAGGGTTAGACGCTTACGCCCAAGCCTTTTTCCAATGTCTCACCCAGATTTACAAAACTGCACCCGATGCAATCGATTCGCGTAGCTACGACTATTGGAAAGATGCTGTCAGCAAAGTGCTGTAGTGCTTCAAGGTTGCGCTAAGTGGTATGGAGCATCAAATCACAGACATAGACCTGAATTTAGTCGTGCTTCGCTCTATCAATCTAGAAAGAGCATTCCGTTTTTATGCAGCCTTGGGGATAGTGTTGTCTTGGGAGCAGCATGGCTCTGGACCAGAACATCTAGCCGCTACGATCGGGACGCTTGTGCTAGAAATTTATCCACAGGGCAGTGCAGACAAAACAGTAGGAGTCCGTCTTGGCTTTCGGGTGAAATCTCTAATGACCACGATCGCACGTTTGCAGGCGATCGACGGCGTGATTGTATCGCCAATGCAGGAGAGCCAGTGGGGGTTACGGGCTGTAGTCTCCGATCCAGATGGACATCGGCTAGAGTTGGTTGAAGGGCAGGCAGCGAACAATTCCCTCAAATTGGCTGAATGACCTGTTGACACCGACCAGCAAGGCAGCCGCGATCGCCAGAAACGGACATAAAACAGACAAAAGCCAACGAGCGCGATCGTTCACAAGCACTGAAGGACGGCGATAGGAAATAATGTCACGTATCTTACCTTAAGTTGTCTGTTTCACACTGTATTGGGCGATCGCAACCGCTTAACCAACGACAGACTTTATCAATCAATTTTGTCTACCAGAACTTTCAAGGCACCGCTGCTATCGAGCTTATCTTTGATTCCACCCAAACGGACGGGCATTCTGGCGTTTCGAGCAGCACCGCTTCCGAGATTAGGAATCACCATACAGACTTCAGGAAGAGAGCCAAGCGACGAACTTACCCTTCCAGAATGAGCTTCATCACATCTTGCCTGTAAGTAAAAATCAAAGGACTGTTGTGTTTCAAGGCTTGCAAGCGGGAAAGAGACATATCCTGGTCCTATTTCCCACCAAGCATCCCGCATTACGATCGCCAATCTTACCGTGTAGTTAGAATTAGGCTTGAATAGGTCGGCGAGTTGATAAATTCGCCCCGTTACTAGATTAAAGGTAATCGAGTGAACTTCAGGCTGAGGATATGCTCCGGGTGATAAATAGCTTAAGCAAGAAATACTCACCAAGCTTTCTTCAGCAAAATGCACCTTACATCCACCTGTCCGGGTGTAAACCTCCCCTGGTTTTTGAGATACATTCCTGCATCGATCGCCGTCCAACATTACTTCCGGTGCCCTCATTTTTGCCATCATCTCTTGACGGAGACTGTCGTTTAGTCGAGCTTGCAGCGCAGTATCAGCTAACCCAGAAATGGTGGGATATCTCATCGTGAGCCTGCAATCCTGACTCGACTGCGTTTTGAATTGAATGTTGAGCTTGGCTTGCTTTGCCATTAGTTTTGGCTCAATGCTATCCAAACCAACCTCACCAAACCTAATAGGATCGATTGATGGAGTCGGTTCGGGTGGTTTCGCTTCGACACTGACAACGGGAGATGGTGAAACTGAGGCTGGAACAGAAACAGCCTGTTGTGTCGATGAAGAGGCACACGCCGCAAGAAACAACGGTGCTAACAGAAGCGAAACTTTAGGAACACGCATAAGTCTCTTGCTAGCACATAGAAGTTGGTATTCTCATTGTCCACTGAAGCGGTTCTAC
Source organism: Stenomitos sp. (assembly GCA_041744955.1). Lineage (GTDB taxonomy): Bacteria > Cyanobacteriota > Cyanobacteriia > Leptolyngbyales > Leptolyngbyaceae > Stenomitos. The sequence continues at coordinate 8,258 of JBGTJW010000234.1, read as the reverse complement.
TAGCGATCGACTGCCAAGTATGCCTGTAACTGCTGATTACGTTGATTGGTGAGTCGCGTTAAGCAGTGATTCCGTGCTGCGTTGCCGCCGCTGCTTGCCTCAAAGCCACAGGCAGAGTCGCGAAAAGCAATCCAGGCGAATTCGGCGGTTTCGAGTTGGCGTTTGCGATCGGGTTCTAGCCGTTGCCTGAGTTTTTGGTAAAGCTGATGAAGCTGGCGATCGACCACTTTATAGCTGCCACCACTGGCACGCTTCTGTCCTGACAGGTAGGCTTCCAAATCGCTAGTGCGCTGTTGTGTGATTTGAGCTTTACAGCCTGAGATCAGCATGGGCTGCATCGAGCCACCCTCTGCCTCACTACCAGCAAAGGCGCATTCAGTATCGCGAAACGTAATCCAGCGTAATTGGGCATCAGTCAGCTTTTGGCGGCGAGAGGCAGCAAGATTGGGCACCAGCGCTCGATACGCACGATTTAAGGCGCGATCGGCTGCTTCATAGCTCAAGCCAGCACAGCGGTTCATATCCATCTGAGTCTGAGGATCATTGCAATTGGGTTGTTGTGCCATGAGCGAACGTGGCAGCGGCAATGGGTTCGCAGAAACTTGGGTTGCCTGACTAAGGACGGCAACACTGGCTAGACCCGCCAGAGCGGTGTAAAGCCCAAAGCGTTTGATAGACATTGACATAGACGTTGGCGAGATGATGATGTGGCAACAGACTGCTTCAACAGGTGTTAGAGCAATTCCCGATGCAGGCGGAGTGCGATCGCGTAAAGAGATATGTGCAGGCGGCAGTTCTAAGCATTCTGTGTCAAACCTGGTTTTAAATAGTAGTAGGGTTTTTGAGCCAGTTGGAGCCGTCTGTGACCAAACGCGGTTACACTCCAGTAAGCTTTAAACCGATCATTTTCTAGCTGCGATTTGAGTTGAGCCTATGAAGTCCTATCTGGCGGCTGCTGTGCAAATGACCAGCCTGCCTAATCTCGAAAAAAATCTAATCCAGGCAGAAGAATTAATTGACCTGGCGGTGCGTCGGGGCGCTGAACTGGTTGCTTTGCCAGAAAATTTCTCGTTTTTGGGTGACGAACACGAAAAAATGGCTCAAGCAGAGGCGATCGCCGCTGCCAGCGAAAAATTTCTCAAAACGATGGCGCAGCGCTTTCAGGTGACGTTACTGGGCGGCGGTTTTCCAGTGCCCGTCGGTAACGGCAAGGTTTACAACACAGCGTTGCTCATTGACCCTAGCGGCGCAGAATTGGCGCGATACGAAAAAGTGCATCTGTTTGATGTCAACGTCCCTGACGGCAACACCTATCAGGAATCAGGCACCGTGCTGGCAGGTATACAACTACCGCCCATGTATCCGTCTAAGGAACTCGGCAACCTGGGACTTTCGGTTTGTTACGATGTGCGCTTTCCAGAGCTTTATCGCCATCTCGCGCAAATGGGCGCAGAAGTGTTGTTTGTTCCGGCTGCCTTTACAGCGTTTACAGGCAAGGATCATTGGCAGGTGCTACTGCAAGCACGGGCGATCGAAAATACGTGTTACGTCCTGGCTCCTGCCCAAACGGGACGACACTACGCCATGCGCCAAACCCACGGACACGCAATGGTGATCGACCCCTGGGGCATGGTGCTAGCCGATGCTGGAAATGAACCGGGTGTGGCGATCGCGGCGATCGAACCCTCCCGGTTAGAACAAGTACGTCGCCAAATGCCTTCCTTGCAGCATCGGGTCTTCATCTAAAGGTCATTCTTGTCGAGAAAAATGTCAGCGCAAAACGATGGTCTACTGCCGTCCAGGTAATGGATTGCGAACCAAACAAACGTCCTTTCGCCACTTACACGACTTAACCTTCTGCCATAGAAACTGTACATTGGGAGGGAAAAATTATTTCCAGAGCCAATGGTAGATTGCATGACTTGGTTAATGGTTCCAGCCGCAACCGGCAAGGCTAGCGGGTTCGGCACATCGTTGCTGGCAGCAGTGGAGGCGGGTGTTGTTGAAGCAAGCGAAGTGGAGGCAAGTAACGGCTCTCTGGTCTTAGCTGGAGTGCTGTTAAGCCTGGTTGTCATCTTTTTGGCAAGCAAAATCGGTGGTGAACTGTGCAACCGCATTGACCTGCCGCCCGTGCTGGGAGAACTGGTAGGCGGTGTGGTGGTTGGGGTGTCGGCACTGAATCTGCTGGTGTTTCCAGAGGGCGGTGAAGACGGCAGCCACTCGCTGATTATGAGCCTGATGCAGATGACGGCACACCTCAGCCCAGCCGCACTAACATCTGTGTTTGAAGCGCAGAGTGAGGTCATTTCCGTTCTGTCGGAAGTGGGGGTGATCATTCTGCTGTTCGAGATTGGCTTGCAGTCTGATTTGAAGGAACTGCTGCGGGTCGGACCCCAGGCAACGGTTGTGGCAGTCGTTGGCGTTGCGGCTCCGTTTGCTCTAGGAACCGCAGGACTGATCGTGATCTTTGGCATTCCAACCGTGCCTGCTATTTTTGCTGGAGCTGCCTTGACGGCAACGAGCATCGGTATTACAGCCAAAGTGCTAGCAGAAATGCAGCGTCTCAGTACACCCGAAGGTCAGATCATCATCGGTGCGGCGGTGATGGATGATGTGCTGGGCATCATTGTCCTGGCAGTGGTCGCCAGCCTTGCACGCGATGGCAAGGTGGAGCCAGCCAATGTGGCTTACCTGATTTTTAGCGCGGGTGTCTTTTTAGTCGGCTCAATTTTGGTTGGTCGCTTCCTTAGCCCGTTTTTTGTGGCGTTAGTGAATGGGATGAAGACGCGGGGGCATTTGTTGCTGGTTTCCCTGATTTTTGCGTTCATCCTTGCGTATATTGCCGCCGTCATTCAGCTAGAAGCGATTTTAGGTGCCTTTGCAGCAGGGCTGGTCTTGGCGGAAACGGAGAAACAGCGAGAGCTAGAGGAGAAAGTTCTGCCGATCGCCGATATGCTGGTGCCCGTCTTTTTTGTAGTGGTGGGCGCTCGCACTGATCTGAGCGTGCTGAATCCGCTGGTGCCCGAAAACCGCGCCGGGTTAATCATTGCTGCCTTTTTGCTGGCGGTTGCCATTTTTGGGAAGGTGATCACGGGGTTCAGCGTCTTTGGGATGCCAGGAGTCAATCGGCTGGCGATCGGCGTTGGCATGATTCCCCGTGGTGAAGTGGGTCTGGTGTTTGCCGCAGTGGGGTCTGAAAGCGGTGTCCTCTCCAAGCCTTTGGAAGCGGCGGTGATTGTGATGGTGATTTTGACTACCTTCATGGCTCCACCGTTGCTGCGTGTTGTGTTTAGCCAATCCGATCGCGCTACTGCTACAGCCCTGGAAGCACAATCAAATCCGTCTATCACCTTAAATCCAGGTCTGGTCGATTTAGAAAATGTAGAGCCAGAATCGGAGTAGCGTAGAAAATCCGATCGCACAATTCGCACATCGGTTATATTCTTACAGACGTTTCGTGTCGTAGATGTGACCGCTACCCATCGCTGAACGATCGCAACGCTGAGTGATGACAGCTTTTTGCGCTCATAAAGCCAACTGCTGGCACTTTCGTTGACCCACTGGACACTGCATTGAAACGCAACGGTTCATCGTGGAATCATTGTGGAGCATCCAGAACGGCGGTTAACGTCTGGCGATCGTGTCACTGTGTGATGGCAAAGCACTGTGATGGGATGCCTGGTGGATCTCATCCATGGAAAAACCTCAGGCATGAAACTAAATCGCTGCCCTCGCGTCAGGCTTCTGTACGCATCGCTTAGCCGTTTGTGGTCGTCAGGCGGTTCCACTTAAAAACAACCGGATTTGTTGTTTGGCACAGCGGAATGGTTGAATAGAAGGCTCGTAACACCAGCCATTGCTGGAGAACAAGGCTGACAGGCGTTGGCTCTCATTGGGTAGAGATGCTGTCTGTGGTGTCACCTGATGCTAGTTGCGACTGCTGGTTGTTCAACCGTCTTAAACGTGCGATCGGCAACGCTTTCAGCGATCGTCCCCGTGTGAGGAGAATTGGTTAGAAAAGAATCCCTGGCTGATGTTCAGCTCTTTGAGAAATTGACGACACACCGTGAAACATCTTCCCCATTTTCTGCTCACTGCTACCTCTCTCTTGCTCCTGGCGGCTCCGGCTCAAGCCTCGCGGCTACAATCCTGGCGCTTTGACTCCAACAGCAATCAGTTGGAATTTACGACCGATGACGATGTGCAGCCTAAAGCACAGTTGATTTCTGGTCCTACTCGTCTAGTGATTGACTTGCCAGGGGTTATCCTGGGTCGTCCAGCCTCTACGCAGTCCTATGGCGGCGCGATTCGCTCGGTGCGTTTGGGGCAGTTCGATCGTACTTCGGCACGGCTGGTCGTAGAACTAGCACCTGGCTACACGATCGACCCCAATCAGGTACGTTTTCGAGGCATTACAGCGCGTCAGTGGACAGTGCAGCTACCCACGCCCCAACTATTACCTGCTGGCACTGCTACCCTACCAACGGGTAGTGGCAATCCCAACCAGACGGGCAGCACTCAAATACAGAGCCTACAGGTGACGCAAGATGGTATTTTCGTGCGTACCAACGGTGGCTCCCCCAATCTGGATGTACGCCGGAGCAGCGATCGCGGTCAAATTACAGTAGATGTAGAGGGCGCAACTATTGCCCTGGCTGCAACACGCGATTTGCTGGTCAACCGCTTGGGCGTTAACCGCATTACGCTTAACCAACAGCAAGCCTCGCCGCCTGTTACCCGCATTACACTGAGCGTCGATCGTGCCAGCCCTGATTGGGAAGCAACCGTCAGCAGTGCGGGTGGTCTAGTGCTGCTGCCGTCCGGTCCCGTTGCAGCCGATGGCGCTAATCGTCCGTCAACCAACCCTCCTGCGGCTCGTCCAGGCACATTAGCAACGATCGAATCCGTCGCGCTAGAAAACAACGACACCCAGCTCATTGTCCGCGCCAACCAGCCGTTGCGATACACCACCGGATGGGATCGAACCACAGGTGCGTATCGCGTCACGATCAACTCTGCCCAGCTAGCCAAAAATGTGAAGGGCCCGCAGCTTCAAGCCTCTAGCCCTGTCCTTCAACTGCGGTTGCGCCAGGAGACTGCAACTACCGCTGTTATTCTCATTACGCCTGCCTCTGGTGTGCAGATCAGCGACCTGAATCAGCCGAGCCAGCGAACCTTAGCGCTACAGCTTCAGCGCAATCGTCCGTCCGTAGCCGCACAGCCCAATCCGTCTACTGCCAGCATTCCTGTCCCTTTGCCGCCCCGCACTGACCCTTTGCCGCCCCGAACAAGCGCTCCTAATCCTGTCATTCCCAGGGCAACGATCGGGCGACCCGTGATCGTGATCGATCCAGGGCATGGGGGACCCGATCCGGGTGCAGTGGGCATTGGTGGACTGCAAGAAAAAGGCATTGTACTGGATATTAGTCAAAAAGTTGCCGCCATTCTTGAACAGCAGGGTGTGCAGACTGTCATGACACGCAGTGACGATCGCGATCTTGACCTGGAACCTCGCGTACAACTGGCGCAACGGGTCAATGCCACTGCGTTTGTGAGTATTCATGCCAATGCTATTAGCCTGAGTCGTCCCGAGGTTAACGGTCTGGAAACCTACTACTACCAGAGCGGTTTGAATTTAGCACGCACTATCCACCAAAGCGTGCTAGAAGGCACAGACATCGGCGATCGGGGTGTGCGATCGTCTCGCTTCTACGTGCTGCGGCGCACTTCGATGCCGTCTGTGCTGGTAGAAGTTGGCTTTGTCACCGGGCGGAACGACGCTCCTAAACTGGCTAATGCAAACTTCCGTAGCCAGATGGCAAGCGCGATCGCCCGTGGCATCTTGCGGTATCTGGGACGTAGTTCTTAATAGTTGTTAGTGGTTAGCTATTAGTTGTTCGATCATCTCACTGCTCTCTAAATCCCTAACAACCAAAAACTAAAAACTTCAATGTTTACAAGCGTAAGAGGTGTGTGGAGTGTCAGGTAAGCGTTTCGCAGGTAGCCAAGCCAGTACAGGTCAAAGTTCTGCCCCTATCGGATTGTTTGATAGCGGTGTCGGTGGTTTGACGGTGCTGCGCGAAGTGTATCGTCAGTTGCCCTCTGAGTCAGTCATTTACTTTGGCGATACAGCGCGGTTGCCCTATGGGAAGCGATCGCCTGCCGAAATCTTGCAGTACGTCCGGGAAATCCTGACCTGGATGGAGCAACAGGGCACCAAAATGGTCATCATGGCGTGCAACACCAGTTCGGCATTGGCGCTGGAAGCAGTACGTTCCGAGTTTAGTGTCCCCGTGCTGGGGCTAATTTTGCCAGGAGCCAGAGCCGCCGTGCAACAGGGTCGCCGCATTGGTGTCATTGCGACCCCTGCCACTGCTACCAGCCAAGCCTATAGCCGCGCCATCCTTGAAATTGACGCAGATACCCGGGTATGGGAAGTGGGCTGCCCTGAATTTGTACCGTTGATCGAAGCCGATCGACTGCATGACCCCTATACGACGGCGATCGCTCAGTCATACCTCAAACCACTCCTTCAGCAGCAAATTGACACTCTCGTCTACGGCTGTACCCACTATCCCTATCTAGCGCCCATCTTGCGCCAGCTCTTGCCAGCCAGCGTCAAACTGGTTGACCCTGCCGTTTCAGTGGTTGCGGCAGCGGCTCAAGAGCTAGATTTACTCGCACTCAAAAATCTCCGCTTGCCAACGCCCACTCGCTTCTGCGTCAGCGGTTCCCCGCAGATCTTTAGCCAACTGGCAGCACCCTGGCTCGGCTACACACCGATCGTCGAAGCAATCGTTCCAGCTCAGTTGCTTGCTCAAGCGGCTATTTTAGAAGCCATTGATTAAGCCCTGTGCGATCGCTGAATGAGCACCTCCCCCGCACCAATGTTGACTGCTTCAAGCAAACAGCATCGGCAGTGTGTTTAATCTCTACTCGCGTGGGCGTGATCGGCGATCGTGCTGTGCAACCTAAACCGCTTATCTGTCATCGCATCGCTAGATTGGACACGAGGCACAGCGCTCAAAGCGATCGCACTCATTCTAAAAAATGAGAGAACTACTGATGCCAGAGACAGCACCTCAAGTTTTTCTCCAGTGCAAGCAAAGCAGGCTTGAACGGAACGTTGGCTAAGCCGCACTGCTCAACGCTTCATCTCCAAAATGCTTGTAACCCTTGCTAGAAAGATGTTAGACGCTCTGCGCCAGCCCTTTGGCAAACGGGTGCTTTTTGTGAAAGCAGCGTTCAGGCATCATAACAGGCTTGCCCAAACGCGACAAAAAGGAAGTTTTATGTTCTAGAGGTCGGTAGTTTAGCTTAAGATAGATGGAGAATAGTTAAAGTTTCGTAATCTTATCATCTCGCCTGAGTCGGATATCCATGACCTCAGCTACCTCCTTATTTTCTCCTGTCGAAGCAGATTTGCAGGCGTTAACGGACAACCTTAAGAACCTCATCGGGGCACGCCATCCAGTGCTGTATGCCGCCGCCGAGCATCTCTTCGGAGCGAAGGGAAAGCGAGTCAGACCCGCGATCGTGTTTCTCGTTTCGCGTGCCACTATGCTGGATCAAGAGATTACACTACGCCACCGTCGTCTTGCTGAAATCACTGAAATGATCCACACGGCAAGCCTGGTTCATGATGATGTGGTGGATGAATCAGAACTGCGTCGCGGTGTGCCAACCGTTCACAGTAGCTTTGGCAACCGGATTGCTGTGCTGGCAGGCGATTTCTTGTTTGCTCAATCATCCTGGTATCTGGCAAACCTGGACAACCTTGAAGTGGTCAAGCTGCTGTCGCAGGTGATTATGGATCTGGCAGAAGGTGAAATTCAGCAGGGACTGAATCGCTTTGCAACCAGTTTATCGATCGACGAGTATCTAGAGAAAAGCTATTACAAAACGGCTAGTTTGCTTGCCAATAGCGCTAAAGCGGCTGCGACCTTGAGTGAGGCTCCCCCAGCGCTTGCAGAGGATTTATTTCACTATGGTCGCCACATTGGGCTTGCCTTTCAAATTATTGACGACATTTTGGATTTTACAGGTTCGACAGACGCGCTCGGCAAACCAGCCGGATCTGACCTGAAAAGCGGCAACTTAACCGCGCCCGTCCTTTATGCTTTGAAAGAGAAACCCTATTTGGAAGCACTGATTGAGCGCGAATTTGCCCAAGCAGGCGATCTGGAGCAGGCGTTACTGCTGGTACGCGATAGTCAGGGGATTGAGCGATCGCGGGCGCTAGCAACTCAGCACGCACG
>JBGTJW010000233.1:0-4858 GCA_041744955.1 Stenomitos sp. | reverse complement strand
CTGGGGCTGTTTCAAACCGGCAATGGCGACCTGCACCTGTTTGGTGAATTTGGTGAGGATGACCCCACTCATATTGCCGCCCGCAAAAAGTGGGATCAGCGCTGCAAGAAGACGAATGGCTGCTGCGGCTTGATCATTGCTACAGGGCTAACCGGAGCCAGTCGCGGCAAGCCCCAATTCAAGGATATGGTGGCGCTGTTTGAGGCACGTTCCTTGACCGCAAAAGACCTGGGGTTAGGTACGCTCCAGCTTCGGTTAGCAGCCGATTTTTGAGCATGATCGTCCTACTGACCAGCGTTACCCAGGCGACTTTGCGCCCGATCGCGCTCCCGATTGATTTGCCGCACCAAGCCTGGTGGCAGTTGCTCTTGCTTGGTGAGCGCCTGGTTAAAGTAGGCAAGGCTACCCCGATTATCGCCCTGACGCACAAGGATTTGCGCCTTCAGGTAAAGCACATCTGGGTTGTTGGGTGTCGCTTTAAGCGCGCTATCAACGGCAGCTAATGCCTTAGCTTGCTGGTTCAAGTCCCGATAGCCTAGCGCAATGCCCCGATCAGCCAGGTAGCGGGGAGTGGCGTATTTATCCAACCGATTGATGGCATCGGTAGGGCTAGAAAACGGCAGGTTAAGCGAGACAAACAAATCAATATAGCCCCGCAGCAAGTTCAATTCTGGATCGCTTGCATCGACTTTTTCGGCACTATCCAGATACTTGAACGCCTGCTGAATTTCGCCCAGGGCTCGCGGTGTGCCCTTGACTGTGCCGTCCTTGCTGAAGATATAAGCACTTTCGAGAAAATGCCCGACTGCCTGGTAAAGGTTGCCGCGCAACGGGTCTTTGCCAACCATAGCGGCGGCAGCTTCCCGAGTCTGAGTCGCGTAGTTTTTGAACGTCTCTAACTGTGCAGACTTTTTCGCTTCATCCTTCTCACCCTCCCAGATGATGTATGCCAGTGACGCTCGGAGCGCTTGCGTCAGCGGATCTCTGGGATCTGCTTTCTGTGCAAACGAATCAGCTTGTTTATAGTTCCCTTGCTCAAAAAGAGCTTTGAAGGCAGCTTCGGTACGATCGCCAATTTGTCTGGGATCCGTCGTCCGAAACGGATCTTTTGCCAGGGAAGGACTCGCCCACAGGCTCAAGGAAACGAGTGCGACACTGGCAACACGTAGCACACGGCTAGGGGTAATTTGCGAAAGGGTAGTCAACTTAACAGCCATAACATTCCAGTTAATCAGGTTGTAAGAAAGCAGTAAGCAAAAAACTAATACTAACTTGGTTCCAAGTTAGTTAGAGTGATAAAACAGAACCCTGTGCCAAAGGCAGTTTCTACATAGTGGGGACGCAACCTCAGAACCCTTTGTGCAGGTTGGGGCGGCAGTCGTTACCTGGTTTGCCCAAGTACTAGGCTCTGACGCTGCGGCTGCCTGCAAGTTCCGGCAATGTCTTTACGCGATCGCTCCCCTCTTCTCCCAAACGGAATGCTTCAGCTCAAAAACCTGACCTACCATCCCACTGCCAGCCACACTGCTATTCTCAAAGCCATCAATTTTCAGATTGCACCGCAGCAGATGAATCTAGTGATTGGTCCCAGTGGCTCAGGCAAAAGTACGCTACTAGAAATTTTGGCAGGGCTGGCAGAAAAAACGAGCGGCGGCATCTTCTGGCGTGACCAGGAACTGATTCCACTTCAGCTACAGCAGCTTAGTGGCTTGGTGTTTCAGTTTCCAGAGCGCCACTTTTGCGGCGGCACTATTTTGGAAGAACTGAGGCTAGGACATCCAGAATTGACGAGCGATCGCATCGAGCAAGCCCTCACCGAAGTCGGACTCACCCATTTACCCCTCAGTACATCGCCCAATGTCCTCAGTGGCGGTCAACAGCGCCGTCTTGCCTTTGCTGTACAGCTCATTCGCCAACCCAATCTGCTGCTGTTGGATGAACCCACCGCAGGCTTAGACTGGTCAATGCGGCAACAGTTGATTGGTCTACTGGCAAAGCTTAAAGCACACTGGAGCTTGCTCGTTGTCTCCCACGATGCCGGAGAGCTGGCGGATATTGCTGACCAGTGCTGGACATTGAATCACGGCGAACTAACCGCAGTGCAACCAGATGAGCTTAAAAAACCGCGCAAAAAAATCGTAGAAGCAGGAAGGGATGAGGAATGAGGGATGAAGGGGTGGAGGAGCCGAGCCTGTCTGGAGTAGGGGAAGAAGGGGAAGAGAAAGAAGCAGGGGAAGCAGTGATGGATGGGGGAGGTGCAAAAGTAGAGACTACCGCATCATTGCTGACCAGAACACAACGCCTTACAACCCTTGTGCCCGACCCTCGATCGCCCCTATTGCCCCCGATGGAAGAATGGCAATTAACCTTGAATTGGCAACCAGAAGCACACCAACAGGCGCAGTTGCAACAACTTTATGCCCTGACGCTGGCTGGTAATCGCCAGTTTAATCTCACGCGCATTACAGAGCCAGCAGAGTTTTGGGAAAAACATCTGTGGGATTCGCTGCGAGGAGTGCAGCGGTTTTTGCAGGAGGCAGAAGACGGAAGGCAGGAGGCAGAAGGCAGGGGACAGGAGGCAGAATTTGCCCAAGACACTTTAGCAACTCAGCACTCAAAACTCCTCTCTCCCCTCTCTCCTCTCCCCTCTCTCCTCTCCCCTCTCTCCTCTCTCAACGTTATCGACATTGGCACGGGTGCTGGTTTTCCAGGTTTGCCTGTGGCGATCGCTCAACCCAACTGGACGGTCACGTTACTGGATGCCACGCGCAAAAAAATTACCTTCATTGATCAGGTGCTTGCCCACATGGGGCTGATCAATGCCACCACGTTAGTAGAGCGGGTCGAGCAAGTGGGACGGCAACGACTCCGGCGGCAGACCTATGATCTGGCGCTCATCCGAGCGGTGGCAGCAGCAGCAGTCTGTGCGGAGTATGCGCTACCGCTGCTGAACGTTGGTGGCTATGCGGTGCTTTATCGAGGACAGTGGACAGACGCGGAAACTGCTTCCCTGGAGTCGGCTGTCGCTGTCCTGGGTGGCAAAATCGACGCGATCGAAGCCTTTACGACTCCGCTCACGCAGGGCGATCGACACTGCATCTATTTGCAAAAGATTGCACCCACCCCGAACGAATTTCCACGGGCGATCGGCGTTCCAGCGCAAAAACCGCTTGGGCTGGAATCCGGTACTGAAGAGTAAGGGCGATCGGCGAAGGAACGCCCCTACAACAAAATGGTGTAACGCTAATGTCGTCCACTGGGGCGACGGGAAACGGGCGATCGCGCACCAGAGCGTTCACCATCGGCGTGTCGTGCAGTGCGTGGTGGAGCAACCGCTTGGGGCGATCGAGACGGAGCGCGATCGGGACGCTTGCCGCGAGAAGCTTGTCCGCGCTGTCCGTTCTGGATGGGTTCTGGCTTAGCGTGTGGGTTTGGTTCAAAGCCGGGAACGATTTCTCTCGGCAAGGGCTGCTTGATGAGCCGCTCAATATCTGCCAGCAGCTTCAGTTCATCTACACAGACCAGCGAGACTGCTTCGCCTGCGGCTCCCGCGCGTCCGGTGCGACCAATGCGATGAACGTAATCTTCAGGTACATTGGGTAACTCAAAGTTGACAACGTGCGGTAGATCGCTAATGTCAATGCCGCGTGCCGCAATATCAGTAGCAACTAACACCTGCAAGCTACCGTCTTTGAACTTCGCCAGGGCACGGGTACGCGCCGCCTGACTTTTGTTGCCATGAATCGCCAGCGAGGGAATGCGATCGTCCATTAACTGTTTAACCAGGCGATCGGCTCCGTGCTTGGTACGAGTAAAGACCAAAACCTGAAACCAGTTGTGTTCTTTGATGAGGTGAGTTAACAGTTGGCGCTTTTGCTCACGATCGACGGGATATACTTTCTGCGCGACAGTATCGGCAGTAAGATGGCGACGCTCTGCCTCAATCATCGTGGGTTGATTAAGCAAACTTGAAGCAAAGGCTTTAATGTCGTTGGAGAAGGTAGCAGAGAAGAGCAAGTTCTGACGCTGCTTGGGCAAGAGGGCAAGAATGCGACGGATATCGCGGATAAAGCCCATATCCAGCATTCGATCGGCTTCATCCAGCACCAGGATTTCAACGCGCGATAAATCCACCGTTCCCTGCTGCACATGATCCAGTAAGCGTCCTGGGGTTGCGACTAGAATATCGACCCCACTTTTCAAGCGCTGCACCTGCGGATTCATCCCCACACCGCCAAAGATGGTCATTGAGGTGAGCCGCACGTACTTACCGTAATCGCGCACGCTTTCTTCGACCTGTGCAGCCAGTTCACGGGTAGGAGTAAGAATCAACGCTCTGATGGGCGATCGTTTTTTTGGCTGACTGCTAGAGACAGACGGACGATCGCCTTCCGACAAAAGATGCAAAATTGGCAGTGTGAAGCCAGCCGTCTTGCCAGTACCCGTTTGGGCACCCGCTAGCAAATCACCACCGGATAGCACCGCCGGAATGGCTTGCAGTTGAATGGGTGTAGGTTCGGTATACCCGCGCTCTGTAACGGCACGGAGAATGGCATCGGAAAGACCGAGAGTGGAAAACGACATAAGGCTCCAGTAATAGCATCAGCCCCCGCCGTTAGCAGCGTCAGTCTTAGGCGGACGGATCAAATTTTTGAAGGGCTGAGAAGGCAGGGACGCTAAGACTGGAAGCGAATGCCACAGCTTTGCATTCTAACAGAGTGTAGCGTTTTGTGTTGCCGGATAGCGATCGCTAACGTCAGATCCCCGACTTCTGAATCGATTTGCGAGTTCGGCAGGATTGAACTTAGAAGTCGGGGATCTATGGATCGTATTGCTAAAGCTTGCCAAGCCGATCGCG
>JBGTJW010000232.1:0-4680 GCA_041744955.1 Stenomitos sp. | reverse complement strand
GAAACATTGAGCATACGAACCTCCTGTGGAATACGGTTGAGAGTCTGCTTGCCTTGTCTTACGCAAGAGAGATGTGGGTCGGACGATTGGCACGAATTTCAAAGCTTTTCAGATAGCCATCCAGATTGCTGGGGTCGAAGGGTTTGTTGTCCATGAATAACGCGCCCGGTTCAACTTTGTAATCCTCTTTGGGGCACGCAATCCCCATTTCAGCGGCAATGTCGCGATACAAATCGGTACGCCATGCCTGACGCGCAATTTTTTCTGCCTGGGGCGGGATCGCCGGAATTTGCCCCCACCGAGCCGATTGGGTCATGAGCCAAAGGCTTTGCGACTGCCAGAGAAAGGTCGAATGATTACCCGCAATGTTGCCTTCTGCCGCTGTTAGCTCAGACGGCATATCAAAGAAGATAGTGGTTTCATCCGGTTTGTTGACAATGCGCGATCGCTCGTCAAAACCACCATAATCGTATGCGCCCAAGATAGCAGGACGAGTCATCTTTGGGTTCGCACCAGTGAACGATCGCCCTGAGATTAATTCTGCCACCTCTTGCCGATGGTTCGGATCGCTGCAATACCGACAGGCTTCAATCATGGCTTTCACCAGCGATCGATAGGTTTTCGGGTTTTCGTTGATAAAGGAATCCTGTACCGCTAAGAGGCGATCGGGATGTCCTCGCCAAATTTCTCGCCCTTGAGCGAAGGTAAAGCCAATGCCTTCGTTGCCCTTAATGGCACGGGTATTCCAGGGTTCAGCGACCATATATGCCTGCATCGCACCAATGCGCAAGTTGACCAACATCTGTGGCGGCGACACGATCATAATGCGAAATTCTTCCAGCGGGTTGATGCCCACTGCCGCAATGATGTAGCGCAAAAAATACTCGTAGATGGCGGAACTCAAGACCACTGCCATAATGCGTTCTTCCGATGGCAGGCTGTTGAAATAGCGACGAAAATCCTGTCTAAACGCATCCAGGTTGCCGTTGTAGTCCTGCCAGGGGCGGATGCCTGCATCCCACATGGCTCGGTTCATGGTGATGGCGTTGCCATGCCGATGAATCGTCATCGCCGCACACAGCGGGGCATTTCTGGCACCTTCTGCCCCGGTACGGGCATTGGTCACAGCGCCCGAAACCACGGGAGCGGCATCCAAACGACCAAAAATAACGCCATCACGCGATGTTGCCCAACTGGCTTCACGATTGAGTTTGACGTTCAAGCCATATTTGCGAAAGAAGCCTTTCTTCCAGGCGATCGCAAACGGGGCACAATCGTTAACAGGCACATAGCCAATGACAAGGTTGGACTTTTCTAGCGTTTCGGGCAGCACCACCGGTTCAACTGCCGCTGCATCAGACGTGAGCGCTGACGGGCTACGATCGCTATCAATATTCAGTGAAAAAAGCGCGGCACCGGTAAGGGATGCCCCTGTTGCAGTGAGAAAATTGCGCCGTGACCAGCGTCTACGATGACTCATAATGTGTTGCTCAATGAGGAACAGCAGTCGTTAAAACTAACCATTGGTGAAGACGGCTAGAGAAAATGAAAAAGGAAACGCTAACAAAAAACCTGAATTAGCAGCCAATTTCCTTTTGAATAAAGCCATGTTTCTTCATACCTCTACCTATAGCTACGCTAGTGATCCATCAACCTTTTATTGATAGGCGAAGCAAGATTATAGAGTTGGTCTAACCATGTTTAATGCTAAAGATTCAGAGCCAGCGATCGCTCCGATCGCACCGCTAAAAAAGCAGTCGCTTAGGATTGTGCGGGTCTATGGGTGACGGCTTCCTGAAGCTTGCAAAGTAGCCAATCGAGTACCAAACCTGTGATACCAATCAACACCACAGCCATAAAAACAGCACTGAGGTTTAAGCGACTCCACTCATCCCACACAAAAAAGCCAATACCAACCCCGCCCGTCAGCATCTCAACGGCTACGATGACCAACCACGCGACCCCTAAGCTGATGCGTAGCCCGGTGAAAATATAGGTCAGGCTCGCTGGCAGAATAATCTTGGTAAGCTGTCGCCAGCGTGGCATTTCTAGCACTTGAGAGACATCAATATAGTCCTTAGGCACGCTAGAAACGCCTAACGCAGTATTGATCACCGTTGACCAGAGCGACGTAATGAAAATGACAAAGATTGCCGAAGGATTAGCCAGGTTGAAAATAGCTAACGCGATCGGCAACCATGCCAGCGGCGAAACGGGTTTAAGCACTTGAATCAGCGGATTGAGCGCTAGATAGGCAGGACGATACAGCCCAATTAAAAAGCCGATCGGCACAGCGACGATCGCCCCCAAGATAAACCCAACCAGTACACGACGAATGCTCGCTAACAAAAGCCAGCCGATACCTAAATCGCCAGGACCACGCCTGTAAAACGGATGGATGATGTAGTCCCAGTTTGCCGTCAGCGCTTGCCAGGGCGTGGGCATAATCTCACTTCTGATCGTTGCAAGCAGCCACCAGAGGGCAATTAAACCAACAAAACCAGCGATCGGCAAAAGCACCGTATCGCGCCAAAAAAACTTACGAAACCGCTTAGCGGTAGCATGACTGGCATTCACCGCCAGATCTAGCAGCAATGTCATGGATTGCACCTCATTTCATCAGAACGTTGGCTGTCGCTGAATGTCCAGTCAAGAAGTCTGATGAAACCGACACTGCATGACAACAGGCATCTCAAAGCCTGTCGCTATGAAGCAATCATCAATCAGTCTTCTCTCAATGCCTACGAGGTTAGCTGTCGGGCTAGGGTTGAGAGATACCCTTCATCAAAGCCTTTACCATGCGAATAAAGTGCCTTTGAAAATGCGCCCCATACTCTTGGGTGTTGGTTCCCCCGCTCTTTACTCTGCCTCAAGCGTTATAGACTTAAAGTGCAGAGTGCAAATTAGGCTGACTATTCAGTTAAACAGAAGCTAACATTAAAAGCCTCGGTTTTCAACATTCTTCCCCCAAAACACCTCAAGGTAATGCTTTGGAGTCCGCTACTGTTTCGACGTTTTACGTCTCATCATTGGTTGTTTTTTGAGTCAGCAACATTTTAGTCGGCAATCGTCTGCCTGTTACACTCTCCCCTCATGCTCGATCGTTCCCTGTCTACCGCCAAGCCGATCGTTACTCCCTTTATCCCGCATTACGACCTGATCAAGGAACTTGACTTGATGCTGCGGGCACACTATCCGTTGCTTTACATCGTGGCGGTTGAGGAAGAACCTGTTGAGGCAGTCTTACGGCAAGTTGCAGCCCAAGCGCAGCCAGTTCGTAGCGTACTCCTGTGGGACATCGTGCGCGGCTGGAATGACAACGGTGCAGCGAAAGGCAGTGTGATGGCAGCCCTCGATCGCATCAGCAAAGCGCCAGCCGATGAAGACACTCTCTTTGTTCTTTGCGACCTCCATCCACTGTTGAGAAACGCAGCCAGCGAAAAAAATGCGCCGATCGTGCGCGAAATCAAGAATCTTGCGAAAGACTTGAAGCGTACCCGCAAGACGCTAGTGTTGATCAGCCATACGCTGGAGCTGCCGATCGAGTTAGCCGAGGCAGTCACCGTCATTGATTTTCCGCTGCCGAATCCGCAGGAGATTGATCATTTGATTGCCCAGTTAGTGGCACCCGACGCGCTGCAAGTGAAAGGCTTGGCGCGAGAACAACTGGTGAAAGCGTGTCAGGGGTTGAGTGAAACACGGATTCAGCGCGTGTTGGCAAAGGCACTGGCGGCAAGGCAGCAGGTCAGTGAAGCCGATATTGCTGGTGTGCTGGAGGCAAAGCAACAGGCGATTCGGCAAACAGGCATTCTGGAATTTTTCACCGTGCGGGACTCGCTTAAAAGCGTGGGCGGGTTAGAGAACCTGAAGCAATGGGTGCGGATGCGGCAGGATGTGTTTACCGAAGAGGCGCGACGCTACGGCATTCGTAATCCTAAAGGTCTATTGCTGGTGGGCATTCAGGGCACGGGTAAGTCCCTCTCAGCCAAGACGATCGCCCATGAATGGCGGCTTCCCCTGTTGCGACTTGACACGGGACGGCTATTTGGCGGCATTGTGGGTGAAAGTGAAAGCCGTGTGCGCCAGATGATTCAACTTGCTGAGGCGATCGCGCCCTGTGTGCTGTGGATTGACGAAATCGACAAAGCCTTTGGCAACATCAACAGCGGCTCGGATGGCGATTCGGGCACTAGCCGTCGCGTGTTTGGCAGCCTTATTACCTGGATGCAAGAAAAGACCAGCCCCGTCTTCATCGTTGCCACCGCTAATAATGTGCAAATTTTGCCTGCCGAACTGCTGCGAAAAGGGCGCTTTGACGAAATTTTCTTCCTGAACCTCCCCACCGAACAAGAACGGCAGGATATCTTTAAAGTGCATCTGCAACGCTTGCGCCCCACTCGCTTACGAGAATTTGATGTGGGACTACTGGCACGGCAGGCAAAGAACTTTAGCGGTGCCGAAATTGAGCAGGTGATTATCGAAGCCATGCATCAAGCCTTTGGGCGCGGCAGCAGTGGACAGCGGCAAGATTTCACTACAGAAGACATCGTACGATCGATCGAAGAAACCGTTCCCCTAGCCGCGATCGCCCGTGACCAGATCGATCGCCTCAAACAATGGGCAGCCCAAGCAGGCGCACGCACTGCCTCCCAAGATGTTCAGCTTGTTCAGGAACTGAAA
>JBGTJW010000231.1:0-36984 GCA_041744955.1 Stenomitos sp. | reverse complement strand
AGAAATTGCCTCGATGGTGCTGCTTAAGCTGGTGGATGAAGCCAGCCGTTACCTGGGTACACCTGTAACGGATGCTGTCATTACGGTGCCTGCGTATTTTAACGACTCTCAGCGGCAGGCAACGCGGGATGCCGGACGCATTGCGGGGCTGGAAGTCAAGCGGATCTTGAATGAACCCACAGCCGCTTCTCTAGCGTATGGGATGGATCGTCGGGACAATCAAACGATCCTCGTGTTTGACCTGGGCGGTGGCACGTTTGATGTCTCCATTCTGGATGTGGGCGATGGTGTTTTTGAAGTTAAGGCAACCAGCGGCGATACCCAGCTTGGCGGCAATGACTTTGACAAAAAGATTGTAGACTGGCTGGCGGAGCAGTTTCTAGAGACAGAAGGCGTGGATTTGCGGCGCGATCGTCAGGCATTGCAACGCCTCAGCGAAGCCGCCGAAAAAGCCAAAATTGAGCTGTCGGGTGTCACTGTCACCGATATCAATCTGCCCTTCATCACGGCGACCGCAGAGGGTCCCAAACACCTGGAAACACGCCTCACGCGATCGCAGTTTGAAGGCTTGTGCAGCGACCTGATTAGCCGTGTGCGAAACCCGGTCAAGCAAGCGATTCGGGATGCGAACTTGAGTCCCAGTCAAATTGATGAAGTGGTTCTGGTGGGTGGATCTACGCGCATTCCTGTCATCCAGCAGCTTGTTCGCAGTTTGATCGATCGCGAACCGAACCAGAACGTGAATCCCGATGAAGTCGTTGCCGTCGGTGCCGCAATTCAGGCTGGTATTCTGGCTGGCGACGTGAAGGATGTGCTGCTGCTGGATGTCACGCCGCTCTCGCTGGGGCTAGAAACCGTTGGCGGTGTGATGAAAAAGCTGATTCCCCGTAACACGACCATTCCAGTACGCCGTTCGGATATTTTCTCTACAGGCGAAGACAATCAAACATTGGTGGAAGTCCACGTCCTGCAAGGCGAACGAGACATTGCAGCCGGCAACAAGTCGATCGGGCGCTTCAAGCTCGTCGGCATTCCACCCGCACCCCGTGGTCTGCCGCAGATTCAGGTCTCATTCGACATTGACGCGAACGGCATTTTGCAGGTTGCTGCGATGGAACGCACGACTGGACGCGAACAAAGTATTACCGTTCAGGGTGCTTCAACTTTGACCGAGGAAGAAGTCAAGCGGATGATGCGTGAGGCGCAGGAGTACGCAGACGTAGACCGACAAAAGAAAGAAAAAGTCGAAAAGCGAAACCAGGCAGAATCCCAAATCTTTCAGGCAGAGCGCCAACTGCGGGAAGCCACGCTGGATTTTGGGATGCAGTTTGTCAGCAGCTATCGCTCTAAAATTGAACGTGCTGTGCAATCCTTGCGGGAAGCCCTCACGCAAAACGACGATCGCGGCATCGATCGCGCCAAAGCTGACCTGGATGATGCGCTATACGATCTGCGGCGAGAAGTCTATGAACGTAACAAAGAGGACGAAGAGAAAGACGGTCTGTTTGGAGCCATCAAAAACTTCTTTACCGATGACGATGACGACTACTACGAAGACGATCGCCGTGACTACGATCGCTACGGCAGCGGCGGCTATGGTGGCAGTAGTTATGGCGGCAGTAGCTATGGGGATGGGCGCAGTTCCTACGGCATGGGCAGCGGGGCACGAGACGACAACCGCCAAGACGATAACCGCTATGGCGGACGCAATGATTATGGCGCTGGTTCAGGTTCCTGGAGCGACAGCCGTTATACCGGACAGGATGCTGGCAGTAGAGCGCCACGCGGTGACGATCGTTATGACGATCGCCCGAATGATCGTCATAACGATCGTCCGAATGAGCGCCCGAATGATCGTCAGTCTGAACGCTCCAATGAACGTCCCCGCTATGACGATGAGCGCGGTTATGATAGTGAACGCAACCGTGATACGAGCAGACCCCCTCGTAGCGACACCCGCCCACCTGCCGACCCTCGCACAACTGACCTCGATCGCCGCGATCGTCGCCCCTCTCGTCCGCCCCAAAATGCCCGCCCAAACCTTTACCAAGACAACTGGGACGAAGAAGACGAGTGGCTCTAATCCAGTTTTGAATGATGAGTTTTGAGTTTTGAATGCTGGAACTCAAAACTCAAAACTTAAAACTTAAAACTTAAAACTATATTCTCTCCATGCAAGACTTTCGGAACTATTACGACATTTTAGGCGTTGCAAGAGACGCAACTGCTGATGAGATTAAGAAGGCGTATCGGCGGCTGGCGCGGCAGTTTCACCCCGATCAAAACCCCGGCGACAAGCAGGCAGAAGAAAAGTTTAAAGACATCAACGAAGCGAACGAGGTTCTCTCTGATCCTACAAAACGTGGGCAGTATGACCAATTCGGTAAGTTCTGGCAGCAGCGGGGCTTCAAAGGTGGGCAGACCGCGAAGCCGTCACGCGGTTGGGATGGACGGAGCGATCGCGGGGCGGATGATGTTGACTTTGGTGAATTTGACGATTTCAACAGCTTCGTCGATCAACTGCTGAATCGCCGTACCGCTAAAGAAGCCAACGCCGCCCGCACAGGCACACGTGACTACTACCAACCTGGCACTACCAAAACAGCCTACACAGTGCCACGCGCGACACGACGAGATGCTGAAGCTAAACTCACACTGCCCCTAGAGAAAGCCTATATAGGTGGACATGAGAGGGTCAAGCTAGAAGATGGACGATCGCTTGAAGTCAAGATGCCGTCTGGGATGGTTACAGGACAGCGCATCCGGCTCAAGGGGCAAGGAGTTGCAGGCGGCGATCTATATCTCAAAATTGACGTTGCGCCCCATCCCTTCTTCCGGCTCGAAGGTTCCGACATTCAATGCCTGCTGCCCGTTACGCCAAGTGAAGCCGTTTTAGGTGGACAGCTTGAAGTGCCCACGCTAGACGGTTTAGTGAAAATGTCGATTCCTGCTGGCGTGCGAACCGGGCAACGCCTGCGCCTTGCTGCCAAAGGCTACCCCACAGCCAGCGGCAGACGCGGTGATCAGATTGTCGAAATTCAAATCATGGTGCCACGCGACCCCAGCCCCCAAGAACGCGAACTTTACGAAAAACTGCGCCAACTCGAGACCTTTAATCCTCGTGCTGATCTGCCTGTATAAGGATGTAAATGATTGCGATCGCACGACAACTATAACTTCTGCGCTGCAAAAAGGGTTTCCTCTAGCAACCATTCAACAGAGGCTCGCTCGATCCGCCAATCTCCCTTATGAAGCGCAGGGCTAGTTCATCGGTGGGAGAAAAATGATAATGGGTGCTGCCCGTTCTGAGCTAGCTAGCCATGAGCCTGATTGATGCTCTCAAGCAAGTGCGAGACTATCGTACCCAACCACAGTATCCCTTGTGGGTGATTCTATTGCTGGTTGTGATGGCAACGATGAGTGGTTGTGTGGGGTATCGAGCGATAGCGTCCTTTGTGGTGCGCCATCAAACCCAATTGCTAACGGTACTCGAAGTGCCCTATGAGCGGTTACCCTGCTACTCGACGCTTCGCCGCGCGTTGGTGCGAGTGGACTTTGAGTCGTTAACGCAGGTCTTCAACCAATGGGCACAAGCGACAGTTGAGTTGGAAGACCAAGCGGCTTGTGCCGTGGACGGCAAGAGCATCCGAGTCAGTCTGAGCGATTATGACCAAGCGTATCAAGATTTTGTCAGTGTCGTGTCGGTGCTGAGTACTCGACTGGGACTGGTCGTCGCGCTGCAATCCATGCACAACAAAGCGAGTAGTGAAATCGCAACGGTACAAACTTTGTTGGAGCATCTTCAGTTGCAAGGCGTGTGCTTTAGTTTTGATGCCCTCCACGCCAAAAAAAACAGTCCAGCAAATTATTGCCACTCAGAACCACTACTTGATTGCCATTAAAGGGAATCAACCCAAATTATTAGCCCAAATCCAGCAGCAGTTTGAACACTCATCCCCGCTCAGTTGCCACGTGGAGTCAGAACGGACACGCAATCGCTTCACCCAACGCCGAGTGTGTGTCTTGGAGCCAAGTGCCACCATTGACCCAAGTTGGGTCGGTCTCAAGCGAGTGATTCGGGTCGAACGCACCGGACTCCGGGCAGGCGTACCAATGGCACAGACGGTGTTTTATATTAGTTCGTTAGCAACCGATGCCGCAGAGTTTGCGCGTCGCATCCGGCAGCATTGGCACATTGAAAATCGCCTCCATTGGTGCAAAGATGTCGTCTTGAAGGAAGATACGACCCCACTGTGTGATGGTCACGCTTTGATTAATATGGCAATTGTGCGAACCTTTGCCCTCAATCTCTTCCGGCAACATGGCTTTGACTCCTTGACTCAGGCGCTTCGAGAAGTGGCGCATGATATCCCCCGCCTATTTTCTTCTGTCAATGAATCAGCCCTGCTTATGAAGCGGGAAACTGCGGACAGAGGCTTGCTTTGTAGTGTGTAAAAAGAGAACTGATCCAACGGCTCAGCCAACGCTTGCAACGACTCAAGCGAGAGCGATGCATCACGTCTAGCCCTTGGCTTGCTTGAGAATCGTTTGGGCAACTGCTTCTGGCACAGGCATGACTGAGAGGCGATTACCTGGTCGGACAACCCAAAGCTCATCGGGGCTGAAGGTTTCGCGGAGCGTATCTAGAGAGATGAATTGCGGGAAGGTTTCGACAAAGGCAACAACGACCGTTTGCCAGCGTGGTGATTCCTTTGTTGCTTTGGGATCGTAGTATTTGCTTTTCGCATCGAACTGGCTGGGGTCATCAATGTTTGCCTCCGCAACGTTCATCAGCCCAACGATGCCCGGTGGAGTGGTGTTGGAGTGATAGAAAAAGACCAAATCGCCGGGAGCCATCGATCGCAAAAAGTTCCGAGCCTGATAGTTTCGCACACCATCCCAAATCGTTGTGCGATCGCGCTTCAAGTCCTCGATGCCATACACATCTGGCTCCGATTTCATCAACCAATAATTCATGCAGACACTCTCTGGGCAATCAAGGTTTCGACGACTCGCACCAGGCGATCGACCGTTTCAGCCTGCCGACTAACCGTTTCTGCCTGCCGATTTGCCGTTGCCGAAAGTTCCTTCACGCTCTCTTTGACCGTTTTTGATAATTCGTGAATCGATTCTGATTGCTTTTGCACCATCTCAAACTGTTGCTGCGTCATCTCAGACTGTTGCTGCACGACTGCCTTAATTTGAGCCAAATCGGCTCTGAACTCCAGCGTGCTTTGCTCTACGCTGAGCCGAAATTCAGTGATGCCCTCGGTCAGTTTGCCGACCTGGTCGATCAGCACATCCATTTTGCTGCCGAGGTTGCCGTTAGAAGCGTTCGTCATGGTGTCGTCGCTGATGGTTGCAAATGAGGGAATCTTAGCGCTAATTTTGTCACACTAGTAGCGAATGCGGGGATCGATATACGCATTGAGGATGTCGATGAGGATGCTCATCAGGGCAACGATCGCCGCAAAAAAGACCACAATACCCTGCACCATTGGGTAGTCGCGTTGCGAAATAGCACGATAAAGACGATTGGCTAATCCGGGCCAAGAGAACGTTACTTCTGTCAGAATGGCACCACCTAGCAGCGCAGCGAACGTCAGCCCCAGGATCGTAATCACTGGAATCATCGCGTTCTTCAGCGCGTGAGAGACGAGAATGCGCCGTTCGGGAATGCCTCTAGCTCTGGCAGCTTCCACATAGTCTGACTTCAGGGTTTGCCTCAGGTTTACCCGCACAATCCGTTCAAAGATGCCGCTAATGAGAATACCCAGCGTCAAGCAGGGTAGCGCTAAATAGTACAGCGCATTGAAAAACTGCGTCAGATTGCCTGCGAGAAGGCTGTCGATCGTGTAAAGCCCTGTAATGCCTTCGGGTGCTGGTAGCGTCACCGGAAAACGGGTGCCCAGCGGAAACCAACCCAACTGCACCGAGAAAATAAGCTGTAACAGCATCCCCAACCAAAACAGTGGAATCGAATAGGTGAGAATGCCAAAGAGCCGACCGCCCAGATCAAAAGACGAATTGGGACGGGAGGCAGATAGCACGCCCACACCAATGCCAACGATGAGGGCGATCGCCATGCTAAACACCGCCAACTCTACGGTCGCTGGAAAAAACTTGAGAATAATCTCCCAAACAGATTGTCCCTGGCTGACCAGCGATGTGCCCAGATCCAGGTGCAGCAGCTTCCACAGATAATCGAGGTACTGCACAACCAGCGGCTTGCCTAACCCCAATTGATTTCGCAACGCCTCTTTGGCAGCCTGCGGCGCACGGGGACCGAGCAGCGCATCAATGGGATCGCCAGGAGTCGATCGCAGCAGCAAAAAGACCGCTGTTGTAATCACCCACAGCATCAGCGGAGCCAGCAATAAGCGAGTCAGAATATAGTAACGAAGAGAACTAGAGCGAGACATTGGGAAGTGAGGGGTGAGGAGTGAGGGGTGAGGAGTGAGGGGTGAGGAGTGAGGGGTAAGTTGCTAGAGTAGTAGGGGCAGTGAGCGATCGCGTCTCTGAGTGCGTCTCCATCTCAATCAACCCCAGAAGTGAGAGGCTTTTCACCCTTCAAGCTAGACTGCATCTAACTGCATCTAAACAGAGAGTTGTTATTAGAATCGTCGCAGTGGTAGCACCAGTGCTAACCGTATGAATCATTATTCTCCATTTCAAACACTAACCACTAAATTAGCCACATCACTACGCTATGAATACTACAACGCAACTGCCAAACTCACTGCCAGACTCACTGCCAAGCTCACTCAAAACACCGGCATGGCTGCAACTGTTGCAGTGGATTGGCAACCCGGTTAGCTACATGGAAACGGCAGCCCAACAGCATCCCGATCTGTTTGCGGCAAGTGTGGTTGGGCTGGGTGAGAGCGTGGTGTTTGTGAACCAACCGCAGGCAATCCAGGAGATACTCACCAACGATCGCAAGACCTTTCTTGCCCTTGGCTGCACGAATCGCATTTTGACACCACTGATGGGCGACTCTGCTGTCGTGATGCTGGATGGCGAGCGACACAAGCGGCGGCGACAGCTTTTGATGCCACCCTTTCATGGCGAACGGATGCGTGCCTACGGGCAGTTGATCGGTCAACTGACGACCGCTGCCTTTGATCAACTGCCGCTCGATCGACCTTTTTCTGCCCGCTCTGTGACACAAGAGATTTCGTTGAATATCATCATGCAGGCAGTCTTTGGTTTAGCGGAGGGCGATCGGTTTCAGCACCTCAAGCAGCTACTTGCTTCGATGGCAGATTTATTTCGTTCGCCGCTTTCCTCCAGCGTTCTGTTTTTTAACAGCTTGCAAAAAGACCTGGGTGCCTGGAGTCCGTGGGGCAAGTTTATCCGCGATCGTCAGCGCATCGACTCACTCATTTACACCGAAATTGCCGAACGACGCTTGCAGCCAGAGGGCGATCGCATCGACATTCTCTCGATGCTGATGGCTGCACAAGACGAGTCTGGTCAGCCGCTGACCGATCAAGAACTGCGTGATGAACTGATGACGTTGCTCTTTGCTGGGCACGAAACCACTGCAACAGCGATGTCCTGGGCGCTCTACTGGGTGCATCACCAGCCTGCTATCCGCGAGAGACTGCTGCAAGAACTAGCCACCCTTGGCGATACGCCCGAACCCACTGATATTGTTCGCCTGCCCTACCTCACTGCGGTTTGCAACGAAACGCTGCGGATTTATCCTGTGGCAATGCTGACCTTTCCCAGAGTGGTTCAGGAGTCGATCACCATGCTGGGTCGTCGTCTGGAACCAGGCGACCTCGTGGTGGGCTGCATCTATCTGGTGCATCAGCGCGAAGACCTCTACCCAAACCCGAAGGAGTTTCGCCCTGAGCGTTTTCTAGAGCGTCAGTTTACGCCCTACGAATTTATGCCGTTCGGTGGCGGTGCCCGTCGTTGCATTGGTGAAGCGCTGGCGATGTTTGAGATGAAACTGGCGCTGGCGACGATTCTGTCACGCTATGAGCTGGCACTGACTGAGACACAGCCAGAATTTCCGCGTCGTCGTGGCGTAACACTGGCTCCTGCCAGAGGGGTAAAGATGGTAATGAAAGGGATACGATCGCGTCCGGAGTCGGCGTTAGCTATGGAAATGGCTTGAGGGAACGAGCGATCCGATCGAGAGCAAAAAACCGTTTGCATTGTCTATGTTGCTCGGCATTGATTTAGGCACCGGGTCGGTAAAAGCGCTGCTGCTGGCGATCGATGGCACCGTGCTTGCCGAAGCTTCTCACGCTTACACGGTACAAGCGCCCCAGCCAGGATGGGCAGAAACCAATCCCGCCGAGTGGTGGCAAGCAGTGGCGATCGCCGTCAGAGCAGCGATGCAGGATCAGGGCAACTGTTTGCCGGACGATCGGGTGCAGGCGATCGGGCTGTCGGGACAGATGCATGGTGTGGTGCTGACGGATGAGCAGGGAGAACCGTTGCGCCCTGCAATGCTCTGGGCAGATACGCGATCGAGTGAGGTGATCGATCGCTACCGTACCCTGGCTCCCAACTTGCACCAACAGCTTGCGAATCCCATCACGACCGGAATGGCAGGTGCTACGTTGCTCTGGTTACAGGCGCAGGAGCCAGCCATTTACAAAACTGCACGTTGGATGCTTCAACCCAAAGATTGGTTGCGGTTTCGGCTCACTGGGGTCGTGGCGACTGAACCATCCGATGCGTCTGGAACGCTGCTGTACGATGTCATGGCAGATACGTGGGCGATCGACGTTTTAGAGGCACTCCACCTTCGTGCTAATTGGTTGCCTGCGATCGTGCCATCTGCCAGCATTGCAGGCTCTTTAACCGTAGAAGCGGCTACCCATCTTGGCTTGCAAGCAGGCTTACCCGTCGTTGCAGGTGCGGCTGATACAGCGGCGGCAATGCTGGGCACGGGTGTACTCGACCCCGGCATTGTGCAGTTAACGGTTGGGTCTGGGGCACAAATTGTCACACCACGATCGCAGCCGATCGCCGATCCCCAAGTCCGTACCCATCTATATCGCGCGGCACTCCCTCACCAGTGGTATACGCTCGCCGCCATGCAGAACGCAGGTTTGGCGCTGGAATGGGTGCGCCAACTGCTGGGTCTAAGCTGGCAGCAGGTCTATGCCGAAGCGTTCACGGTTGCTCCTGGCTGCGAAGAGCTAACCTTCTTACCCTATTTCACAGGCGAACGGACACCCCATCTCGACCCCAACGCTCGTGGTGCCTGGGTAGGCTTGGGGCTTCACCACTCGCGATCGCACCTCATGCGGTCAGCCCTGGAAGGTGTGGCATTTTCTTTGAAACAAGGACTGGAGGCGATCGCGGCGACAGGCATTGATGTAGACGAGTTGCGTCTGGCAGGCGGTGGCACGTTGGAACCAGAGTGGAGACAACTGCTGGCTGATGTGCTACAACTGCCCCTGCACAGCATCACGGTCTCAGCAGCATCTGCCCGAGGCGCTGCCATACTTGCTGGCATAGGTAGCGGAGTTTACGCCGATCTGTTTGCCGTACCTCCAGTGTCGATCGCGGCTCACCCAACCCTGCCTCGATCGCCGGATGCTGCACTCACCGATGCCTGGTCACGTTATCAGTCCCTCTACCCTCAACTGCGCTACTGGCGCAAACATTGATTCTGTTGATACTGAAACACGATCGCCCCTCTCTGACAATGCTTTTATCAGTGCAGACGATCGACACGATCGGGGAACTCATGCTCAACTTTTACCAACAGCTTGCTACAGCGCTTCAGCAGGGATCGGTTGTGTTAGCAATGGTGGTGAAGGTACAGGGGTCAGTGCCCAGGGAAGTCGGTGCCATGATGCTATTGCGCGCTGATGGCAGCAGTGTTGGCACGATCGGCGGCGGCGCAGGTGAAGCCAGCGTTATTGCCCACGCAAAACACGTCCTGGTGACAGGCGAAAAGCAAGGGGTCGATATTGACCTATCCGGCAATCTAGAACACACAAAGCAGGGCATTTGTGGCGGCAGAATGCACGTTTGGCTAGAACGTTGGCAGGGTGAAAGCGCCCTGGTTCTTGCTAATGAAATCGTCGCCTCGTTGCAGGCTGGACAAGACCGCGTTTTGATTACTCCCTTCGCAGCGGCGCGATCGCCCTATCTATCTACTCCTGACTCCCCGCTTGCGACTCTCGACTCTCCTGCTTTCATTACCCCGCTCCTCCGTCCACCCACTCTACTCATTGTTGGTGCCGGTCATGTTGCCGTCCCGTTAGCGCACATGACGCACCTGATTGATTTTCGTGTCGTCGTGCAGGACGATCGCCCAGAGTTTGCGAACCACCAGCGCTTTCCTGATGCGACGGTTTTGGCTCAGCCGATCGCCCCAGCCGTTGCGACACTGAACACCGGAACGTTGCTTTACGTTGCCCTGGTGACACGCGGTTATCAGCACGATCTAGCGGCATTGAGAGTACTGCTGCCACGATCGCCCCATTACATCGGCATGATTGGCAGCCAAAAGCGAGTCAAAACCGTTCTGCAAGCGCTGCAACAAGAGGGTATCCCAGGTATGGCACCGTCTTTACTCACCGCTCAACTGGATAGGATCTATGCGCCGATCGGGTTAGATCTGGGTGCCCTTACGCCTGCCGAGATTGCCGTTAGCATTTGCGCCGAGTTAATTGCCGTCTATCGGGGTGGCAACGGACGATCGCTGTCTGGAGCATTGGCTGCGACACCTGCGCCAAGCATGGAAGGATGAAGGATGAATCGAAGCCCTTGCTCAAAGGATGTTTCAAGATTTCTGTCTGTCCTCACGTTCTCCTCAACTGCTATGGACGATCGTGTCGCTGTGAATAGTATGAGAAGGACGATCGAGTCTACTTCTTACAGTTGGAATGCGATCGTTTTGTTTGCCGTTATGTCAGGATATGAACGCGATCGCCCGTCCAATAAAGGCGACTTCCAAATAACAAGCGGTGAGCGTTACGGTCATAAAGGCGATCGCTTAATTCCTGAAGCAGCGGTCTTTGCATAAACAAAAACAGGGACGCGCTTGTAGGCAGGTGTGCCCGATCGCGTCTCGATTCTTGCCTTAAAGATTGCATTTACTTCTGGGTAGAACATCACTGCCGCACCGGGGCGCACCGCTCCATAGATGACTTCCACCTGCTCCAGCTTGCCTGCATCGCCCTGCACTGTCACGCGCTGGTGTGCGTTTAGCCCTGCGGCTTCAGCATCTAAGCGATTCATCAAAATGCAGTTGCGGTGAGGGATGCCGCGATAGTGGTCGCCAATTTTGTAGACCACTGTGTTGTGCTGTGAGTAGCTACGTCCCGTCATCAGTGCCAGAACGATACCTGGCGTTGCTGCTGGTACACCAAAGTCTTGAGGTTGAGGCAGCGTCAACTCAGGCAATGGCGTAACGAACATAGACGCTTTGCCCGATGGAGTGGCGAACTTCGGTTCCGTGAAAATGCGCCCGTCGATCGTGAACTCTTCGTTTGTGTCATCGATCGCGCCAATTTTTTCGTACCCAGGAATGGTTTGGGCAATCAGTTGGCGGACGTACTTGGTGTCTTGAAGTTTGCGCCAATCAACCGGATCATCACCCAGGAGGCGATGGGCGATCGTGGTGAGAAATTCCACTTCTGAGATGAGGTCGGCATCCTTGAGATGGGTTTTGCCTTCGTCATTCAGGCGCACAAAATTGTTACCCGATTCCACCGTTGTTTTATGAGGATTTTCAAACCGATTCAGTACGGGAATAACGATCGTGTTCTGCGTTGCCAGCCCGTTAAAATGTCCTATATTCGGCTTGGTCGCCACATAGATAACGGTTTCAATGTTGCCGATCGCCCGTTTTGCCTGGGTCGAATCAGGGTTTGCGCCATACAGATTGCCACCCAGACAGAGCAACGTATCGACCTTGCCAGCATCTGCCGCTTCAATCAAATCGCGGGTGTGGTAGCCCTGAACATTGCTGAGGGGTCGCCCCAGCAGCTTTTCGAGCGCTGCCTGAATTTCCTTTTTAAGCTCGACCGTGACACCCATCGAGCCAAAGCCCTGCACATTAGAATGTCCTCGCACGGGCATGGTGCCTGCTCCTTCTTTGCCCGCATTGCCCGTGAGCAGAGCCGTGTTGGCAATGCTAAACACGTTATCTACACCGTTTTCGTGCTGGGTGATGCCCATTGCCCAGCCAAAGACAACCCGTTCCGAGGTGCCAATGATGGTAGCAGCGGCTGCGATTTCTGGTTGGGAGACACCGCAGATCTCAGTGATAGTATCCCAAGTGGTCGATCGCGCTTGTTCGACGATCGCTTCCCATCCTTCAGTGTGGGCTTTCAGATAAGCTTCTTTAATCAAGCCTTGCTCAAACAGAGCTTTTTGGATGCCTGTAAAGAGCGCCACATCGCTACCGGGAATGGGTTGCAGGTAAAGGGATGAGATCTCAGCACCTTGCAACAAACGGTCGGGAAAGGCGGGCGAGCCAAATTTCACCAGTCCTGTTTCCATCATGGGGTTGATGACGATGATCTTCGCGCCGCGATCGCGCAGTCGAATCAACTCATTCATCAAGCGAGGATGGTTGTACGCTGCGTTAGAACCTGCCAACACCACACAGTCTGCCTTTTTCAGATTTTCCAGGCTCACCATTGACGTGTTGGTGCCAAACATCTGCTTTAGCCCAACGGTAGAAGGCGCATGGCAAAGATCCGAACAGTCTGCAAGGTTGTTTGAACCCATCGCCCGAATCATGAGTTGCAGCAGATATGCCGCCTCATTGGACGATCGCCCAGAACTGTAGGATGCCACTCGTTCCGGCGACTTGCGAAAGGCAGTTTCAGCGATCGCGTAAACCTCATCCCACGAAAGCCGCTCATAGTGCGATTTGCCCGCGCGCAAAATGACTGGAAAGCTCCATCGTCCCAGACGATCGGCTTCCATTGATGTAAGCTGTTGCAGTTCGCTAAGGCTATGTTTCTCAAAAAATTGAGGAGCGATCGCAGGCTTCAGTTCCGACGAAATCGCCTCGACGCTTTTCATGCAGCGCTGGAGCTTTTCACCATCCTCATTGGTAAAGCCCCCTTTCTGTCCGCCTGTCCCCCAGGAGCAGGACAAGCAGGCGCTGTTATGCAGTAAGGTTTGCCACAGCTTGGGTCCCTCTGGCGACAGGGTATGTTTTGCCCAGTACTGAATGATCGAAGGACCACCGCCGATCGCGGGCGTTTCGTCGTTCGTCTCATGAAACGGGGGAAGGGGCTGAATATGCTGTTGCGTCTCTGCATCCATCGGGCTAACCTCTGCGTTTGAAACAATGGCTTCGAGCAGAGCGAATGGTTACGACAGCACCGCTACAAAGCCCTTACACTAGCCAGTCCGTCGATCGTTACACACATTCTCCTGTTTGGACTGTTGCTAAAGCGACCCTAACGCAAAGCAAAAGTTTGTCCAATGAATCGTTAGAGAGATTCCTACCTCACTAACGCCTGCTAATCCACTTCCGAAGCGTCAGTTGTACTTTTTGTCGCTATTAGTTTCTCGTTTGTCGGTAGCTGCACGGTAAACGTGGTACGCCCAGAACCACTCTTGACTGAGATTCTGCCACCTAAACAGTCTACCAATTTACTGACTAACGCTAGCCCTAAGCCTGTACCGCCGCGTTTCCATGGATCAGCTTGGGGCACCCGGTAAAACTTTTCAAAGATACGGGGTAATTCGGACGCTGGAATTTCGGTTCCAGAATTGTCAACGCTTAACTCAAAGTATTGGGCAGTCAAGTTAACAGATACTTTGATTTCACCATTGGGTGGGGTGTACTTACAGGCATTGTTGACTAGCTCGACCACAATGCGTTCCAGGCTAGGCTGATCGGAAATCAGGGCAGGTAGTTGAGAGGGCAAAGCCATTTGTAGGCTCTGCTGCTGTGTTTCGGCACGTTGGGAAAATGATTGAAGAATCGGTGGCAACCAATCGTTAAGATCAATGGCTTCAGGGGTGTAGGTTTGAGCACCCGCTTCTAGTCGCTGGAGATCAAGTAGATCGTTAATCAGGTCTGTTTCACGGGCGCATTCATTTTGCAAAATTTGCAGGTAGCGATCGGTCGCGTCTTTAGAGCGCGAGATTTTGAGCATTTCGATCGCCATTTTGATGTTTGTCATGGGCGATCGCAGTTCGTGCGAGACGGTACTGAGAAAATCGTCTTTGAGCTGTCCCACCCGCTGGAGTTCTGCGACCTGTTGGTGTAGCGTGGCTTCTACCTGCTTGCGCGGCGTAATATCTTCTAGAACAACGAGAAACCCGTCGGCTTTGTCATTACTGGTACTTTGTAGTTGATAGACCAACGGCTCTAGCTGTAGTTCAAACCAGCGATCGCCCTGCTGGCATTCTCTCACCTCCCTCACTTTGGCGGCTGTTGGCTGCTTGAGCCGTTGTAGATCAGCCTGCCACTGGTCTTCGCTGACCCAGTTTGGCACCAGGTATTGACTTAACTGACTGCCCACTTCCGCCTGTAGCCAGTCTGCCGCTACTGGATTGCAAAACCAGATCACACCATCAAAATCAGCCGCTACCAAGCCGATCGATAGGTTACGAGCGATCGCTGCCTGCGTTGACTGAGAGCGGGCAAACTGCTCTGCCAACGCCGTCATGCGGGTGACGCTCTGCAACAAGCCTGCTTTTTGATAGGGGTGGGCATCTTTGCCTTCAGTGGCATCTGGCAAGCGCGTGACCAGATCAGCTCGATGACGTAGCCAGAGTTGCTGTACCTGTAGTTGCAAGCGATTCGCCAGACGCAGGCGATCGTTGAAGCTGATGGCTAGCGTGGTAAGGCTACATAACCCTAGCGGTAAGACAACAGGCACCCAGTAGCCCAGATGGAACAGCAATAGACTGGCAGTTCCCCAGCTAAATGACAGTCCTAGCGAGATGAGAATTTGGCTCGACTCGCGACGATCGCTCAACAGCAGGCTTAAGCCAGGACCCGCTAAGCAGAGCAGCAGCAATGACCACGTGAATGAAACGGGTTGCAGCGCATTTTGCTGTAGTAAGTTGTTGGCAACCGCCGCACTGAGGTATACACCAGTGGCAGGTGGGTTGCGATCGAAGGGTGTACTCAGTGGGTCAACGCCAGCAGCCGTTAAGCCCACAAACACAATCTTGCGTCGGAACGCCTGCGCGGGTACTCGCCCTTGAATCACATCATGAAACGAATACTTCTGTAGCGTTTGGGCACTCCCTGCCCAGTTGACCCAGAGTGGTTGCGGCGTAGTTGGCAACGGCACTGAGGCTTGTACCAGTGTGTATGCCTGCACCGCTGCTAGCCCCAGGGTGGGTATGTTGTTGTCAAAAAGATTGATGACACGAGTCAGCCCATCAGCATCGGTGCGGCTAAAAATATGACCAGTGGCGATCGCGGCATTCTGCAAAGCGGGTACAGGTGGCAGGGGTAGCCCCGTGCTGTCCCGTGCTTGTGTCAGCACCATACGACCCGATCGACCGATCGCTTGAGCAAGTTTGGCATCATCAGGGCTAGATTCAGACCAGATCAAGTCGATCACGACAACGCTGGGCGCAGCCGCTTCTGCCGATAGAGTATCCAGCAATTTCACATATTGCTGGCGTGACCACGGAAAACGACCAATCTGTTTAATACTGGCATCATCAATGGCTATCAGCACCAGGCGATCGTCCCATGCTCGTTCGCCTCTAAGCCGAAACAAAATGCTATAAGCTAGCTGCTCCAACGGTTGTAAGGCACCAAGAGACAGCAAAGCAGCAAAAACAAGCGTCGTCAGACTACCTGGAAGCAGCCGCCATGCCACTCTACTGAAGCGCCAGTGCATAGGTCTTTGTTCTTCCTAGGGGAGTGGTCACAATTACCTGCATTCTCAGGTAAGACGGCATTGGGCGCAAGTCAGATTGAAACACGCCCCGACGATCGGTTACCTGAGGTATCCCGTCCACTGTGACACTATTGACTGGATCAATCTGACCCCGCAACCGTGCTAACCGTACCCCTCGCTCAACAATCAGTTCAAAGTCATAGCGCAAGCTGGTATCATTCGTCAGCTTTACAGGTGTTGAGGGCACTTCTCTCGGCATCGTAAAATTTTGCAAGCCCTGTGCCACACCAACTGCTTGAGCCTGCGCTGCCGTAACAACACTACCTTCCAGCACTGCCAGCCCTGTCTTGCCATTGGGCTGCACCGCCACGCCAAACTCAGTACCCCGCACCCCACTTAACCCAACGGGAGTTTGAATCTCCAATTGCGAACCTTTGTTCGTGAAGGGACGCACTCGTAAACGCACATTGCCCATTGGCACTTCTAGACGAGTAATCCGTCCGTTGTCGGCAGCGACATCTAGCCGTTGCACACGCAGGGTCGTTTTCTCCGCCATTTCAACCACACCGACACCCGTATCCACAAAGAGTGTGGCAGTGGAGTTCTTGCCAGTAATCAGACGATCGCCCACCGCCTGCAACCGATCGCCCACCACTGCCGCTCGTCGCATCGCACCACGCTCAAACGTCACATCATTCGTGATCTGTCGCACTTCAAGCCAGCGATCGACCCGCACCTGTAGCGATTGCTGCGCCCCGCTTGGCGCTGTAAGGCATACCAGCACGGCTGCTCCAAAACCGATGCACACCAGCATAGCCTGACGCTTCATGAATGCCTCTCCAACATATTTCTATGGCGATCAATCTAGGATGTGGTTGCACTAGGACATGAGTCAAGGGCAGGGCACATACTTGTGGTTGGTACACTACACGTGCCAGGTGCCCCACGACAGATAGCGCTGATGCTCTTAAACCAAGAAGAACACCATTGTTATTGAGTACATCTCAACCTAAATGTATGCCGAACGATCAAGAGGGCATGGAAAAAGTTTAAGCCAAAGTGTGAGCCTACTAACTAGCAGCGATCGTCCATGCCAACAAAAACCCCGGCTTCTTCAAGAAACCGGGGGTTCGATGTCCTAATTTTCATGCTGGCAGTCCGTATCAAAGTCCAGCCGTTTAATAACGTGCTCCTCGTTTGTGCAGCGAAGCAAGCAGTTGGGGGCGAACCTGCCTTGCCCAAAGGTCAAAATCAAACTCGTTCGGATTGCTGCTGTTAGATTCAACAGCTTTGCTTTGTTGGTTCTCTGCTTTATTTTTCATACTGTTCCTGATCGCCGCTATCCATACTTTGAACTAAAACTGGGTGTCTTGATCTATACCTCAGGGTAGGATATTCCCTGGTCAATGCAGTAAATGCAAGGAGAAAATGCGCTTTAAGCATGAGCCGTCCAGGCATGACGATCGTGCTTACAAGTGTGCTCTGGTGCAGGCGATATCTTGTTTGCAAAACCCTCCTTTGCTTGACGATACGTTAACAACACTTGCAATCCTGCCATCAGGCTGCTTACACAGCAGCCTGTGCTGTTGAATACAGAATAATTCTAAACATCTGCAACAGCGGCTGTACTTAAGTTCGTATGAACTTTCTATGAATTTAGGATGCCCAAACTGCCAGCCGTACCAACGTCTAACCAAGCTTTTAGCAAAAAAAGCTTGTTGCCAAAAGTGGCTAGTGCTCCAAGCTTAAGCCGCCGATCTTGCAGTTCACAGCAAGGCAGCGTCAGCGCTCAGTTGTAGACATCGGCTTCAAACAGAATCTAGACGGATGGCTTGAGCGCTTGTTTAATCTGCTCGATCGCCCGTGTTGCCACTTCCTCTGGCGTTTCAGCACTGTTATAGCGAATGTGTACATCGGCTTGAGCATAGAGCGGTTGCCGTTGCTCCAACAGTGCCCGAAGCTTGATAGCTGGGTCAGCCTCTTGTAACAACGGGCGGGTAGTATCTGCCTCTAGCCTCGTCTGAAGTTGCTCAACCGGAACATCCAGCCAGACAACAATGCCGTGACGGAGATAACCCCAGTTCTCGCGCTTAAGTACAATGCCGCCACCAGTGGCGATCGTCAGCCGCATATAGGCGCATAGCTCGGCTAAAACCTGGCTTTCTATCTGGCGAAACGCTGCTTCGCCTGACTGGGCAAAAAGCTCGGCGATCGGCAGCCCTGTCACCTGCTCGACCACTGCATCGGTATCCATAAAACGGTAGCCTAATTGCGCGGCTAGCAGCTTCCCAACTGTTGTTTTACCCGCCCCCATCATGCCAATGAGGTAAATATTGCTGCCCTTAAGAAAATCGTTCACACGTCGATGCCCATACCATTCTGCTTTTGTCAGAATAGCGCGATGCGATCGTTTCTTGCTCCCCTTCTGTCTGGAATGGAGGAAGTGGAGAGGGGAGGAGTGAAGGGGGGGAAGGGTGAAGGGGTGGAAGCGTAAAGAAGTGAAAGAGTGGAGGCGTTAGCTGTTGGGTGTCAGTTTTTGCCTTTTACCTTCTGCCTTTTACCTTTTGCCTTTTACCTTTTACCTTTTACCTTTTACCTTCTGCCTTCTGCCTTCTGCCTTCTGCCTTCTGCCTTCTGCCTTTTGCCTTCTCCTGCCCCAACAACCAACAACAATCTGTAACCTAGACCCTAGTACCCTACGTTCTTCGCCCCTATGGGACAACTTACTCCTGAACAGCGCTGTGCTTTGTATGTGCGAGAGGCTACGCGATCGGGTGTTCACAAAGCTATCCTGGCAGCACTCTACCAGGTGCAAGCCAAACCCGCCCTGACGGATGGCGAGACTGGCTTGGGCATTGCGCCCGTCCATCAGATTGTGTTGGCACAAGTTGATACCTTTGCCGCCCAGGTGCTTTACGCTGCCAATACGATCCGCAGCCTTACCAATAGCCTCACGCTTCACGGTTGGGACGGTGAGGCGTTGTGGAATGTCGAACAGGGACGCTATACGGATAAATTTGTGCAGGCGATCGCGGCGGGTTACATTGCGCCTGTCAATGCTCCTGAGGCAGCACTGTTAGAAGCAAGTGATCCAGCCGATCTGCTGGCGGCATACCTGCATGAACTGTCTCTAGAGGCTCAGGCGATCCGACTGCCGTCCACGTTTACGTATCTCGATACGGCGTTGCTTGCCTTTGTCAAGCCTGTGCCCCACTGCTATTTCAGCCTGCCGCATCAACGTCATGCGTTGCTAGAAGCCGTGCGCCTTTGGTGTCAGCTAGACACTCATGCAGCCGCGATCGCGTCACTCAACATGGAGCTAGCAACCACAGTTGAGAACGCAAGCCTGACGATCGCCGATGCCGCCAAGCGGACGGATGACAGGTCTGATGAAGTTAAGTTGGACGCAGCGTTGTTGCACTTTGTGCCGCTCATGCTTGCCCATTATGCGGGGTATCCTCAACAGCGAGAGGCATTGCTGCGCCTGACTCAACTCTGGCAGCAATTAGAATCGCGAGAAGCCGCGATCGCAGCACTGGCACAAACCATTACCCCTGCGCTTAACGTCAATAGTATTGATGCGGCATTACTGGCGATCGTCCAGCGTCTGCCCCAAACCTACGAGCGCACAGGCGAGCAACGACATGCCCTTGTCGAAGCCTTTCGTCTCTGGCAACAACTGGATAGCCGTAGCGCCACTCTGATCGCTTTGGGCGTAAACCCCGATCTTTTCACTGCGACCCCACCGAGCCAGACCGATATCACGAATGCTGCCGTTCAGCTTGATCAGGCACTGCTCAATTTCATCCATTGTTTGCCAGCAACCTATGAAGGTACGGCTGTTCAGCGTGATGCCTTACTGCATTTGACCCAGCTTTGGCGATCGCTCACCACGCCAGAACAAGCCCTTCAGTCCCTCTTACACGACTTGAAGCAGATGGCAGTCGCACGACGCGACACCCCTAAAGCGCCACCAGCCCCTTTGCCCCTCATGCCATCAGCGGCTCCCGATCGCTGGACGCACGAGACCCTCCAGCTTTATGCAGCCATTATTCCCAACGGCAGTTTTACCTGGGCGGAGGCAACCAGTGGTGGTATGCAAATGCCAACAAATCAAGCAGCCGTAGATGCGATCGTCCGCCTAGCCCAACTCATACAGCAGGTACGCGATCGCCTCAATCGCCCTTTAAGCATAACGACCTGGTATGTCGCGAATGCCAACACCAGCAGCGCCAATCTTCCCACCAGGCAGCACCAGCTTGGCGACTCACTAACCTTTTACTGCGAAGGGCTAACGGGCAATCAACTCTACTGGTTTCTCGATCCCTGGTGGACAGGCGGCTTAGGGCGTTATGCTGCTTTTCCTTACCTCTGCTCAGTCGATGCCCAGGGCGATCGAACCCGTTGGCAGCGATCAGCTTAAGCGTTAAGGTCGATCGTCAAGTATCGATCGTCAAGTAATGCCGTCCAGAATCCGTAATCAGCGCTGGCTAACAGTAGTATTGATTACAAGCTATGACCCCTGTCTACAGCGCATCCTTTCATCTACATTTCGCCAAAATCAGACCAGATTAGTGATGTGGAATGCGTTATTCAGGGAAAACTATAGTAGAATCCAAGCTTTCAATC
This sequence comes from Stenomitos sp., assembly GCA_041744955.1. Taxonomy (GTDB): domain Bacteria; phylum Cyanobacteriota; class Cyanobacteriia; order Leptolyngbyales; family Leptolyngbyaceae; genus Stenomitos. The sequence goes on along the minus strand of JBGTJW010000231.1, from coordinate 16,540 downwards.
CCTCACCGCCATGTCAACCCCCATGCTCTTTGTAGAACCCTGGTTGGCTCAGGTACCTAGCAAACCTGCAAAGCCAAAACCGACTATTCCCGTAGAGCCTGCTAATGTTCCCGATGCTAGCTCCAATCAGGTATGGATGGCGGCATCGGGTGGGCTGTTATTGCTGCTCATCGTCTTGGGCGTTATGTCTAAGCTCGCAACCGACAAACTCGCCAAGCAAATCAAATTTGAAACGTTTAAGAATCGAGAACTTCAGAAAAAGCTGAAGTTTGCAGTCGAAACGATCGGCAAGATGGAGAAGAACCCTGATCTCATCCACTCCCGAGAATTTAACCTCGACTATCTCAGAATGCGGATGGACGAAGAAGTTTTCCACTTCGCTATCCTGAATCAAATTAAACTTAAAGTTAAGGATAAGATCTCGCTTGCCCTCCGCCCCAGTCAAGCCAATCAGGGCGAAGTCGGTATTGCCAGTACAGGACGGCAAGTTGACGAAATCTTTGACGTTGAATACGAACCAGGCGACCTGCCCAAAGGCACCAAGCGCGTACTATTCCGCGTTGAGATCAAAATTCTCAAACTGCCAACCCAGCCTACATCAGTGACGATTGGTCAAATCATCGACTGTATGGAAACCTTCCTTAACCCTGCTAGCGAACACGACACCTGGCAGCCGACGATTCAAGGACGCATTGCCAATATGCGCTGGGATCAAAAAGCAAAACCAACACCTTTGCTGGTACTTGAACAAACCCAGGAAGGCTCCAACGTTACCTTCAAAACGACCCGGATGGCTCAAAACTAAAAGCAACAACTGTGGAAGGTCGTCGTGCAGTTCTGTCTTGACTAATCTGTGGAGCGGTGGACGCTACAAAGCTGTAAGGCACGGACTCACCGCAAATTGATCAGGCGTGCATCACCAACGCTACAAGGTTTCTACCTCATTCACTGGCTATAGCAAAAGGATATAGCTTGCTTCCGCTCGGCGGTAGGATAAGGGATGAATCGAAACCCTTACTCAAAGGAGGTTTCAAGGTTTATGTCTGTCCTCACATCTCTTCGACTGCCATAACGCTTTTTAAGTGACTGATGTAGGCATAGTTTCAACCACTCACAGTCAGAATTTTGTCAGTCATCTAACCTTTCTCTGACTCCTATTAACCTGGCAGTATTTATAGCTATCGCCACAGAGCTTAGGACATTGGGATCAAAGGGGGTGTGGGGGCTTCGCCCCCAGCCAGGGGTTCTACCCCTGCACCCCGTCCTAACCAGTATGGCTACGGCTATAGTCTTGAAGATCAGACCCGTGCTTCGACTTCGCTCCGCACTCAGAAACTGTGTGGATTGAGCGAAGCCGAAAGCCACCCCCATTGCAGGTGTTCTATGGCTGGGTTAATAACTGCTGTTTCCTTTCTTCTGGTTTCTGGCTCCTAACTTTTTAGCGTGAGGAGATTGCCTTTAATCATCTGCCGGAACCTACCACATCCCTCGTTTACCACTGGGGCGAACGGTCATCCAGTTCGTACGTGCCATAGCAAGCTGCTCTTCTGTCAGCTTTGCCCCCGTTAAGTTAGCACCACAGAGGTTTGCACCGCGCAGGTTAGCGTTTAACAAATACGCTTGGGAAAGATCAGCACCACGCAAATCGGCACTTTCCAGGTCAGCGTTGTTCATATACGCTTTTATCAGATTCGCGTCTCGCAAGTTAGCTCGGTTCAAATTTGCCCGACCAAAGTCGGCGTTAAATAGATTAGCGCCTTGCAAGTTAATCTTGCTCAAGTTTGCTTGATGAAAGGTTGCGCCAGCTAAATTAGCCTTTGGCATTTGAAGGGCGTTTAAATCGCAGGAAGCAAAGTCACGCCGACCTTTGGAGTAGTAGTTTTGCAGACCGTCAGCATCTAAGCGTGTCGGTGGTTTGGTTTTTTCGCCATTGCCATCTTTTCGCCCAGTCGAACCTTTGCTTTTGAGGGAGGTGCTGGCAGACGCTCTGGAATCAAACACACGGCTACGGGCGGGACCAGACTGGAGGCTTGTTGCATCCGATTTGAATTGTCGCGCTCGAATCGCTGCGGCTGCACGGGCATGAGGAGAGGTCGTCGAGCCATTAGAGTCGGGTCCAGAACGATAGTCTCCGGGTTTGCGTGAACCGCCACCAGGCTGAGCCGTCATGCTGTTGGCAAGACTATCCAGGTAGGGTTCCAAATCCAGTGCCCTAAAAATGTCATCAGCGGATTGATAGCGATGACGCACAGATACTTCGAGCATCTTTTTCAAGACACCGATGAAGTGATCATTAATATGGACGTGTTTTTGCCAGAGCAACTCGCCAGTAGACGGATCGTAATCAAGATCTTTCGGCGATTTTGCGGTGAGTAGATAGATACAGGTGACACCCAGAGCGTAGATGTCGCTAGCCGGAACGGGGCGCATTGCCATCTGTTCGGGTGGCGCAAAACCAGGGGTGCCGATCGCGTAGGACGTGAAGGCTGTCTGCTCAGAGTTGACAGTGTTTGGCTGATTTTGATACTTGACAGCACCAAAGTCAATGAGCACGAGCTTGCCATCCTGAGCGCGACGGATCATATTGGCAGGCTTGATATCTCGATGGATGACTCGATTTTTGTGAATGTACTCTAGAACGGGTAAAACTTCGCTGAGAAAGCGTTTGACCTCTTGTTCAATCAGTGGTCCGTCGCGTTTGACGATTTGCTGTAGGGTGTAACCACTGACGTACTCTTGGACTAGATAAAATTCTTGATTTGCCTCAAAGTAATCGAGTAAGCGCGGCACCTGGGGATGATTGCCAATTTGACCCAGCGTACGGGCTTCGCGCTCAAATAGCTCACGCGCCATCTGCAAAACGTGAGGAGCGGTCGCGCTGGGGCGAAGCTGCTTGATGACACAGTTTGGTTGACCAGGCAAAGATTCGTCGATCGCGAGAAAGGTCGCACCAAAGCCACCCTGTCCGAGAGCCTGAATCACCCGATACCGATTGTTGAGCAAGATACTGGAGCCACACGCTGGACAAATTTCAGCAGGGGCGGGATCTTCAGGACTAGGACAGCTTGGATTTAAGCAGTAGCTCATTTAACATCACTCGCTTTGACGTTGCCTACTGGGATATTGCTACCCTAGTTTCATTATCTGTGCAGGAACAGCAAACAAGAATGTCGTTCATGCGGGAGAACCCTTGAAGAGTTGCTAAAGTTCCTCCATCGACGCGTAAAGCTATTGATTTTATCCTTAGATTCACGGATTTTGCTATCGCTTCAAAAGACACCTCTTCTCTAGGATGCCCAAAAGCAGGGAGGGGTGCAACAGACTGATAGCCAATCCTCTTAAGTTATTACTGATGCCAGGACAAAATTCCGAACGTTTCGCGATCGACTTCTTCTTTCTTGATTCTCTACCGCTAGAAGGATTTTGAAAAGGTATCAACATAATTTGCCATTGGCGGCAAGGGTGAAAGGGTAGAAAAGCGGAGACGTGGAAACGTCAAGGGGTAGAGGAGTAGACGGTGAAGGACGTGTAGGACGGTAGAATGGTTTTGCATAAAGAAGGTTGGCAAGCAGGTCATGCGTATTTCTTTGAACTGGTTGAGCGAACTGGTTGACATCACAATGACTCCAGAGGCGTTGGCAGACATGCTGACGATGGCAGGGTTTGAAGTGGAGGAGATTGAGGATCGCCGGACGTGGGCAGATGGTGTAGTGGTCGGAAAGGTGATCGATCGCCAGCAGCATCCGAACGCCGATCGCCTGAGTGTCTGTCAGGTTGATATTGGAGCGGCAACGCCTTCGACGATCGTCTGTGGCGCGCCCAATGTCAAAGTAGGCTTGTTGGTGCCTGTGGCAACACTGGGCACCTTTCTGCCTAAAGTGTCAGACGGCCTCAAAATTAAGCCTGCCAAGCTACGGGGTGTCGCATCGGAAGGCATGATTTGCTCCCTTGCAGAACTGGGCTTAACGAAAGAGTCAGAGGGCATCCATAGTTTTGACGATAACGGGTTGCAGGTTGGGAGTGATGTGCGTCCGCTGTTGGGTCTGGATGATGTCATTTTGGATGTAACCTCAACGGCAAATCGCGCTGATGCTCTGAGTATGGTCGGCATTGCGCGTGAAGTGGTAGCGCTGACAGGTGCAACTCTGAAACTTCCCCAGGCAGATGCGATCGACAGCCCAGCCTCCGCAGAGACTCTGACCTTAAAAATCTCAGAACCGCAGGCATGCCCCACCTATATCGGCACCGTTATCGAACAAGTGACGATCACACCGTCCCCTCGTTGGCTCCAGCAGCGTCTACAGTCAGCCGGAACGCGCCCGATTAACAATGTGGTGGATATCACCAACTATATTTTGCTGGAATGGGGGCAACCGCTTCATGCGTTCGATCGCGATCGTCTGGTAACCGTTCGACAGGAGGCAGACGGCAGACGGCAGACGGCAGACGGTATAGAGGCTGATTCTGAACTCAAAACTCAAAACCTAAAACTCAAAACTCTTACAGTCGGTGTGCGGTTTGCAAACACAGGCGAAACGCTCAAAACGTTGGATGGGCAGACGCGATCGCTGCAAGAACAGACCTTGCTGATTACGGCTGGGGATCAACCTGTCGCCCTGGCAGGGGTGATGGGTGGAGAGGCAACAGAAGTCCATGCGGGCACTCAAAGCTTGATGCTGGAAGCTGCGCTCTTTGATACGGCAGCGATTCGTCGATCGGCGCGATCGCTGGGTATGCGCACGGAAGCCTCGGCACGTTACGAGCGCGGAGTAAACCAGGCAGAACTAGAGGTTGCCTGTCGTCGAGCGATCGGGTTGCTGACTGAGTTTGCTGGTGGGGTCGTTGCCACTCAGGTAATGACGGATGCCCGTAGCAGCCAGTCGTCTGCAAGATCGATTGAGTTGCGGCTCGATCGAGTCAATCAGGTGCTGGGTCCTGTGACGGTTGGCGAAGAGTTGAGTGAACTGCAACCCCAGGATGTAGAGCGCACATTGACGGCGTTGGGCTGCGAATTGTCGCCTATGACTACCGATCGCAGTTGGACTGTCACCGTACCGCCCTACCGTTATCGTGATTTGGAGCGTGAAATTGATCTCGTTGAGGAAATTGCGCGGCTCTATGGCTACAACAACTTTTGTGACACGCTGCCCGACAAAACCGAACCAGGGTTTCTCTCGATCGAACAGGCACTGAGCCGCAATCTGCGTCAGGCGCTCCGGGCGATCGGTCTTACAGAAGTGACGCACTACACCCTCGGCAAACCCGGCGGCACCCGGCAAATTGTCCTCTCTAATCCCTTGTTTGCAGAATACTCTGCGCTCAGGACAAACCTGATCGATGGCTTGATTGATGCGTTTCAGTACAATCTGGAGCAAGGTAACGGGGCGCTAAATGCCTTTGAACTCGGGCGCATCTTTTGGTCTGAAGAGGATGGACTGAGCGAGGCAGATTCGCTAGCAGGCATTTTGGGTGGCGATGCAACCCGTGGCAAGTGGGTGCGCTCTGGACGTGAGCAAGCACTAACCTGGTTTGAAGCTAAGGGCTTGCTAGAAAGCGTCTTTCAGCGTCTGGGTCTAGCCGTTGAGTATCAGCCCGATCGCCGGGACGATCGACTGCATCCCGGTCGTACGGCTTCTCTCTGGGTGGGTGGCAGCCGTCTAGGCACCTTTGGGCAACTGCATCCCCAACTGCGCCAGGAACGGGGCTTGCTAGATGAGGTCTACGTGTTTGAGTTGGATTTAGATGTACTGCTAGATCAACTCGATCGCGATGAGCTGAGCGTACCCATCTTCCAGCCATTCTCGACCTATCCACCCTCCGATCGCGACATCGCTTTCTTCGTTTCCATGCAGGTATCGGTGGCTGACATTGAACGCACCATTACCAAAGCAGGCGGTACGCTCCTGGAGTCGATCGACCTGTTTGATGAGTATCGCGGCGAAAATGTGCCCACCGGACAGCGCAGTCTCGCGTTTCGGTTGCTCTATCGGGCGAGCGATCGTACCCTCCAAGACAACGACATTGACCCCGTACACCAACAAGTAAGAGAAGCACTCGTCGATAAATTCCGCGTTGACCTGAGAAGCTAGCAGGAAAGAGTTAGGAGTTTTGAGTGCTTAGTTTTAAGTTCAAAGCTCCTAACTCGCAAGGCAAAACTCATTACTCAAAACTACACCGATTCAATCTATGACAAAGTACGTTCTCTGGGGCAGCTACGCTGATGATGTGTTGGAAAAACGCGCCCCTTATCGTCAGGCACATCTAGACGGTCTTGCAAAGCAGAAAGAAGCAGGTATCTTAGTCACGATCGGTCCCACAAAAGACCTGACTAAAGTCTTTGGTATCTACGAAGCAGAGAGTGAAGCGATCGTGCGCGAACTGATTGAGGCTGATCCCTACTGGCAAAATGGGGTCTGGACTGAGTACGACGTAAAAGAGTGGATTCAGGCGCTTTGAAAAAGCCAAGTGTTAGGTGTTGACAAGGAATCTCGATATGAATCTTGAACTCTATCAACAAGTAGCTTTATGTCAAGATTTACCAGAGCATCAATTGCGTAAAGGTGATCTGGCAACGTTAATTGACCGTGTTCCACACCCTCATGGGGGTGAAGATGGCTATATTTTGGAAGTCTTTAATGCTGTTGGTGAGTCAATTGCGGTGCTCACAGTAACACAATCGGCTGTGGAACCGTTGCGATCAAATGAAATTTTGACTGTGCGATCACTAGTAGATGCAGAAGCGTGATTGAGGAAGGGCGAGATCGCTCGAAAAGTATGACTCGGTACCAGATAACAAAACCCCAAAATGCCGACTCCTCGTTGGAAAAACTGCTGTAGTAAACTTAAAAAAACAGCGAGAACGTCTAAAGGTTGCACTTTACAAGTCTGGACGCGAAAGAAGAAAACCATTTTAATAAATCTCGCCTCACCCCCCACCACGGGATGTGCCCTTTGGGTGAGGTGGTGTCAAATATCACTTTAGGGTAGCTGATCCAGGTGTTATTCACTGTCCAACCGACTTGATCGCCAAATTTTTTCCAGAGGTTTTTATCATAGCTGCCATTGGGATTCTCGCCGCAGTCCAGATAGATTTTCTTTTGCACGCTAAAGCCAAAGTGTCCGTTGCTGTACTTGACCCAAAGTTGGTCAATGGTGCGGAGGTCAGTGCAGGGAAAAGACTGGATATCTTCAATCCGAAGCCAGTCCCCGTCCGTGCGTTCTACCACCTGAAGCATCACTAAATAAGTCTCACGGTCTGCATCTTTCCACTGCTGCGCCTTGAGCAAGTCTCGCAGTTTGGTGTAGTCAATGTCTTTGTCAGAGCTGAGGTTGTCGGAGGCGATGGAAGGGTGTCGGGTGTCGGGTATCAGGCGTGGGGTAGGAGGAGGTGATATGTCTTGGGTTGGGACAGATAAATCAATGGTGAAAGTAATGGGGATGGGTGGAATGTCTTCGTTTCGTAGTTTGAGAAGCTGCTGGTAGCGCTTCAGTTCATCATAAGTTTCAAGGCTGAGTTTGCCATTTTCTGCCTCCAGCACTTCCTGGAGCGCCTGAGTAAATTCCTCGCGGTTGCGCTCATATTTGCGGAAGGGTTCTAAGACTGACGCTTCAATTTCGCTGGCAGCAGCTTCGGTCAGGTTCAACTCACGTTGCCGCTGCTGTAAGATTCTGCGTCCCACTACTGAAATTCGACTATTGCGGACGCATTTCTCAACTTCCTTGCGATATTCTAGGGTCGGATCACCCAGTGGCGCTTTTGCGAGTTGAATTTTATAGCCTTCCTTCACCGCATAAATTTCGGGCTTCATCGCGGGGGCAGCTTCCTGCACTTTACGCTGGGCGTAGTGGTGCAGTTCGTCTACAGTGATGTGCCCATCGTTGTCGGTGTCGGCGGCACCAGTGCGAATGCCCTCTACCAGGAAGCGAGTGTAGACCGATAGTTCTTCGTCCGGTTGGGCAAAGGCGTATTGGGTGGCAGTGGAGGCAGTCAACACGGCGCGACCTTCACCACCCAATTGGGCTTTCACATCAACGGAGCGATCGTCTTTCGCCATCATGCCTGTCGCAAAGGCACCGCTAAAGCAACAGTCGAGGATCACTACCTGTCGTCGAGACCTGGAACTGGACATGACATCATGCACAAAGCTGGCAGCAACAGCGGTAGTTCGCAGACGGTCTTTCTGCGTAATGCGGGTTGCTAACGAGAATTTGCCCGTGTCGTCTTTGATGCCGTGACCGGAGAAGTAGAGCAAGACCAGATCATCTTTGTGCCGATCGCGAAACAGGGCATCGATCGCCTCTTCCATCGGTTGCCGCTCTGGATTCTCCAGCAAGCGAACCTCATCAAACCCGCCCATTTCAGGGTCTTTAAGTGCCGCTTGCACAGCTTTGACATCTCTGAGAGCTGCGGGCAGAGGCGGAAGGGCAGCATCGGCAAATTCACTCACCCCAATTAGCAATGCCACTTTAACCATGCCAAGCTCTCAATGCCGCCCGTAACGAAAATTGCCGATGTTCCTAGAATATCCGAAACGGTTGCGGCTGGCTGTGGTTGCAGTGAGGCTAAAGCAGAGAGCGATCGCAGAAATAGGGCGATCGTTCCTTACTTAAACGGCAACGTTCTGACTCAAAACCGAAATATTCCTGTTTCAAAACGAAATGGTCTCATTTGAAACAGGAACCGTCTTGTTTTAAATAGGAGCGATCGCACTCATAACAGATCTGTTTAATATAACATTTTCTTCGCTACTTCATCTCCATAAGTATGTGTCAACAGACAGGGAATCCACGTTCTATTACTATTAGTTTCATAACCTTGACTACGCGCGTAATCGATCTCGTTAATTTTCCAGTACCTTAAGAAGCTATATACCTGTCCATCTAGCAACGGGCAGGCTTCACAAATTTTCTTAATAAATTCTGGACATCCCCCTAAAAGCCCAAACTTTGTTGATGTTATAACTATGCCCCATTTACCTTGAGAAGAGTGAATGACATAATCTGACCAAAAATCTATTTTGAGGCGATGCTGAAGTTCTCCTTCAAGATAGGCTTCTCGAAATTCTGAAATCGGAATGTAACAATAACTAGGCTGCTTTGTTATCTTGTCGAGTAGATTTATATAACAACCAGGATCATCTAATTGCTTGACTGCTGCTACTAAAGCATCAACTAAAGTCGCCCCCATTTCAAGATCGTCAACGTAGATCACTTTACGTGCAGAAATTTGCTCTGTAAATAGAACTAATTCGTGTTCATGGTTCAAAGCAAAGACTTGTTCAAAAATTGCTTCTGCTTCAATCTTATATTGGGCTTCGGTAAGTGTGTGCATATACCTTTAAGCTGGCAAATAGCTAGAATCTAGCGTAGCCGAAATAGCGTAAGGGCACGATAGCGGGAAGGTTTCGGCAGGGAGGTCAGTTTCGGCGATCGCTTGTTCAACCGCATCGGCATAGCACTCTTCAAAGATTTCTTCCAAATAAGACTTCAGACTGGGAGAATCTTTCAGTTCATTCCGAATGCGGCGACGATGTTCTGCAATACTGCCTTTCCAGCTACTACTTCGTTGCTCGGGTTGATACTGCCATTTAAGTAGATGCATGAGAACAACAACTAGATTGCTCTTCAAACTTCGGCGTTCACTTCGTCCCATCGTTTCGATTTCATCGATCAGATTTTCCCAGTCAATGTTGGCATAATCCTGCGCCTTCAACTGTGCGACTGTAGTTTCAATCCACTGCAAAAAGTCTGTCTCGTAGAGATTCTTACGACTCGCTTCGATTTCTGTGGTCATAGTGGTTTCCTCTCAACATCTCAAGTTGCTTGACGGAATGCTTGCTTACATCTTAAAACTCCACATCCAGCGGGGCGCGGGGGAAGGGAATTACATCACGGATATTGCCCATGCCTGTCATAAACTGAACCAGACGCTCAAAGCCTAGACCAAAACCGGCGTGGGGCACCGTGCCATAGCGACGGAGATCCAGATACCACCAGTATTCAGCTAGATCAAGCTCCTGTGCTTGAATGCGGCGTTCCAAGACATCCAGGCGTTCTTCACGCTGGGAGCCACCGATAATTTCACCGATTTTGGGTGCCAGGATATCCATTGCTCGAACGGTATTTTCATCGTCGTTGAGCCGCATATAAAAGGCTTTGATTTTGGCGGGATAGTCAGTGACGATCGTCGGTTTCTTGAAATGCTCTTCTGCGAGATAGCGCTCGTGCTCCGATTGCATATCCAGACCCCATTCAACGGGATATTCAAACGTTTTGCTGGACTTTTCGAGCAGCGCGATCGCCTCTGTATACGTCACTCGCGCAAACTCATTGTTAATAATGTTGTCGGCAGTTTCCAGCACCGAGTTATCAATGCGCTGGTTGAAAAACTCCATGTCTTCCGGGCAGCTTTCTAGCACAAATTTGAAGATGTATTTCAGAAAGGCTTCTGCCAGATCCATATCGCCTTCGAGGTCACAAAATGCCATCTCTGGCTCAACCATCCAGAATTCTGCCAGGTGGCGTGAGGTGTTGGAGTTCTCAGCGCGAAACGTGGGACCAAAGGTATACACGTTGCTAAACGCCATTGCCATAATTTCGGCTTCTAGCTGTCCGCTGACGGTAAGGTAGGTGTGTTTGCCGAAAAAGTCTTTGCTAAAATCGGCTTTCTGGTCGGCAGTGACAGGCACTTTATTGAGGTCAAAGCCCGTCACGGTGAACATTTCGCCCGCCCCTTCGCAATCACTGGCGCTAATGATCGGCGTATGCACCCACAAGAACCCACGCTCTTGAAAGAACTGGTGAATGGCAGTTGAAGCGGCATTGCGGACGCGAAACACGGCACTGAGGGTGTTGGTACGCGATCGCAAATGCCCAATCTCCCGCAAAAATTCAAACGAATGCCGCTTTTTCTGCAAGGGATAGGTTTCTGGATCGGCTTCCCCATAGACGACGATGGACTCTGCCTTCAATTCAATCCGCTGCCCCTTCGCAGGCGATTCGACTAAGGTGCCAGCAATTTCGATCGATGCACCCGTGCTAACCCGCTTGATTGTCTCGGCATAGCCTGGAACATCTTGATTAACTACAGCCTGAAGCCCTGCCATCGAGGAGCCGTCGTTGACCTCTACAAAGCTGAATTCTTTTTGCTCGCGCTTCGTCCGCACCCATCCCTTAATCGTGACGGTTTCAGCAGGTTGCCCGTGGCGGAGGAGGTCTACAATGCGTCGAGTCATGGGGAGTAGGGAGTAGGGAGTAGGGAGTAGGGAGTGGGGAGCAATGGCGCTGCATTTGAGTGTAGCAAAGTGCCTCACAAAGGTTAGATTCTTTTAAGCCGTATGTATCGCTGTCTAGTCGCCTTTTACAAAAAGTTTGTATCGATCGAACGTAACTATGCCTACATTGATTCATTGTCGCGTCGAGGCGGCGCGAGCAGGAACCAACCCAACGGTCATCTGTAGCGTGTTGTCGGGTTGGTTAGTTTTAGGAGACGTACAGTTTTTGCGCGGTTACTCATTGCTGCTGCCCGATCCAGTCGTGCCAGATTTGAATGCGCTGGATGAGCCGGGGCGATCGCAATTCCTGCACGATATGGCAGTTTTGGGCGATGCACTACTTGAAGTCACCAATGCCTACCGCATCAACTACCAAATTTTGGGCAATTTGGAGCCAGCCCTCCACGCCCATGTGTTTCCCAGATATTTGATGGAGCCTGAGCCGTACCGCACCTCTCTGCCCCAGTCCTATGAGCCAGAGCATCGACAGTCTATTCCGTTCGACGAGGAGCGCGATCGTCCGTTAATGGATGCGATGAGGAAAGCCGTGCAGCGCCGTTTGTGACCCAGGTAGCAGCACCCAGAAGGCAAGCAACAGTGTGGTACTCTACATAGAAAAATTTCAACTACCGCACGATGCGTCGGCTTATTCTTTTCATTGCTGCAAGCCTGGATGGCTATATCGCCCGACCCTCTGGCGAAGTCGATTGGCTATTCACAGACCAGGACTACGGCTACACAGAATTTCTGGCTAGCGTTGACACTGTGCTGATGGGGCGAAAAACCTATGAACAAGTGTTAACGTTTGGCGAGTTTCCGTATCAGGAGAAGCAATGCTATATTTTTTCGCGCGATCCTGGCTTTGATGCGTCGCCCCACGCTGAAACAGTCCGTACAGATATCAAAGCCTTTGTGGAGACACTCCGCCAAAGCGATGGCAAAGACATCTGGCTCGTTGGTGGAGCCGCGCTAATCCACCCGTTCGTCGAGCATGAGCTATTAGACGAACTCATTCTTTCTGTCCATCCCATCTTGCTCGGTAGCGGTATACCGTTATTTGGCGAAACTGCCCTGACAATGCCCCTTCAATGCCTTGCCAGCCAAGGCTACGATTCAGGGCTAGTGCAGATCAGGTATCAAGTGCTTAAGCGAGAAGGCTAGAAAACCGCTCACGCCTTGCTATAAAAGCGCCACAGCATGGCGTTTGAACTTCAATTTTAAAGTGGCTGCGATCGTTCACGCTTTAACGATAATCCAGTTCCGTGTCGGTCTTTTCAAAGTTAGAGGGGTCATAAAGATAACGGACGATCTCCTCTTCCAGACGGTGAATCAAATACGGCTCCAGGCTGCTGGAATGCCTAAGTGAAGCCAAGTAGCCATCCACATAAAGGCGTAGGTCGTCAAAGCGATAACCTCGGTTCCAGAGATCGACTAAGGCATCGCTGAGTTTCTGGTAGTAGCGGATGGTGGGGGTGTCCTGCAACATAATTCGCGTTAAGGTGACTAAGTTAACAGCTCGGACTCAAAGGGGCAGTGATCCACCAGGAGGCTGAAAATGGATGCTAACGCAAAACCATTGACCCCGAACCACTCGCCTTAAACAAAACTGCTATCTGCACTCATTTTAACTTTAATGAATAAAGTTCTTGCTCCGTCCTGAGACGGTAACGTATAAAACTTTTTTGGTTGCCTGTAATTTGTCTGATGTCCGGGGCAGCAATTCACTAGAGTCCACCAACCTTCTCTAGAACGTTGAACGGATAGGAGTAGCGCCGATTACAAACCTGGAGCGAAGGCTCTGATAGGTTTATACTCACAATCTTTGAGGAATGCAGCCTCCGTGGGAGCTTTTTGTATTCAAATCGTCGAGGCAAATCCGCATCTGCGATCGCTACTAGGGTGGCATTTGCAGCAGGCTGGTTATTGGGTGCATCAATCGGCTGACCTCCACCAGGCAAGGGATACATTTCAGCATCGTCAGCCCACGCTGGTTATTTTGGACTCAGAGCTGCCTGACGGCAATGGCATTGAGTTTTGCCGCTGGCTTCAGCAACAGCACCAGTCACTCATTCTGATGCTGTCTGCTCGAAGTACAGAAACCGATATCGTTGAGGGTTTACGAGCCGGAGCCGACGACTATCTGACCAAGCCGTTTGGGATGCAGGAATTTCTTGCCAGAGTCGATGCCTTGACCCGACGCAGCAAAGCACCTGCCCCGTCAGCCTCGCTAGATTATGGTGACCTCAAGATTGACCTGGTGCATCGTCGTGTGCGGTTTAAGGGTGATCTGGTTGATCTAACCCCCCAGGAGTTTAGCTTGCTGTATGTGTTAGCTCAGGCTGGTGGAATGCCCCTTAGTCGGCTAGAGTTACTGCGACGAGCTTGGCCTGATGCGATCGATAATCCCCGCACCGTTGATACCCACATCCTGTCGCTCCGCAAAAAAATCGAAACAGATCCCCGTCAGCCTAACTTGATTCAAACTGTTCGCAATGTGGGGTATCGGTTTAATCTAGAGTCTCTGCTCGCAGCAACCCCGCCGCCAGTTGACTATCCGCCGCATCGGAAAGCAATGGCGCGATCGTCGGCTCGCACAATGGTAGGGAATGTGGGAGGAGCGAGGCGAGAGGAAAGATGAAGTTTTGAGCGTTGATTCTAAGTATTACTTGTGGCTCCTGACTTCCTCTCATAGTCAGCAAAAGCGCCTCAAAATTACTCATAACGTGCCTTCTTCGATTTGATCACCTCCATTACATCATCGTGTCTTTGACCCTCGATAATATCCTTAAGATGAATCTGCCCATTAATGTACTGAACGTGCAAGCGCCAACCTGATGTTTTAGCTATATCAGCCCGATAAATTGCTTGCTTCACACCTTTGACTTTGTGTAGCCTCGTTCTTGGAAATTTTCTGGTTCGATGGCACTCGTTATCTTCAAGCTCTGCCAGTGCTTCAAGAAAGCCAAACTTCAACTCGTCATCCGGCAAAAGCTTCATCGCTTGATAAATAATGCCGTATTCATCACAAAGAGTAATGGTTTGCGCCATAAATGGACTTACGAGATTCGAGCAGGTTTTCGACCCTGATGAAGGAGTTCTTGGTATAAAGACTCTGCTACATCTTTATATGCTTTATCAAGGTCACTATGTTTGACGGCTCGAAAAAGAGTAAAAATGCCTTGATCAAAAATTGGATCTTCGTCTACTGCCACAATTACTCTTAGTTCCTGCGAAACCTTCAGTGTATATAGCGAAGCTTCGTAGCCATTCAGCTCTGAAGCTAGGGGAAGACGATATAACTCGCGGAAAACATCCGCTTTTTGAGTAGGGAAGAGACTAGCGCAATCATTAATTTTCTTGATCGCCGCGTCTTTCTCTTCTTTACTTAGCTTGCCAAGATCCTTCTCAAAGCTCCTTGTTGACTCTATGAGAACATCCATGTTGTAAACCGCCAATTTGCATTTATAGCTATCGCCACAGGGCTTAGGACATTGGGATCAAAGGGGGTGTGGGGGCTTCGCCCCCAGCCAGGGGTTCTACCCCTGCACCCCGTCCTAACCAATATGGCTACGGCTATAGCTACTCAGTCTTGACTTACAGCATAGCAATATAATCTGATCTGCCTAGTCAACCTTAAAAGCGCTTAAAACACAACCGAGACAAGCCATCTAAAAGACGATAGAGCAACCTAGGAACTAACTCAGAACTAGATTGTCTCGATGCACAACGGTTTCGGCACCGGGGTAGCCAAGGATGGTCGCGATCGCGTCGGATTGTTGTCCTTTGATTTGCTGAAGTTCGGCGCTGTGGTAGTTGACGATCCCTCTGGCAATTTCCAGCCCGGAGCGATCGCACAGAAACACGGCTTCCTGGCTTTGGAACTCGCCTTCTACCTGCACGATCCCTGTGGCAAGGAGCGATCGTCCGGCGTTACGAATCGCCTTGACAGCACCATCGTCCAGGTAGAGCGTGCCTGTAGGAATTAAGCCGTGAGCGATCCAACGTTTACGAGCGCTGGCAGGACGAGATTGGGGTTCAAACTGGGTGCCGATCGCTTCGCCTTGCAAGATCTTTTCCAGGTTTCTGGGGTGACGACCATCCGTAATGACTGTACGCACGCCAGCACCGATCGCGATTTGGGCAGCGGCAATTTTTGTCGTCATGCCGCCAGTGCCCCACCGAGAGCCGCGATCGCCTATTTTGACCTGGAGTTCCTTCAGTTGCTCCATCCGGCTAATGCGGCTGATCGGTTGCGCGTCTGGATCGCTGCGGGGGTCGGCTGAATAAAGGCGATCGACATCCGTGAGTAAAAAGAGCCAGTCTGCTCGTACTAAATTGGCAACCAGCGCCGAAAGCGTATCGTTATCGCCAAACTTCAGTTCATCAACCGCAACCGTATCGTTTTCGTTGACGATGGGGATCACGCCAAGCTGAAGCAATTGCTGAAAGGTTCGCTCAATGTTGAGATAGCTATTGCGTTGCACCAGATCGCTACGAGTCAGTAGCACCTGCGCGATCGGCTGCTGTAAAGAGGTAAAAAAATCGTCGTAGATGCGGATGAGCCGCCCCTGACCCACGGCTGCGACTGCTTGCTTCAGGGCGATCGTCCGTGGACGTTCGGTCATCCCCAGTCTCGCGCAGCCAACCCCTACAGCACCGGATGAAACCAGGACAATCCGATAGCCTTGCTGTCTGAGACTACTCAACACTTCTACCAGAGTGGCGATCGTTGCCAGTGCCAAAAGTCCGTTGGCTGGCTGAGTCAGGCTCGACGTACCAATTTTAACAACCAGGGTTTGGGGCATTGCTTCGAGTTGCGATCGCGTTAGAGTTTTTAGTCTAAGCAATCATCGCTTTAAAATGGCGAAGCGCCAGAATCCTTATAAGGTGGATCTAGCGCCTGCCAAGTATTCACAGTCATTCATCGTTAGAGTCTTTATTTAAGCCGACTCCAGTACTATATGCATCAATTTAGCAGCCGCTTTTGTTGATCCCTGGTGCTTTAAGCTTTTCTTAAGCATTGGTTTTGCGACCACTGACCCGGTGTTTTATGTCTTTTAGTTGCTTCTGTGGTGGCGGTTTTGACTACCAAGCAGAAAGATGTGTCAGACGGTCAGCGCCCCCCTCTAGTACATTAGGGCGAAAGTTAAGATACCATTTCAGGGTTCAGTGAGTGGAGGCAGGAAATGTGCCCCGACTAGCGCCAAAAGTTTTGAGGTTAGAGCTAGAGGAGCGCCAGCAACTGCAAGGGTTGCTCAATCGTCATA